>JBNKOL010000046.1:0-9073 GCA_050294655.1 Sedimenticolaceae bacterium
AGCAACAGGTTGAGCTATGGGGTCAGGTGGAAAAATACGCCTGGGTAACTCTTGCAACACGAGCATCTTCCTCCCGGACAAAAAAATATGCTTCAGGCTCGCAGGTCGACCGCTTGAAACCCTGGCCATATATCGATTACCCAAATAGGAGTACAGCGGGTGGAATAGGGAAAACCCACCCACTTGAAGGGTATTGTGGTGAGTTAAAAAAAATATTTATACGCTTGATGAAGCTGGTTCCTCGATAGAGCGGTCAACTGCCGTTTCCGGTGGTGGCGACGGAAGAAACGACACCGCGGAGAGCAAAGGCTCGCTTCGGAACGAGGCGACTCCCTACGTTCGATTCGAAGGGGATGCACCATTCCAACGTCAGTTCCCTCGGCAGGGTCTGAAACCGTCGCTACATGCGTTGCAGTTGCACTTGCATCAGCACTTCCACGATCCGAAAGGGGTTAAATCAGAACCTGATTACCCATATTTCTCAGCCAAAGGATCACTAACCCACAACAGTTTTAGTTGATGTGTTCGCTGCGCTCACAGGTTTCATACCCCGCAGGAAGCACCCTTGAGGTGCGCCCTGAATCGACCCATTTTTTTCGACAATCCATTCAGCCCGGACTTATTCAGAAGTTCCCAAAGTTAATCCAGGTCGCTCATTCCTGCGTCTGCCCGAAACCATGACCCCATTGCCATGACAGCACTGGATTCCAGTCTCTTCTCCAGAATGACTCATTTGTCCGTGCTACTCGTATCGAAGCGCTTCGATGGGGTCCTGTCGGGCTGCCTTTCGCGCCGGAAAGAAGCCGAAGATCACTCCCACCAGGGCGGAAAAGAAAAAAGCCAACAGCATGATGCCCAGACTGAGCACCAACGGCATATCCAGGAGGTTGGCGAGCACCAGGGAGGCGAGGATGGCCAGCAGAATACCGATCACGCCGCCAAGGGAGGAGAGCACCACCGCCTCGACCAGAAACTGCAGCAGCACATCCCGCTCCTGGGCGCCGATGGCCAGGCGGATGCCGATCTCCCGGGTGCGCTCGGTGACCGAGACCAGCATGATGTTCATGACGCCGATCCCCCCCACCAGCAGACTGACCGCCGCCACCGCGCCGAGCAGGGTGGTAAGGATCTTGGTGGTGCCGGTGAGCGCCTCGGCGATCTCCTTCATGTCACGCACGTTGAAGTCGTCGTCCTGCGTGACACCTATGCGGCGACGCTCCCGCATCAGCAGCTCGATATCGCGCTGCACCTTGGAGGTGGAGTAACCCTCCCGCGCCGAAACATAGATCATAGCCACATCCCGGTCCCCCGCCACCCGGCGCCAGAAGGTGCGCAGGGGGATCAGCACCTGGTCGTCCTGATTGCGTCCGCCAGCCGACTGTCCCTTGGGTTCCAGCAGACCGATCACCTGGCAGGCCAGCTTGTTGAGGCGCAGCTTCTCACCCAACGGATCCTGACCGCCGAACAACTCCTTGCGTACCGCGTCGCCGATGATGCAGACCGCCACACCGGCCCGCAACTCGCTGTCGCTGAAGGCACGTCCACGGGCGAAGCGCCAGTTACCGACCGGAAAGTAGCCGTTGTCGGTGCCGCTCAGGGTGGTCGACCAGTTGCGGTTGCCGTAGATGGCTGTCAATGACTTGGAAGCGCTGGGCGCGACGGCGGCGATCCCGTTCACTTCCCGGGTGATGGCTTCCACGTCGTCCAGATCGAATGCCTTGGCCTCGCTACGCTGACCATGGCCGAGCCGCTGGCCTGGCCTCACCATCAGCAGATTGCTGCCGAGACTGGCGATCCGCTGGGAGACCTGAGCGGTGGCGCCATTGCCCAGATTGACCATGATGATCACCGAGGCCACGCCGATGACGATGCCGAGCACGGTCAGGGCCGAACGCATCAGATTGCGCCGGATAGCGCGCAGAGCCAGCAATAGGGCATTTTGCAGCATCAGGCGCTCTCCGCCGCTTTCACCGCATCATCGATGCGGCCATCGAGAAAATGGATCTCCCGGTTGGCGTAGGCGGCCATCTCCGATTCATGGGTAACCATCACGATAGTGATGCCCTGCTCCTGGTTGAAGCGCGTCAGCAGCTGCATGATCTCCAGACTACGGGCGGTATCCAGATTTCCGGTCGGCTCATCGGCGAACAGCACAGCCGGACGGGTGACGATGGCGCGCGCGATCGCCACCCGCTGCTGCTGACCGCCGGAGAGTTCGTTGGGCGCATGAGCCTCCCACCCGGTAAGCCCGACCTCTTCCAGCGCGCGGCGTGCTCGAGCGTGCCGCTCTCCTGCCGGCATACCGCGATAGACCAGCGGCAGTTCCACATTCTCCAGCGCCGAGGTGCGGGCCAGCAAGTTGAAACCCTGGAAGACGAAGCCGATCGCGTGCCGCCGCAACAACGCCCGCTGATCCCGGGAGAGTCCGCCCACGTCCACGCCCTCGAACCGATACTCGCCACGGGTCGGCATGTCGAGACAACCGAGGATATTCATGCAGGTCGATTTGCCGGAGCCACTCGGGCCCATCAGGGCCAGAAAGTCGCCCCGCTCGATGGTGAGGTCGATACCCCGCAGGGCGTGTACCGCCGCCTGAGCTTCTCCATAGACCCGGGTGACCTGACGCAACCTAATCAGCGCAGGCGGTTTCGTCCGCTCTGGCAAAGTCATTTTCCGGTCCCGAGAGTATCCACGATAACCTCACTTCCGGGCGTCAGATCGCCGTCGAGCAGTTGAGTGAATTTGCCGTCGCTGGCACCGGTCTTCACTGCCACCGGACTGGGTTCACCCTGCCGTAGCACCCATACCCGCTGCCCCCCGTTCTGGTTCTGGTTGCCACGCCGGGTCGCCATCGGCGGTCGTGGAAAGAGCGAACCGAAGAGGCCTCGGCCGCTACTTCGACGGATATTGTTCGTTGGCGGGCTGAAGCGCAGAGCCGCATTGGGCAACAGGGTCACCTGGGTGAGTTTCTGCACGGTGATCACTGCCGTAGCGGTCATGCCGGGGCGCAGAGAGAGATCCGCATTATCCACCGAGAGCAGGGTCTCGTAGGTGACCACCCCCTCGACGGTCTGCGGTGCGAATCGCACCTGGGTGATGGTAGCCGGGAAGCGGCGATCCGGATAGGCATCGACAGTGAACTCAGCCACCTGACCCGCTGAGACCTGACCCACGTCGGCCTCGTCGACCGCCACATGCAGCGCCATCTGAGTCAGATCCTCGGCCAGGGTGAAGAGCACCGGAGCCTGCAACGAGGCAGCCACGGTCTGTCCCGGCTCGATCTGACGCAGCAGCACCAGGCCGTCGATGGGGGAGTGGATGCTGGCCTTCTTCAGCTCGGTCTCCTTGCCCTCCAGGGTCGCCTTCGCCACCGCCACCTCGGCCTCCGCACTGGCCGCCACCGCCTTGGCCCGCACCGCTTTGGCCCGCACCGTATCCAACTCTTCACCCGAGCAGAGCTGGCGCGCCGCCAGCTTTTCACAGCGCTCGAAGGCGAGCCGGGTCTCCAGTACCGTTGCCCTCGCCTCCTGCAGTTTGGCCCGCTTCGAAGCCAGGGAGGCGCGTCCCTCGACCACATCCGCCGCAAGACGATCGGTATTCAGCTCAGCCAATACCTGACCCGCCACCACCCGATCGTTGTAGTCCACCAACACCTCGTCCACGGTACCGGAGAGCTCGCTGCCCACGTCCACCTGGTTCATCGGCTGCAGCGTGCCGGTAGCGGTCACGGTGACCGTGATATCGCCGGTCTTTACGACTCGGGTTTCGTAACCCAGAGCCGTACCGCTGGAGGACGGCCACCCGAAATATGCCAACAGGGCCAGCGCCAGCACGCCCAGCAGATAGACCCACCAACGCCAGCGCCGGCCTCCAACGGCCTGCCCCGGCGCATTCAGCACCTCTTCGATATCGAGATTTGATGGATTGGGATTCGAGGCCATAGGGATTCAATACTCCAGCAGGGCGACCGTCCGGATAAGTCTGTCGCCCCTGCTGCATAGTGTAGGGACGACGCGATATGGATATCTTAATTAGAGAGATATCTGTCCGGTTTGTCCCTCAAGAAAGATCATTTTTTACCAAGAACGCTCTCCCGACTTTGCCTTTCCCGGAAGCCGGCTTTGTCACTGACTCAATTCCGGGCGGGTGTTTTTTATGCCCGTTGGTCTATGCTGGACAGTAAGGCGGGGCGGATCGACACCACTCCGCCCACAAGTGACATCCAGAGAATGAAACGCGCAATCTTCACCCCCTTCCTGCGTCGTCGGTCGATCGCCTACTTCTCCATGGAGATCGGTCTGCACACCGACATCCCCACCTACAGTGGCGGGTTGGGGGTGCTGGCGGGGGACACCTTGCGCTCGGCGGCCGATCTCGAACTGCCCCTGGTGGGAGTGACGCTGGTCAGCCGGCAGGGCTATTTCCAGCAACGCATCGATGAGAACGGCTTGCAGCAGGAGAGCCCCGATCCCTGGGACCCCCAGCTCTGGTGCCCACCACTGCGGGCCAAGATCAGCGTCCCCATCGAGGGCCATGACGTCTGGGTGCAGGCCTGGCTCTACGCCATCGAGGGCGGCACCGGCTATCAGGTGCCGGTTCTGCTGCTCGATACCGACCTGGAGGAGAATGCCGCGGAGGATCGCCGGATCACTGATAACCTCTACGGCGGTGGCGAGGCCTATCGACTGCAGCAGGAGATCGTGCTCGGCATTGGCGGCGTACGTATGCTGCGGGCGCTCGGCTTCGAGATCCACACCTATCATATGAACGAGGGCCACTCCGCACTGCTGGCCCTGGAACTGCTGTGGGCGTCGGCGCGCGCGACAGGAGATCGACCCGCTACCGCCCTCTCCTACGATATCAACCGGGTTCGGGATCTCTGTCTGTTCACTACTCATACACCAGTGGAGGCGGGACACGACAAGTTCTCCTACGAGCTAGTGGAGCGGCTGCTCGGTGACTATATCGAGCAGTCGGTAGTACGCCCCCTGGCCGGCCAGGAACGACTCAACATGACCCAGCTGGCCTTCTCTCTGAGCGGCTATGTCAACGGCGTGACAAAATCCCACGCGGAAACCTCCAGGCAGCTGTTTCCCGGCTACCGGGTTCACGCCATCACCAACGGCGTCCACCCTTCGACCTGGACCGCCACCAGCATGCAGGAGCTCTATGATCAACATTTGCCGACCTGGCGCCATGAGCCGGAAATCCTGGTCCGCGCCGATCAGATCCCGGATGAGGAGATCTGGCAGGCGCATCAGCAAGCCAAACAGGCCCTGATCGAACGGGTGGAACAGCTTACCGGCAAAGTCCTCGACCCGACACTACCGATCATCGGTTTTGCCCGGCGTATCGCGGCCTACAAACGACCTGACCTACTCTTCTTCGCCCCCGAGCGCCTGTGGCATATTGCCCAGGAGCAACCCTTTCAACTGGTGATGGCTGGCAAGGCTCATCCCAAAGACAAGCCGGCCAAGGCGTTGCTGCAAACGATACCGGCTCTATGCAACGCAGCCAGCGGCGATTGCAACTGGGTATTCCTGCCGGACTACGACATGTCGCTGGCGCTGCTCCTGGTCTCCGGCGCCGATATCTGGCTCAACACCCCGAAGCGCCCCATGGAGGCATCCGGCACCAGCGGCATGAAGGCGGCGCTCAACGGTGTACCCAATCTGAGCATTCTGGATGGCTGGTGGGTGGAGGGTTGCATCGAGCAGGTCACCGGCTGGGCCATTGGCACGCCGGAGATACCGGATCTGGACCAAGAGGACGCCGAATCCCTCTACTACAAGCTGGCACATGTGGTACTGCCGCTCTATCGCGACAACCAACAGGGCTGGATTCAGGTCATGAAAGGCGCCATCAGCAAGAACGCCTACTACTTCAACAGCCTGCGCATGATGCGGCGTTACGCCACCGAGGCCTACATCCGCTGATGCCTCACAGAGCGCACCACCGCGCAACCACAGAGGGGAAACTCCTAGGTTGGGCTATACAGCGTTAGCCATCCTTGAAACAGCTCCCCTCGCGAAGCCATACCCCGAGCCCTTCGCAACGCAACAGTTCATTGCCACTGCAGACAAAGTCGCCGAGGGCAAAGGTTTGGTCGTTGAAATAGCAGAAGCCGTCCCCCTCCTCCGCCTCAAGCGAGTAATAGGCCAAATCCTCGCCGTCGAGGATGGGCGAGGTCTTCAGTTCAGGGTCGGGAGCACCGACCAGAACCCTGCTGCCGCTTTTGACCATGGCTGTCTCCTCCGTATAAAAAAACGCTCGTTTTGCGTCGACATTAATCGCCTACAGTAAGTATAGGCCGTGCCCTGCGAAGCTCCTCGCCCAATGGACCAACAGCTGATCACCGCTCCATTCGCCTGAAGCACGAAATCCATGGGCAAATCCGCACAACAGAGGGTGTCATCACCACAATTACCTGACAAATCTTCAGGTGAAATTTATGTCAACTGGGCCCACTATTGATTTCAATAGAAACACAGTAATTCAATGGACCTCGACCCTCTCATACATAACATCGGGCAAGGAACTTCGTTGCTTGAGCACCTCGTGGGTTTCAAGCTAGAAGCCATCCTTCATCATGCCCTGAAAGCAAGAGACAGCTATACCGAAGAGCACTGTAAACGGGTGGTCAATCTGGCGGAGGCGATGGGGCGCCGGATGTCGATGGACGATCGACAGATGACGATATTGTCACTTGCCGCCGGCTTTCACGATATCGGCAAGATCGGCATACCTGACCAGATCCTCCTCAAACCGTCCCGGCTCACCTTTGAAGAGTACGCGGTCATCAAGACCCATCCGGCAATTGGCGCCGATATGCTGCGCAGTCTCGGCGATCTGCTGCTTGAGCAGGTCGCCGAGTGCGTC
Organism: Sedimenticolaceae bacterium; assembly: GCA_050294655.1. Classification (GTDB taxonomy): domain Bacteria; phylum Pseudomonadota; class Gammaproteobacteria; order Chromatiales; family Chromatiaceae; genus Thiodiazotropha. The sequence goes on from JBNKOL010000046.1 coordinate 6,880, forward strand.
CTCCACCACCATGAAAACTGGGACGGCAGCGGCTACCCCGATGGCCTCATAGGCAACCGTATCCCGTTGATCAGCCGCATCATCGCGGTGGTCGATGCCTATGACGCCATGACGACCACCCGCTCCTACCGACAGGGAATGGCTCAGGAATATGCCGTCGTCGTGCTCAAGCGGGAGTCCGGCACTCACTTCTGCCCAGAAACGGTAGAGACATTGATCACCCTCTCACAGGAAGTCGGCTAACTCGCCGAGAGACGTTTCCGTACGACCAAACGCCGTCTCGACTCACGTAGGCAGGGGAGCTTTCGAACCTCATTCTGACTCCCATATTCGATACGTTGGGGAGATTCCTTGAGAACCTCTGATCAACTCATGAATCGGTGTCTTGCGACTGAAATGCTACGGTCCTGTGTTAAAAACTGCTTCGCAATAGCCAGCTGATACATGCGCCTTCACCACGATGCGGTACGTTTCATATCTCACCGCCTGCTTCAGATTTAATCAGAGGTTCCAAATCCTGGCAGGATAAAGATTCCCATTTCAAGTCACCTCTTCCCCTCAATCACCCCATGTCGAGCAGTTCAAATTAGTGGCGATGACTTGAGACAAATGCCAGGTTATCTTAGGATCCCTGGAACAAGTCGGCTAGTAACGGCAATCGACAGGGCGATCTCTCCACACTGACTTCACGAATTCATGCTTTCCTCGGTTCGAATTTTTCACAACGCCACTCAGAAGCAGCTTTGCCATACCGGCTATGGCAAACAGTTGTCGGACATTCAATGCATTAACAATCCACGATTAACAATAGATAGGTAAATAATGAGCTATGCCGCAATTACCGGCTGGGGAAAGTGTCTTCCACCCGCCGTTCTCACCAACGATGATCTTGCTACCTTTCTCGATACAGATGATGAGTGGATTCGCAAACGCACCGGCATGCAGGAGCGTCGCATCTCTCATGTCACCGTTTCACAACTGGCCCATGTGGCGGCTCAGCGCGCCTTGGCCGCAGCGGGCAAAACAGCTGAAGATGTGGATTTAATTGTCTTTGGCACAACCACCCCGGACAGCATCTGCCCCAATACAGCCTCGGGACTGCAAAAACTATTGGCCGCCAACAACGCAGCCTGTATGGACCTGAACACCGCCTGTACCAGCTTTCTCTATTCACTGACGGCAGCCACCAGCATGATTCGTACAGGGGTGGTACGTAATGCCCTGGTCATTGGAGCAGAGGTCATCTCGCCGCTCATGGATTGGAACAACCGTAATGTAGCGGTGTTGTTTGGTGACGGCGCCGCCGCCTTTTTTCTTGAGTCAAGCGAACAACCACAGGGCGTCATGGCGGAAGCAATTGGCTGCTACGGGGAGGTTAGGGACATTCTCAGTCTACGCGGCTGGGGTGTCGAATATGCCAATCAGGGCATGATGCTTGGCGACACCCAATGGAATTTCGAAGGACAGGAGATCTTCAAACGGGCGGTCAAAGGCATGGCGGAAGCCTGTGTTGATGTGCTTGAGAAGTCGGCTTCGTCCGTCGATGAGGTTGACCTTGTGGTACCTCATCAGGCCAATCTCCGGATCATTGAAGCACTGGTAAAACGGACCGGGGTCCCAGCAGAGAAGGTCTTCATCAACATCCATCGCTACGGCAATATGTCGGCGGCGACGGCCCCAATAGCCTTGGTCGAGGCACTGGAAGAAGGGCGGGTAACAGCCGCAAGCAATATCCTGATGCCTGCATTCGGTGGCGGCCTGACCTGGTGCGCCCACCTACTGAGGTGGGGACAAAGGACCACGCCACTGGCAGCTTCGGATGCTGAATTACCGCCTTGCGATCAATCCGCGTTGGAACTGGTTCAGGAGATCCGACGGCGTAAAAGTTAGGGAACCTCTGATTAATTCTGGATCGAGGGTGTGGTGAAATGAAATACGCCGGATCAAGGCGAAAAGCGCACGTCATAGCTGGCTCTTGCGAAGCTTTTCAACACAGAGCCGGAGCATTTCAGCCACCACACACCGAATCATGAATTGATCAGAGGTTCCCTAAAGATGATTCTCGCAGGCACCCGCCTGTGAACGCGGGGTGATCTTCGCGGGGTGGGGTTGCCCCTTCACCACCGACTCGTAGAGATCGGGCTGCGACTGCCAGAAGATAACGCCGATACCCTTATCCTGAGTATGAGTAACC
>JBNKOL010000047.1:0-15783 GCA_050294655.1 Sedimenticolaceae bacterium
CCGTAACGATGGTGATAACGGCTATGCCGAGACAGCAGAGGCGATGCTTGAACTCGCATCAACCCAACCCGGCTTTCTCGGTTTCGAGAGCGCCCGGCAGGAGATCGGCATCTCAGTCTCCTATTGGTCCAGCCTGGAGGCGATAGCCGCCTGGAAGGAGAATACCGCCCACCGTCAGGCGCAGGATAACGCCCGTGAGTGGTACAGGACATTTCACGTTCGCGTCTGCAGGGTCGAACGGGCGTATGAGCTCTGACTCATGTAACTATCGGCCTTCCGGGACCGTCCGGAATAAAAAGAGGGGATTTCCAACAGCCAGTTCCCGTGACAAGCAGAAGCGACCTTTTTTCTTGTGTCAACTTACACTATTCACTTCAGAGGATTCGCTCACTTCCTGCAGGAAAAGTCGCTTGTCGGCTTCTCTAAGCCGCCTGCAAACTTCACGTCCAAGATTCATTTGTATTAGCGTGTATTGTTCCGGGTCGTTGGTATAGAGCTCTCCAAGCTGGGCAGCCGATATCTGAATCAGGCTGCAATCGGTATCGGCATTGACCGTAGCACTGCGCGGCTTGAAATCCATCAATGCCATTTCACCGAAACAGTCTCCCTTACCGAGTTCTCTCAACTTATAACTCTGACCCTGCCAATGGCGATAGACCGAAACCCGTCCATGCTCGATCACATAGAGCGATGTATCCAACTCACCTTCCCGGAATACCGTATCACCCGATCTAAGCTCACGTATCATGGCTCCTTCCAGAAGGGATTGTATGGTCGACTCCTTGGTACCGCCAAAGATCGGCATCTCCTGCAATATCTGAACTCGAGTATGTAGCATCGTTTCTCTCTCTTTTTTTGTAATACTATTCAACCAAGCGCCTGGGTATCTCTGAGTAATGCTGGAACTAGGGCGTGGAAATTTTAAATGGCCCAAATCAAGGCGAGAAGGTTCGTAACAACTGGCTATCGCAAAGCCTTTCAACATCGAATCGGGATGTCTCAGCCGCCACACACCGAATCACGAATGGATCATAGAAGCCTTAAGCCTAGCATCCGTGTGGACAATAGGCACTGTATCCCGCTCACACTTCGAATACAGGCACGCCGAGGGTAGGGCGCGACGATCCGCCTGCTTTGTCGCGTTCATACCCTGGCGTCCAGTCTGCACCGGATTGACGATGGAACATGAGGAGAGAGTTGGGTGAAAACGTCAGCCGGCGCCAGGCTCCACCAGACCAGCCAGTGCTTCAGCATCATTGATGGTCACCCGTCCCCGCCCGGTAGTGACCAGCCCCTCGGCCACAAAGCCCTGCATCAGACGGGCGATCACCTCGCGGGTGGTACCCAGGTGGCCGGCCAACACCTGTTGGGTAGTGAGTAACACTCCGTCATCCGAGGCGTTACTCAACAGGAAGTTGGCCAGACGCTGATCCAGATTACAGGCATGGATCTGCTCCAGCTCATCCATCAGGCGAAAGACCAGGGTGGAGAGCGCCTTCACCGTCAGGTCCTGCACCGCGCGCTCGCGTTCGAAGAGTTTACGGTAGAGATCGCCGGGGATAATCTCCACGTCGGTGTTGGCGGCGGTCTCCACCCAGGCCGGGTAACGCAGGTCGTTGAAGAGGCAATTGAGGGCCAACACACACGTCTCGCCAGGACGGATGAAATAGAGCGTCGCCTCAGTACCCTGAGGGGTGTAGGTAAAGACCCGCAGCTGCCCTTTGGTGACCAGGTAGGCGCCGGAGACCTGCTGCCCCTTGTGGATAACCGCCGTCGGCCTGTCGAACCGCTTCCGCACCCGCCCGGCATGCAACAACTCACTGCCTTCAGGCGTGAGATTGGAGAGCGGATCGATCGCTTCGGACCTGGCCATGAGGAACTCCTGTGGCTTATGCAATAGGACAGCGGGTTGCAACTGGCAGCATAGCACGTCACTCTCCTCTCGGGCCGGGCGTTGCGCACTCCTCAATGCATTCGGCATCGACCCCTGTTACCTGACCGACACCATTTCAGACCCCACCGCAGGGTGGAGCCCTGCCCCACCAATCCCCGCATTCAAACCACGCTGATCAGAACCCATACGCTTAACCAAGCGGTCACTGCTGAGCGCATGCAGAAAGGCTACCAGATCCTCCACCGTCGACTCATCCAGGGTCGGCCGTTCAAGTTCGAGCATCGTCTTGTGACTATCGGACCAGACCAGGTAACGTCCGGTATGTCCGAGCTGCACGCTTGCCATGATGCGCACTGCCTCGGCCAGTTCGTCCACCGAACCGTTATGGAACCAGGGGCCGGTCAGCGCCACATTGCGCAGCGAGGGGACCCGCCAACTACCGCGTCCGCTGCCCGCTTCGGAGGCGCCGCTGTCCCGCGTCAGGCCGTACTTGGCCTCGTATGGCGTCGGGTAGACGGGAAAGATGCGCATGGGCGCCCGGCTGTCAAACAGGCTGGCACCGCTGAAGTTGGGGCCGAAGTGGCACTGCACACACCCCAAGCGCTGGAACTGGCGCATGCCCCGCAGCTGGGCCGCAGTGAGGGCATCCAGGTCGCCCCGCACAAAACGGTCATAGGGCGTATCGGGGGTGATCAGGGTCCGCTCGTAGGTAGCGATCGCCTCGCTAATGCGCTCGATGGTGATCGCCTCTCCCGGGCCAAAAGCGGCATCGAAGGCGGGACGGTAGTCGGCTGTCTGTTTCACCCGCTCCACCACCAGATCCAGCGAGGGCATACCCATTTCAATCGGGTTGATCAGGGGCCCCTTGGCCTGGGTCTCCAGAGAGTCGGCCCTCCCGTCCCAAAACAGCACCGACTGGAAAGCCGCATTCCACACCGTGGGGGCATTGCGGCCTCCCTGTTGATCGCCGATACCGAGAGAGGTGGCTCGACCGTCATCCCCACTCCCCTCTATGTCATGACAAGAGGCGCAGGAGAGTGTGCGGTCATAGGACAGATTACGGTCGAGGAAGAGTCGCTTGCCCAACGCCACTTTGGCCGGCGTCGGTGGATTGTCCGCCGGGCTCGGCGCCTGTTCGGGCAACGCCCGCCAGATGTAGGGATCCGCTTCGACCTTACCGGAAGCGTCTTCTCTGGCGACCCGCGTACCCACTGGCAGACTCTGCCAACGCAAGCGCTGAGAGGCGAGAAACCCCAGCAGAGGATCCTCAGGACCACGCTGAAACGCCACCACCGGTTTATTGATAAACGGATCGATCACCAGCTCGGGCAAGCTGGCGATGGTGGCGATGATCAGCAGTTTGATAGCGAAAGCCAACACCCCCGTGCCCAAGGCGGTGGCCAACAGCCATTGACCACCCCGGGCCAATTGACTTGATGGGCCGAGGTCGTAGCGCACCATCACCACCAGCACGCCGAAGCCTACCAACAGTGCCACCAATGCCACCAGCCAAAGTTGTAAACTCGCGATATTCATCGTTACCTTCCCCTGCGCAAGAGAGACACCGGCCGGGAATCAAACTATTCGTTCACCGGGCCGACGAAGGCACATTGCCGACTCAGGCGGCGGAGCGCCGAAAGAAGGTGTCGCCGGGTGTGGCGGTGGTCACTTCAGTGATGCTGTCGAAGGGCAGCCCGACCCGCTCATGGGCACGTCGCACCGCCTCGGCGTCTGGCGCCATGGTGAAACAGAAAGCGCGACCCTCCCCGTAGCCGACATGGACCCGTATGGGCACCACCTCTTCGGCGTAGCAGGCCGCTTCATACTGGGCGTAGAAGGTCTCAAACTGATCGGGTGTAAGGCCTTGGGGAAAACTGCCTCTGCTCTGGTCGTGAGTGTCGATAAAGAACTTCATCGGTTGCATTGTGATCTCCCATGAGGTGAAACATATATCGTGGGAGATAGACTAACCCTTGCTGACAGCGGGGTTCTGTAGCAAAAGTTACGCAACTGAATTCTACACTTTTGATGGGGCGGGACCCCACCCGTCACACCCGAAGCGGATTATGCTTCAACCCATTCACCTCATTCACTCCCCATGCTGGTGATCAGCATGTTCCGGCGGCAGCTCTGCGTGGGCATGCCCCATCTCCAGCTCCTGCTTGGCGTGCACATGGAGGTGAGAGTGGGTATGGCTGTGAGGATGAGTGTGCAGCACCGCCTCGCGCAGCCGACCGTCACGCAGCAGCACGGCGCGTTGGGCCAGCCGCTCCACAAAGCGGCGGTCATGGGAGATAAAGAGCATCGCCTGGGGCAGCGTCTCCAGGTGTTCCACCAGCCGTCGCTCGGTGGCCTCATCGAGACCGTTGGTGGGCTCGTCCAGGAGCAACACATCCGGCCGCATGGCCAGCACGGTGGCGAGGGAGGCGAGCCGCTTCTCGCCGCCGGAGAGCTTGTGGGTAACCCGGTGGCCGAGACCGTCCAGCCCCAATGTGGCCAGCGTCACGTTGGCGATCTCCAGCGCCTGCTCCTGGGAACAACCCTGATTCAGGGGGCCGAAGGCCACATCCTCCAACACCGTGGGGCAGAAGAGCTGATCATCCGGATCCTGGAACAGCAGACCGGTGCGCAGGCGCACTTGATGGAAATCCGGCTCCCGCTTGCATTCCCGGCCGAAGGCCAGAATACGACCCGTTTGCACACGACAGAGCCCGACCATCAGATGCAGCAGGGTGGTCTTGCCGGCGCCGTTGGCCCCCATCAGGGCCACCCGCTCCCCCGGATGCAGGGAGAAGCTCGCCGACGCGACCACAGGATGATCCGGGTAGCCGAAGCCGACCCCATCGAGTACAAACAGGGGGGCGCTCATGGATTCAGCTCCAACAGCAGAATGAGACTCAGTACCGCCAGACCGGCAAAAGCGAAGAGGGTATCGGCGGGACGCCAGGGGCACCCATCGAGCAGATAGAAGCGGCCGTTGAAACCACGGCACTTCATGGCGGCGACGATGCGCTGCGCCCGCTCCAGGCTGCGTACCAGCAACATTCCCATCAGCCAACCCAGGCTGCGCCAGGTATGCAGATCGCTGCGCGCTCGAAAACCCCGGGTGCGCATGGCCTGACGCAGTCGCCGGTATTCCTCGTGGAGTACCCCCAGATAACGCACCGTAAACAGCAGCAGGTGGACCAGCTTGTCCGGCACCCGCAACCGCGCCAGAGCATGGCCTAGGGTCACCGGCTCCAGGGTACCGACCAGAGCCAGCAGCGCGAGCACCACCGCATTGGCTTTGAGCAGAATCGCCAGCGACTGCAGCAGACCCTCTCTGCTGGCGCCGAAGGGACCCAGCTGCAACAGGGTCTCGCCCGGCACATTGAAGGGAAGTAGGATCAGCAGCACGCCCATGAAGCCCTCCAGGGCCAGCAACCGGTGCAACAGCAGTCGTGGCGCGAGTCCAGCCGAAAGGGCCAGTGAGAAGGCCAAAACGAGGGTCAGGACAAGCGGAACAAACCGCTGCAGACTCACCGTCAGCAGCGCAAAGGCGAAGGCAAGCACTACGCGCAGGCGCGGTTCGCGCCGTGTCAGCCAGGTCTCCGCCGCATCGAGGGAGAGGAGTTCACCACTCATCGATCCCGCTTTCGTCGCCGGCTGCTCCACCAGAGACCCACTCCCGCCAGCCCGATGATGTAACCGATACCGCCGACGATATCGCGCAGCCGCACCTGCTCCTCATAGCGTTGCAAAGCCTGCCGCAAGGGGCGGATCTGGCGCGCCATCGCCGCTTCCACCTGCTGCATCGAAAGCGTTCCGGCAGACGACTGGGGGATTGCAGCGGTTGACGCCGCAGGCGCCGGCGTGCCCGAAACCCCTTGCGTGGTCGATTCGACCCCGTTCGCCCCTGGCAGACCGGGTGAGAACTCTTCCGCCCGCAGGGTCCAGCTCGCCTCATGCCCGTCCAGCGAGTCGGCCACCACCCGGTAGTCCATTCGACGCTCGACCCGATAGCTGAAATTGCCGCTTTCGTCAGGCACCGGTTGCGCCAACACGCGCCCCCCGACATCGGTGATACGAATCGAGGCACCGCCCGCTCCGGCCCCACCGACAAAGTAGGCCTGACCGAGAATACTGTCCCCTTCTGCGCTGGCGAACACCTTCAATTTATGGGCTTGCAGGGGCAGACTGATCAGCAGACCGAGCGCCAAGCCTGACCAGCGCGCGCCCTTACCCATGCTGATGCGCCGGCTGCCCGTCGAAGCGGGTCCGCAACAGTTCCGGGGCGACCCGCCAGACAAAGGCGATAACGGCACCGGTCACCACCGACTCCACCACCGCCAGAGGCAGGTAGGTGAGCAGGATCACTTTGGCGGCCGGCAGAAAGGCGTCCCGGCTCATGGCGATGACAAGACTCACCATGAGACCGGTCAGCGCCACCCCCACTCCGCCACCCAGGGCACCGAGCAGAAACGGCCGGCGGCAGCTTCCCGCAGCCAGCCGGGGTGCGAAGAGGGCCGCGCAGACCAGGGCCGGCAACGCCATGTTGAGGGTGTTCACCCCGAGCACCAGCAGTCCACCGTAACCGAAGAAGGTGGCCTGCAATACCAGCGCCACCAGGATGGCCGGCACCGCGGCCCAGCCGAGTACCACCCCCATCAATCCGTTGAGCAGCAAGTGAACGCTGCTTGGGCCCACCGGAACGGTGATCAGGGAACAGACGAAGAAGGCGGCAGAGAGCACTGCAGCTTGGGGAATGCGTTCATAGTCGAGCCGGCGCAGGGAGATGGCAAGCAGACCGGCACCGATCAGTGCACCACCGATCAGTACCGGCGCTGCCAGCACGCCATCAGGGATATGCGCCATCAGCCGACTCTCCCACGATTCGGCCGGGCTGTCCGCCGACGACCGAAAGTATGAATTTTATATAATTCGTATGAAACGCCCACACTATAGCCGACTTATGGCCGGAACTGAACCGCCATGGAACATGCCTCAGAAACTCACTGCCAATTGGGCGGTGACACTGTTCTCGCGCTCGCCCGAATAGGCCTCATCACGCTTGAACTCGATCCCGAGTTCGGTCGCTTCCAGCAGCTCGATCGAAAAGGTCCCTATCAGGCGCTTCTCCGGCAGCTCCCAGTTGGCATCTTCAGCGTCGTCGGTTCCCTGGTAGCCGATAGCGATGTTTGCCGGAAGGTCGCCCAGCTCGAAGCCATAACCCAGTTCGAGATTATGCGCCGCAGGCGCCTGGTCAGCCGCATCGGCAAAACCGTCACGGACATCCAGATACTCTCCAATCAGGGTCCAGGGGCCGATGCCGAACTCCACACTGGCGACCCAGGCGGCCATTTTGTCGTCGACGCTGACCCAAGCCCCATCCACGATGGCATCCGACTCCGCCAAGTTGTCGAGGTAGCCGAGATTGAAGCGGGAGACCACACCCGCGATCTCGGTCTCGTAACCCAGTTGGGCGCCCAGGTTGTCCACTTTATCGTTCTGATCGCCCTGGAACAGAAACAGGGAGAATTCGAGCCCGTCCACCCCGTAGCCGGCCTCGATGGCGGTGTCGTTGGTTTCACCCAGCTCCAACGTCAGGGGATCGGAGATCATCTGCGTGGGATAGAGCCCGAACGGCAAGGTATTGCGCCCGGCCTTGATAAACCAGTTTGCTTGCGGGTCGGCCAGGGTGATTAAAGCGGTGTCGACGTTGAGATCACCGTCGTTGTCGGTCTCTTCCTCATAGAGCAACAGGATCTCCGCCTCCACCCAAGGGTTCACCTTCGCCCCCACACCCAGTTCCACGGTGGCCACGTTCACATCACTGGTGGAACCGCCCTGTTGCGGCGAGACCCGGCTCGCCTCTACCTCGATCAAACCTTCCAATTCGAAGATGTCGAACCAATTCGCCCTCTCCTCTTCAGTGTCCGCCTTCGGCTGCGCCTCATCCGGATCTGACGCCGGGGACTGGGTGCGCTCTTCGAGACGCTGCAAGCGCTGCTCCATATCGCGTTCCCACTCATTCTTGGCGGCGTCAGCCAACACCGGACCACAAACAACAGCCAAACCGAAAAGGGTCAGTAGTTGCGCTTTCATCGTTTTTTCTCCCATTACTTTTATTCTCGTCATGCAATATAACCACTCCTTGCCTACACAGCCCGCTCTACGGAAACCTTGCGGTGATAAAACCACATCACGGGCGTTAAGCCGGGAGGACTGACAGCATGAAATCACAATCGCTACTCGTTGAGTACTTGGTCCGATGATCTAAGGATTTTTTCCCATGACGGCTCAGCCAACCTGACGGGTTACCGGTCTCCTGCATACGCCCACCGCCGCTCGGAATAGACCGAGGTTCCTTTATGATTACGGCTTTCAGGTAGATCCCGGGTTGCTTGAAAAACCACCACCCTGTTCATCCGCAGGGCGGTGGGGCATAGCCCCACTGAAAGAGGCTGAAAGTTTACGTCACCCCTATGGCGTTTTACGATCAAACGCAGACAGGACAAGCGGTCCGTGGTCGGTGTGGTTGCGACGAGCCGGTTCACCGCATGTCACGGGTATGGACCCAGATCAGCCCACCCAATTCGACCGCTACCGATTCGCCCTTGGGATTGGACAGTCGCTCATCACCCTCGATCAGGGCGGCGAAACCCCACCAACCGGCGCGCGGCATGGCGTAGGCGAAGACGCCGTTGGCATCGGCTTTGATCACCTGCGTGATATAGGCATCGGCGGGTGGCCTCAGGCTGCCGTCATTGCGCCACTCCACCTCCACCTCGGCATAGGGCAAGGGCTGGCCGCCGCGCTTGACCACCCCGCGAAAGAGATTGCCGCTCCAGAGCCCGTAGGGGCGGGTCAGCGGGATGATCTCAACCGGCAGACCGATCTCGCGATCCCAGCCCGTCTCCGCGCCATAGGCATCCACCACTACCTTGGCATAGTGGACAATCATCACTTCTTCGGCAGGCTCCCAGTAGGGCGCGGGCTCAATGTAGAAGATGTAGTCGCCGGGTTGTCTCACTTTGTAGCCGGCGGTATAGGCCGTGCTCCCTTGCCGCTGGATCGGACTCAGTTGCCGTTTGAGGTCGATGTCGCCCTGGGGACCGACAACGCCGAAGCGGACCGGCTCGCCCATCGGCATCACCGGGCCGCCCTCCATCGGGTGGGTGAAGGTCAGCGACAGGCTGAGCTGCGATCCGCTCTCCTGGGTCAGGATGTCATGGGAGGGAATGATCTCCTGAAAGTGGGCCTCGACAAGCGTCACGGCCGACAGCATCAGGCTGCCAAAGAGGGTGCGGCCGAGCAGGCGACTGGTGCTTGACATCATAAGTCCTCCGACAAAAGTTGTGAAGAATTAATAATTCGTATGATCTTGCGAGCAGTCTAAACCTCTGGCCGGAACGCGGCAACTACCTATTATTATTAACCCGGCAACTAAATACAGTGCCTTCAGGGCTGCAAGCCTGCCCTCGATCAAAGCGCACCCCAAGGGCACTTCCTACGGGCGTGGCTCGCAGAGAGGCGTGGCACAGGGATGTGCCGTTTACGGACCGAAGGATGGAAGGGTTGTTCCCTTGTCAAGCGCCGCAACCCAGAGCAAGGGCAGGCTTGAAGCCCCAAACAGACTGAATGCAAAAGGAGAGGCCGAAGCGTGCCTGCCTGCAGTCTGCGTTATCAAAACGGGCTGTAGGGGGGCTACAGCGGCGTTTTGATGCGCAAGCTGTCGGCAGGCGCGCTTCGGCTGAAGGTACTGTATTTAGTTGCCGGGTTAATAAATCAGGTATGGGGAGAACGGTGCGAGTGGCGAGCGTAACCCTGACCGTGCTTATGCGCACTTTTCTTCACATCCACCGGCACCAGGTAGAGCTCGCCATGGCGCACGCCGGGACGGGCGATGACCTCATCGGCGAAATTCCTCACCTGGTCGGTCGGACCCTGCACCACAACGGTCTCCAGACAATTCTCGTGATCCAGATGCACATGCAGGGTGGAAACGGCCAGATCGTGGTGTTCGTGCTGGAGGGTGGTCAGGCGTCGCGCCAGCTCCCGCTCCTCATGATTGTAGACATAGGTCAGGGTACCGACGCAATGACCCTTGCGCTCAGTTTCCAGCCGTTCCGACTCGAGCTTGAGGCGAATCAGGTCGCGCACCGCCTCCGAACGGTTGCGGTAGCCGTGCTGTGTGATGAACTGGTCGAACTCGTCGGCCAGTGCCGTATCCAGTGAGATGGTGATTCGCTCCATTCAGTGACTCCTGCAAAGTGATGAGGCTGATAGAAACACCAAACACATCCGGGTGCAAACCGTGACACCAGGCGCAGTCTGAAACCGGCCCACAACAGCAGCGGAAAGATCAGCTCGCCGTGAGGGCGATCAACGACCGGGAGGGGCACGCTGCCGGGAGATGCCAATATGATCGAGCGCATGGCGTTTGCTTCAGCTTTGAGTTACCGGATCAGCCTGCCACTGGGGCTCTTTGCCCCTTCTGTCGCGTGTAAAGGTGGCCCTGACACGCCTCGACCTGGAGAAGTAGGCACCCCAAATGACGGTGTAGACCACCAGACGGACAAATTCCCGGATATCCGACAGCTCCACCTCGATATCGGTTAACGATAGCAGATGAATCATCAACAGATCGACGCCAGTGATTGCACTCACAAACAGATAGAAGGCAATGAAGAGTTTGGGAAAACCGCGGCGGCGGGTTAAGAACATCACATTGAGAAAGAGCGAAAGCACAATCATGACAATGTTCATCATCACTTCCATGCTAACCAATGCCAGCATTCCCACCCCGTAGTCTTCCCCCAGCACCGACCACTGAACGGCGGAAAACACATACATCAGCTCCATCGAACCCCAGGCGACAGCGACCGGAAACAGCAACAGTGAAATGGCGGGCAGAATCAGCCATCCCGACAGCCCCGAGAGATTTCGCTCGATGTTCTCCAGCGGCTTGGCGGGCGGAGGATCACGCAGGTAGATCATCCGGTACGACAGCAAGCTCGACAGCCCCAGAGTCAGGAGGGCGATGCTCACCATCATCCAGTTCATGTCCCCTATGTCGAAGCGGTACTCACCGAAGCCGATGGCGGGATCCGGCATTCTTATCTGATAACTTGAGAGGTTGTAGACCTCACGCAGGTGTTTCGCATGCTGTTCAATGTCAACCGGCATAACATGATCGCGCAGTGACTCGTAGATATAGTCGATAACCAGTTCACCGCCCTTGAACTCGACGGATTTGACGAACCTGAAGGCGCTGTCGTCGATCTCATAGAACTCGTCTTTAAAATCGGAGCCCTCTGGCGCGACAACCCGCGTCGTGTGCTGATAGCGCACCGGATGGGTCACCGCGTAAGGCGCCGTCCGTTTCGGTGAGTCCATCGCCGAGACATGATCGTCGATGAGAAAGGGTTCGAAATTCATCACCACATAGCTTGAGCCCTGTTGCGATTTCCACGCCCCGGGAATGAGGTAGTTCTCGATGACCTTGATTGAATTTTTTTTATTCGCTTCCTCCACCCGAATATCTCCGGCGATTTCGACGCTGGGATAGTAGCGCGCGGTATAGTTCAGATAGGACTGCTGCAGCGCACTGGGATTGGTCTCCGCCAACTGTTTACGCAGCGAGTCCGCATAGTAATGGTCGACTTCGGTCACTACCCTGTAGTCAACCGGCTGCTCCGGACTGCGCGTGATATCGAAAGTCTCCTCCACCCGTTTGCCATGTACCGGGTTGATATCGTCTGACATATGCAGCAGGCCGCCACCTGTCTCCGCCACCACCAGCGCATAGTCGTAGTCGGGCTGGTAGAGCGTATCGAGATCGCCACGCTGATGCGTTCGCGTCGGATCGAGCCAGTAGTTTCGACCATCCAGCCTGGCCATTACGATGGCGTGATCGAATGCCTGCTGTGAGGGCAGCGCGTTGGGCAGATAGTCGCCGGAATGGGTATTCACCAAGGCCGGGTAAGCCTCGACTCCCATCTCCCGCAACAGACTGATCAACAGCCTCGTCTTGTCCTTGCAGTCTCCGTATCGCCGCTCGAGCACCTGCGCAGGCAGACTGGGTTTGTGCGAGCTCTCGCCCATCTCCATGCCGAGATAGCGAATCTGCTCCTGCACAAAAGCGAGCGCCGCCAGGAGTTGCTGTTGTTGTGTCATTCCCGGCCTGGAGAGGGAGGCGATCACTTCCCGCTCTGACTGAGTGACCGGTGTCTGTCGATAGAGCGGCACGGCCCAGGCAACGACCTCATCCCAGAGTAACATGTCACTCATGGTTAGCTTGGGAAAAGGGTCATACCAGTCGGGCGTACCCCCATCGCTGAGCAGGGCATCCACCTTGTCCCGCAACCAGATGTATTCCACCTCCCCTTCGAGCGTTCTTTTCATCGGCGTAAAGGCTGACTCGTGATTTCGTATATGCAGGGGTGAATCATCCGGCCATTGCATACGATAGTGGAGGCGCCCGATCGGCACCGCCCACTGCAAATTCAATGTTTCGGAAAAATGGCCCGAGAAGATCGGGTTTGCGCCTTCGATGCTGTAGCTGTACTCCACCGTATCGCCAGGCCTGATGTCCTCGATGATGACATTGAGTGTCTTGCTGCCATCGTAGAGCTGGTATTCGAGCTCCGTCTCCCGCTGAATCAGGTCGATCCTGGAACGATCGAGCCGATCCGTCATCACACCATTGCGCCACACGGATACACCATGCAGTGTCAAAGATTCGTAGAGCGGATCGAAATCGATGGAGATTCCCGATACCCCTTCGACACCGGAGGCGGACAGCGCCTTGGTGACAAAATGGTCGTAGCGTCGCTGCTTTCCGTCAAGCTTCGACCATTGACGATCCACCAGGAGATAAGCCTCACCGTTTGTGCCGGGGGCCTTTTCGACCCAATCCCCTTGCGGCGCTGAAATCGGCGCCACCCACTGCGGAACGGGAGCGATAGAGTAGCCCTGGGCGGCTAGCGACGAGGAGAAAAGCGCGGCCAGCAACCAGCAGCAGAACACGGGACTTCCCTTTTCAAACATCATCATGCGCAATCTACGACTCGATGCGGCGAGCGGCGGGGTGAACACCGGTCAGTCACGCATCCTGTCTAACTCCCATTTTCTTTAGGTCACAGAGAGTGATAGCGGCGGAAAGCCCGGGAAGTTTATCCGCCCCTGACGCTCCCCTCACCCAATCATCCCGCACTTCAGTGTTGCAGCAGTTCGAGCTTCCTCGCCGCATCACCCGATTCGATGACCGCTCTCGCTTGCTCTATACCCTCGCCGATCCGTGCCACGCGTTCGCTGAGAAACAGCCGCACGCCGGCATTGTAGATAACGCTGTCGAGCTGATCCTGTCGCTCGCCCCGCAAGATCTGCTCGACCATCTCCGCCGTCATCTCTGGCGACTCGCAGGGGTGGTGTGCACGATGCGCCAGACCGTAATCGGCCGGATCCAGGGTCATTTCGGTCACTTCACCCGCGGCATATTCGACCGTCGCCACCGGCCGCAACGGCAGTTCGTCGCAGCCGTCGAGGCCCTGCACCGCAAGAACCCGGCGCAGGCCCCGTTCACCGGCAGCCCGGGCAAAGCGTTCGAGAAAGCCCTTGTGGGCGGCCCCGATCATCGAATAGTCGGCGCGGGCCGGGTTGAGCATCACTTCGCAGGCGTGCAGGAAAGAGCGGTAGAAGAGGGTTTGCCGGATCGGCTTGAGGCGCTCGACCCCATGCAGGTAACGACTGGCGTGGAGATGACCGAAGCCCTTGCGCTCGATATCCCCAGCCACCTGCAACGGCTCCCGATAGGCGGGTATCCCGAGCGCCTCCAGCAGACGCGCGGTGGTGACACCATCCTTGGGCGGCAGTCCCGTGTTGGAGTGCATAACCACCGGCACACCAGCGGCCGCCACCACAATGGCTGCCGCCAGGCTGAGATGCAGCGCGTTCTTGCGCCCGTCATAGGGTCCGTTGCAGTTGAGCAACCCCTCCACCTGCGGTGAGATCAGACTGGCGTGCGCCTCCATGGCATCGAGGAAGCCCATCATCTCCTCCACCCGCGCTCCTTTGAAGCGCATGGCGGTGAGAAAGGCCCCCACCTGGGCCGGGTGGACCTCGGCGGACATCAGGAAGGTCAAGGCCTCCCGCGCCTCCTGCCGGCTCATATCCTTGGCCCCATGGGAACCCTTGGCAGTGGCGATAAGACGCTTGCGAAACGATTCGCCCGCTTCACTGGAAAACTGCTGCATGTCACGACTCCAAAAATCGAGAGGCCGGTCAAGCCGACAATGGGAAATCGCTCAATTTTGCCATATCAGCCGTACGGGACACAGGAGTTTTCCATGCTATCCATGTCTGGAGGTATGCCAGTAAAGCGACATCATACGACTCAAGCTAATT
The DNA here is from genome assembly GCA_050294655.1 of Sedimenticolaceae bacterium. GTDB lineage: Bacteria > Pseudomonadota > Gammaproteobacteria > Chromatiales > Chromatiaceae > Thiodiazotropha. Next base: position 14,282 of record JBNKOL010000047.1, read on the forward strand.
CTGGCACAGCGTATACGTTAAGTGCCATTAGGCTCAATGCGCACAATTTCCAAATGGCAATATATCGCAGCCTTTAATCCAAGGCAGTTTCGATCAACGTTTGCGTAACACACACGATAACAATCGACTACAAAATTGTTTTTATTGTGCACTTAGTTGGCCACATTTACGAGACAATAATGCTGTAATACGATCATTCATTCCATGGAACGAGTGATCATCAGGGAGGTGACACGGAAATGGCAATAGCAGCATATGTTGAGCTTTTCGACAATCAGAACTGCAGAATTGAAGGAGAGTGCCGAATCCAAGGACGCGAGGCGATGGTTGAAGCGATGGCGTTCAACCATAGCTTAAGAATACCCACCGACTCAGACACCGGCTATCTCGCCGCCACCCGAAAGCACGAACCCTTGGAGCTCACCAAGACATTCGATAGCGCATCCCCATATCTCTACAAGGCCTGTTGCAATGGGCAATCGCTCGCAAGGGTCGTTATCCATTGGTTTGAGATCGATGATTTCGGCCAGGAAACCGAATACTTCCGGCATGAACTTGAGAATGTCAAGGTAGCGGGTATCAGGCCGACCATGCTCAATGTCAAGCATCCCAATAACGAACGATATCCACCGCTGGAGATGATCTCAATGCGCTACGAGACAATTACATGGCACCGCAACGACGGCAATATCGCATTTTCAGATTCATGGAATAGTCGATTGGCACGATGGTAGGGAACGACATGTCACCAGAGGAACAGGTAAAAATTGCCGATGGCCTCGAAGCCTTTTTCAGGGGGTGCCGGATTGGGTGGCTGGAGCGTTGAAGTCAACGAGGAAGTCGCGGATGTATTTGCTTCAATGCTTTGTCAGGCACGTAAATGTTCGAAGGCGATGCATTGGGTTCCGAGACCAACCTACAACCCAAGCAAGACATGGATATTGATATATCTTACCAGATCCTTGATTGAGTCGCTGGGCAGTGGAGAGTATCCAATTTGTCAACTTGAAGTCGCCCGTAAATACAGAACGGCATTGCGTCTTGCGTCGAGTGGGATTGCACCTGTGGGGGTGGTGTCATGCGACTAAAAGAAATGTTGGTTGGATTTTTGTTGGCATCATTTTTTGTTGTTATATCAGGTTATGCCGGAGAACCCATTAAAATGACGGCATGGCCCTCTCCATCCCATGAAAATGATTTTCTGCCCCTCCAATATATCGATCTGGAGTTCAAACTGCCCCGCGCCATGATTGGTCGTGTCATTGTCTTAGGCGGCCACGCAAACCTGACAATAACACGAAACGAAGAGAGCGCTTAACATATCATTCTCTTCAGAACAAAGGATGAGTTTCGGAATACATATGAGTTGTTTCAAAAGAAGGGATATTTCGAAGGCTATGATATCCATGACGCAGAGAGTTTTTTTGATACGCTGGCGGCTACTTCGGACGAACCAGTCCCTGAAGCGTTGAAAACCATGCGTTATGTCATGTAATTTGATG
>JBNKOL010000048.1:0-21691 GCA_050294655.1 Sedimenticolaceae bacterium
GGGTATGCCCCATGGCCCCATGGGCTGGAACTCGCCGCCCAGCTGTCCCGGTCCGCTGCTCGGCCAGGCCGGCTCGAAGCCGCTGTAGAGCAGATCGTGCGTGGCGCCCAGGTAACCCTCGCCACCCAGCCAGGGCAGGGCGATGTTGCGGATGTAGAACAGCGCACCGAAAAAACTCAGAAAGAAGAAGACCTCCGAGGCGATGAACCAGAACATGCCCATGCGGAAGGAGGTGTCGACCTGCTTGTTGTAGCGGTCCTCCAGGTTCTCCCTGATGACGTCCCGGAACCAGCCGTAGAGCAGGTAGAAAAAGAGCAGCAGGCCGGCGACGACGATGAACTTGCCGACGGCCACGCCGTTCATGGCCAGGGCGGTGCCGAACAGGGTGGTCAGCAGTGAGACCATGGCGATGATCGGCCATGGACTGGGATCGGGTAGGTAGTAATCCCCTGTTTGTTCCTTTACCGACATCGCGTGGTCGCCTCCAGGTCAGGTTGTTGATCGTAATGGGTCATTGGCTGTTCGCAACCCGGTTGACAATGGTGGGATGTCCGTCATTGTCCACCGGCTCGGCACCCTTCAAACGCATGAAGCTGTAGGAGAGGGTGAGTGAATGGATTTCATCGGGCAGGTCGTTGGAGACCCGGAAACGCAGCGGCATGTCGGCCTGCTGCGCTCCTTCCAAGGTCTGCTGGTTGAAGCAGAAACAGTCCATCTTGTTGAAATAGGGCGTCGCCTGCCAGGGGGCGATGCTGGGGATCGCCTGACCGGTCACCTGCTCGCTGCTGCGGTTGCGCGCCGAGAAGTTGACCTCGTAGGTGGCACCGGGATGGACCCGGATGCGGTGGGTCAGGGCGCTGAAGTCCCAGGGCAGATCGGGATGCACCGTGGTGTCGAATTTGATCGTGACCCAGCGGCTCTCGTCGATCCGGTCACCGGCAACGTCCGCCACCCGGCCGATCTCGCTGCGCTGGGCCAGGGACTGGGTGCCGGTGACCTGGCAGAAGAGGTTGTAGAGCGGCACCATGGCGAACCCGAAGCCAAACATCACCACCACCAGCCCGGACAGCAGCAGGGTGGTGGTGCGTTTGCGCTTGGCCGAATGGCTCGGATCGCTCATTGCACCGCCTGGTTTCCGACCAGCTTGAAGAGCCCCGACCAGAAGGGGAAGGAGGTCACCAGAAAGAAGATGGCGAGACCGGCCAGGGCCAAGGCCAGGCGCAGGTTCTTGCGTCGCAGTTCCGGTGTTTGATGCTCGGGAATGCTCATCGGTACTCCGTTTTCAAAGGGCTACTTGATCTGCGGGGCCACGGTCCAGGTGTGGAAGGCGGGCGGGGAATCGAGCTCCCACTCCAAACCCTTGGCGCCTTCCCAGGCCCGGCTCTCCGCTTTCTTGCCGCCGCGTATGGTCTTGATGATGATGTAGAGCAGCAGCAGGTGGCTGAGACCGAAGATCATGGCGCCGATGCTGGAGACCACGTTGAATTCGGTGAACATCACGTTGTAGTCGACGATGCGTCGCGGCATGCCGGCCAGCCCGAGGAAGTGCTGCGGGAAGAAGGTGATGTTGAAACCGATGACGTTGATCCAGAAGAAGAGCTTGCCCAGCTTCTCGTCATACATGTGGCCGGTCCACTTGGGCAGCCAGTAGAAGACGCCGGCGAAGAGACCGAATACCGCTCCCGGCATCAGTACATAGTGGAAATGGGCGACCACGAACATGCTGTCCTGGTACTGCATGTCCGCCGGCACCACCGCCAGCATCACCCCGCTGAGGCCGCCGAAAGTGAACATTAGAACGATGGCGACCGCGAACAGCATCGGTGTTTCGAAGGTCATGGCGCCGCGCCACATGGTGGCGATGAAGTTGAACACCATCAGCCCTACCGGAATAGAGATCAGGATGGTGCCGATCATGAAGTAGGTTACCGCCCCCAGGGACATGCCGATGGTGTACTGGTGATGAGCCCAGACCACCATGCCGATGGTGGCCACCGCCAACATGGCACCGACCATGGAATGGTAGCCAAACAGGGGTTTGCGCGAGAAGGCCGGGATCACGTGAGAGAGCACGCCGATGGAGGGCAGCAGCAGAATGTAGACCTCCGGATGGCCGAAGAACCAGAACAGGTGTTGGAACAGCACCGGATCGCCGCCGCCCGCCGCGTCGAAGAAGCTGGTGCCGAAGTGGCGGTCGAACAGTAGCATGGTGACACCGCCGGCAAGTACTGGCACCACCAGGATCAGCAGAAAGGCGGTGACCAGCCAGGACCAGCAGAAGATCGGCATCTTGAGCAGGTTCATGCCGGGCGCGCGCATGTTGAGCAGGGTGACGATGATATTGATCGAGGCCAGCACCGAGGAGATACCCAGCAGGTGGATGGCGAAAATCAGGAAGTCCATCGACATGCCGACCTGAATCGATAGCGGCGGATAGAGGGTCCAGCCGGTATTGATCTGGGTGCCGCCACCGGGGAAGAAGGGCACGATGAATGAGAGCACCAGCATGGTCGCTGCGGCCGGCAGGATCCAGAAGCTGAGATTGTTCAAGCGCGGTAGGGCCATGTCGGGAGCGCCGATCATCATCGGGATCATCCAGTTGGCCAGGCCCGCGGCAGCCGGCATGACCGCGCCGAAGATCATGATCAAGGCGTGGTTGGTGACCAGGTTGTTATAGAGATCGGGATCGAGCAGCTGAATGCCAGGCTGAAACAGCTCCATGCGGATCAGCATGGCGCTGGCGCCGCCGAGAAACAGCATGGTCAGGGCGAAGAGCAGATAGAGGGTTCCGATGTCCTTGTGGTTGGTACTGAAGAGCCAACGGCGCCAACCTTTGGGGGTATCGTGATGATGGGCATCGTCATGTGTCAGGGTGGTAGTGGTCATCATCAACTCTCCTCTATCTGGCCTGTTTGACGTCTGCAGGCTGCACGACATCACCCGTTTTGTTATCCCAGGCATTGCGTTCGTAGGTCACTATCGATGCTATCTCCAGGTCGTTCAGTGCGGCCCAGGACTGCATGGCCGTGCTCTGTTTGCCGTTGAGCACGATGTGCAGATGATCCTTCAGGGGACCGGTAGCGATTTTGGAGCCGTTGAGGGCGGGGAAGGCCGGCGGCAGTCCCATGCCCGTAACCTGATGGCAGGCGGCGCACTTGGTCTCGTAGAGGGTCTTGCCCCTGGTGAACAGCTCGTCCAGGCTCCAGAGTTTGTCGGCGCTCGCCTCGGCGGCGGCGGCGACCTTTACAGCTTTCTGTTTATCCACCCAAGCAGCAAACTGCTGCGGCGAGACCGACTCAACGACAATGGGCATGCGGGAGTGCCAGGTGCCGCACAACTCGGCACATTGCCCGCGGAAGACCCCTTCTCGGTTGAGTTCGGCCCAGGTCTCGGTGACATAGCCGGGAATGGCGTCTTTCTTCACTGCCAGTTCCGGTATCCAGAAGGCGTGCAGTACATCGGCGGATGTATGCAGAAAACGGATCTTGGTGCCGGTCGGCAGCACCAGGCGATTGTCTACCTCGCGCAGATAGAGGTCGCCGGACTCCTCCTTGGGCACAAAACGGCTCTCCACCTTGATCCCGTGGTCGAGGTAGTCGAATTCCCACCACCACTGATGGCCGGTGACCTTCACATCCATGATGTTCTCCTCCTTTGGCACCTCCCAGACCTCCTTCAGCACCGCGTCGGCCTTGCCGGCGATGGTCAGGTCGACACCGAGCACCAGCATGGGGACGATGACCCAGGACCAATGGCCGAACCAGGAGTTGTGGAAATTCTGGTCCGGCTTGTAACCACGGCTCTTACGGTGGAAATAGAGGGAGTAGAAGACGATGCTGAAGACGATCACCAGCAACACAGTGGCGATGGTCATGGTCAACATGTGAATGTCGTAGATCTCGCTCGCCACACCCGCGGCGGGTTGCGGGAAGTTGAGGCCGTATTCGGCATGCGCACTGGGCAGAGCAAACAGGGTCATGAGCAGCAGCGCGACTGCGAGGAGAATGCGTTGCCAAACCGGGTATGTCCCCAGAGCGACTGATACCGGCGGTGGAGGTGGACGGTGGTCCTGTTCTTGTTGGTTCTGATACATGCTTATCGGGCGCCCTCGATTGCGCATCTTAGTTGGTTGGCAAGCACCTCACGCTCGTCTTCGATGAGGTAATTACCGATCTCGACAAACTCACCGTGAGAGCCGATGAGAAGACGACTTGGATACCAGCCTCCCTGGTCCCGGGTCTGTACCACGTGGGACCAGGCCCTGGGGAAAATCTTCGATGACGGCTGTTCGCGGCTGTCCCGGATTTCGATTTGAGTTTGATCGACGCGGATGACCTGGCTACGGTAGGCGCAACAGCTCTGCGCATAGATGGCTCCACCGATGATGAGGATTTCCAGGCCGGTAAAAGGCAGCACCAACCAGGCACCCAGGCTGGCGAAATAGGCGGAGACAAGCGCAACGCAGCCTGACAGGAACAGAAACAGCCACTTGGACTGTTGCCAGCTCAGGTTTCTGTTGGACTCGATGGTAATAACAGCTTGTGTACTGCTACCGCCGATTTGCACATCCGACCGGACCATAGGGTTCTCTTTTACGGGTGTGACAACCGGATACTGCTGGGTGTCGTTTAGTTGATCTGGGTCAACTGTATGACAAATTGTATGCAATACGCAATAACCAACAAAATCAGTATGGTAATTGCTGGTACTTGAATATATAACGATATTTGAAATATCTTATGAGTTATTGGTAGTGATTCAAGCAGGATGACTGGGGTGAACTCCCTATCAGCGGTGCCGATATATATAATTCGTCTTATGTTGCCAATGGTGATTTGCCAGTTAATCTATCGGGGTATGTGTGTGAGGGATAGTCGGTTTGACAGGGATGATGCCTTGGCTTCCACTCCCTACCATTTCCATCTACTTCTCATTGCGATAACTCTTCATTGTATGTAAGTCGCAGAGTTGTTTAGCAGATTAGACCTGCCCGAACATCTAATCCTCATGTGATTGTGGCGGAATCGCATATTGTGACTCGGCAACTTCATAGTGATATGGCTCTACTCAAAGGGTGGAATCAAAGCGTAAATAGAATCATGAATTTGTAAAAAAAGGAGAATGAATAGTGAAGGTTTTTTTGGTTGCCGTGGTGTTGCTGGGTCTGGGTTACTATCTCATCAACTACCATTCCCCCTTTCAAGCCGAGGTAACGGACCCGTATTATGCCGAACTCAGGGTCAAGCTGCGTGATCAAGATGTTCAGCTGGTTGGCTTGGCCAAAATGAACTCCTATGAGGACTGTAAAGCCCGCACACTGATCGTCTGGGCCAAGAGTTTGAGGCACATTGGTGAAGTAAAGTTCAACTCGGAGTGCAAAAAAAATCTGCCTCACAAATATCTAAAACTGTTTGACAACCAGCAGGCATCAGCCAGTTATGTCGCTTTCGATAAGGGGAGAGACGAAGAGCGAGATGCACGCTTTCTCATCTATGGCGTGCCGTCAAGTCATGTCTTTAAGGCGTGCGAAACGATTACCAAGGAAGTTAAAGAGAAATATTCTGGAAAGGTTTACTGTGTACAGGGATCGGTTGGTTAAGCACTGATCTAAAAAGATGATTTCTATTGACAGAGAAGTGCGGTTCCAATTCTTTTGGTTTTGAAAATACATGTTTTTATCTGACAGGGAGTGATGGAAATTATTTATGGCTGTAATGCGACCGAAGTGGATGTAAAGACTATCATCTGCTAGCTTCAAAAGTGGATGTCAATGTTTATATCAGCCGCATAGGCTTTTACGTCATTAAGATTGGATTGTTATTAACCCGGCAGTCGAATAGATTGCATTCAGCCGCACGTCTTTTTTCAAATCATCATGTTAGGGACTTCAAGTCTGCGCTTGATCAAGCGCAGGCCTGAAGCCCTGAACACAGGTGATTGGGTTGCCGGGTTAATATTTTTTCATTGAATACATTCGGCAGTAGACGAACAGTAAGCAACCGGCAATCACATCTTGCCTGTCACCGCGTCTTCCGGTTTTTCGGCAACAACTCATCAACAGTGCTGACCTTCAGCATTGTCAGGCGCATCAGCCAAGTAGTGTGGCGAGTTCTGTCTGTTGCGTGAACCGGTATACCGCAAGCAAGGTGTGTACCTTGGAAATGCCGCCCAGCATGAAGCAAGGGGTGCCGTCGATTTCGGCCTTCAGTTGATTGGGTTCGAGATATAACCCAGAGTACATACGCAAATAGTTATCTCTGTCACTGTCAAGGAAGGCATCCGCCAGGCCCGAGATGCCGGGTGACTTGGGACCTCCGATCAATATGCCCATGACATAATCCTGTGTAAAATTTGGATAGTTTTCAAATTCGACATGATGTATCCAGTCAATGAAAGCACCTCTTGCCTGGAGGAATTGGACCAGATAGATGGCGCTGACGGCATCGTGTTCATTTGAAACCACAAGGATTTTGATTCGGTGTGCAGTTACCGTGCGGTTGCGCCGGACCAGGTTGAAAGCCGAAATGGTGTCAATTTCCAGGTTTTGCCAGTCACGTTTGCTCAGCAGCCAGTGCTGCACGCAGATTTTCGAAAAGTCGAGTGAAAGTGTGTTGTATAACTCATCCGCTTGTGTCGTGATAGCGGCCTTTTTGTCGGGGTTGTGCTCCCGTGCCGCAAGATTTGTCAGCGCCTTGGACCGCATGCGCATGAATTCTATTTTGCCCAAAAGCTGGTAGCCCTTTTCCAGTTGCTCCAGCGAACATATCCGTTCGGCTATTATACAGGCATGCGCGCAGGCTTCTAAGTCTTCGTTTCGTTGAAAGGCCCATACGCTTAGCTCGGCAAAGCGCAGCGCCCAATCAGGCTTGTTTTGCTGTAAATATTTTTGTGTCAACTGCTGAGAGATCTCACCACAGGAGTGATCGAATAATATGGCGATTCGTTTGAGATCCTGGGAAATCCACTCTCCATCCCTCTTGCCGTACCGATTGAGCCAGTAGGCGAAAGTATCCAGCCAGTCAGCCTGTTTTCGTCCTAAGGGAAAATGTCTCGTAATACCTCTCCATGCGCCCGCGAGGATATGCGCCGCAGGCGTCTCCGTGCTGTGTATAAGGCCTGCGATTTCATTCTCCAGCGCAAATTGCTCGGCTTTGTCGTGCCTGCTTTCCAGGTATGACGGGCTTTCCAGAAGTTGCGAGGTTTCATCCCAGCACTTGCCAACGATGAGATCGCGCAACAGGTATCGCCGGTAGTATGCGGGTTCGTAGCGCGGGTTCTCGGTCTCGTCATCCTGCTGTTCTTCCGGTGAGACAGACTGCCATGTCTGAAACAGAACTTTTCCAAATATTCGTTGTAGAGCAGTCAGTTGGGATTCACTCGTAATGCCTTTAATGTAAGCCTTTTGAAGCTCATGTAGCAGTACATCCATATTTGGCAGAGCATCCCCAACTAATCTCAACAATGACCATGAATCCAGTTCACCCAGCAGGCGGAAGGCGCTATCTTTGTCCGTATTGCGCAGGGCGAACCAGAGTGCGCAGATGATCTCTTCCGGCGTGCGCACGCCGCCATGCAGCACAGACAGATCAACATATTGATCGAAACGCCGTAGCGGTTCCCTGCCGGCTTGAATCTCCTCCTTATCAAGCGACTTCATATAGTCGAGGCTGACTTTGACCGGTGTGAAAACGGTGACAACATCTTCGCTGTATTCAGGGAGTTTCGTCTCCACGATCTGTTCTTTGGCAACCAGTAAAGCTTGCGGCAGTCTACTCCATGGAAAATTCTTGCGTACGATTGCACCGCAGATTGCCAGCGATAGGGGGAGTCCGTTGCAGATGTTGATTACTTGTTCGGCTTCGGGGGGCAGCTGCTCGTATCGCAGACCGGACCAGTCCGCCAACAGCTGCCTTGCCTCTTCCGGGTTAAACACCAGGTCCTCGTCACCCAGAGATACGACCTCATTGCTTGGGATGCCTAATTCGGCGGCAATGCCCTTGGATCGGGTCGTGATATACATCGCGCATGCAGGTCCGAGAATATCTATGAAATCCTTGACGTCCCTACTGTCATAGACATCATCTAAAATGATCAAGCATCTTTTCTTTGTCAATAATAAATTGGCAAGTTTTTTGGCAATGAACAGATCCTGATAGTGCTCAATATCCTGACCCAAACTGGTTGCCAAGGTCGACAATGCACGCAGGACATGCGGTCTTTCGTAACCCGTGTCTGCATAAACTTGCGGTTTGCCTATGCCAAGCCAGATAATACCGTCAACAAACGCGCTTCTGGCCTGAAACGAGTGCACAATGGCGTTGACCAATACGGATTTCCCGCTGCCACCAGGACCATGGATTACCATGATGCGCATTACACGTAGAAACGACCTTGGGTCCTTGGGGTCGACCAGATGAAGCGCTGTCAGCTTATTCAGAACAGCCCGTCGCGGAAGAAAATTAGCGGGTGGGAAGGCTGGTGGATTGCCGGAAATATTCGCCAGATGAATCAGTTTGTCGTTCAATACTCTCAGGAGTTCGTCGAATGACTTGTGATATAACTTATCGTTCGTGAAGTCGGGGCAGTGAAAACTTCTGATTTTGGATATATCCAATGACCCAGGGAGTTGTTCGAATTCATCCCGCCAGAGTATGGTGGTGTCGTCTCCGGCAATATCTTCATAAGTGCCCTGTCGCAGGAGGGGTACGATGGCTTTCGAGAAATGGTATGCATACGACCATTCCTGTAATACATACTTGCTTTTGAGTGCGCGAGGTGTCACAACGGCAATTAATCGTTCGGAAAACCATATGGCGTCACGCAGCTCGACATGAAACGATCGGCCGCGGCTTTGCATGTTCGCCTTGTCCCAGTAGACAGATTTGCCTGCCCGTGTCAGATCATTCCTAAGTCTTTCGATGAACGGGCTGTCGAGATCATCCTCTCGTGAATATGAAATGAAAACGTCATATTTTTTGTGCTGTTCTCGATTATCCATTTTAGAGCGCCGGTCGGTGTTTGAATATAGTTGTGGATGCGAAGAAGCAAGCTATCAGGTTGTTACTGTTTGTGGCAGGTAAAAGTAGTCAATCACTCATTGTCATTTTGGGTAAGCGTGGCACAACTGAAGGTTGGATTCATCGGTGGGGCTGTCAGAGGATATTGCAAGCAGCCAGTAGGGGGTGGACCCGGCGATAAGTTTGATCCAACAAAAAGAAGGTCATAGGGCCTGTAAACACGAATCCAATAGGCTCAGTTGGGGCTGTTTTTTGCATCCAGCAAGGCAGAATGCGCGTAGTGTAGCCCGGCTACATGAGCGAATGATAACGCCGCTGGGCGGAAAAACAGTCCCAGCACTGTACAGAGTGCTTAGAACCAAAGAGATATAGCTTTCACAAGGCATTTTTACCCAAAAAAACGGGACAGATCCAGTCTTGATCTGTTCTCAATTACAATCCGTCCCGGCTCTTTATCGTCAAATGGTCTAAGGTTGGGTTTCCTCTTCACCAATTTCCTCAGCCCCTGTTACAAAGTACTTTCCAGTCGTATTGAAATAGATTGGTCCTTCATTTCTGAACATATCGGATAGCCCAATAAATTCATCTGGTGTTGGGAAAATTTGGTATACAGAGTTCTCCCCTGCAAGTTGATAGTAAAAGTAAAAGCTTCTTTTGCTGATTCCATATCCAAGTCGATAATTGTCCACTTTTTTCCATGTCATGATTTTCTCCTTTTTGATAGATTTGCTATAGGTATTTGTAACAAGACTGTTGCAATTTAGGCAGAATGTTGCACTTGGCATTCGCCAGAGCCTGTTGGACATATTTTGATTGCTACTGCCGCCCGCCGTCTTTTGTTTAGCAAGAGAGAAACTGCCATGGTAACAGTCAAGTTTCTGTTCACAGGCCTTGGAGATGTGGATTATAAAATATGTCTTGTCTTTCTACCGGTAATGCTAAAACCCAATAGGCCGGTTGCCAGCAACAACAGTGTTGGGGGCTCAGGGACTCCGGCAATATCGCCGTCATGCACGGCCCAGGCATACCATTCAGATGTCAGTTTATCGGAGCCGCTGTCCCAACAGGCACAGTTCATCGACATCCTCCAGGCATTGTTTGCAGCTTCTTCTGCGGTCCAATACCATTCGCTATAATATTGTGTTGGGCCACTGTTTTGCAGCGGCAGATTAATAAAAGGGCTTATGTCTGTACTATCGGTAATATAGGCACCACCATTTAGTCGATGCCAAAGCCATCCGAACTCATTGCTCTTGGTTGGACCGGTAACGATTTGGCCGTTTCCGTTTGGCCGGGGACCACCGCTGGTTGTCATCGTCGGTAAACGCCAACCGGTCACTCCGCCGACGCTCAAAGACGATGCCCACGCTACTGAATCTACCCAGTTCATCAGGCCATCGGCATCATAGCCGGTCGTCATAGCATAATTGGCATCTTTCAGCCAAGTGACATCAAGGTCGGTGTCGTAGACCATTCCTCCACCCGCGTCGATAAAGGCGGCATGAGCGAAACAGGGAATTGCCAGAGAGATGGCGCATGCGAAAATTGTTGTCGACTTACTGAATTTCATAAGTCTGTTCCTCCGTGATAATTGGTCCGGTTTTAGTAACGCAATTCCCATGCCTTTTTTCAACAACCATATGATAATTAAGGCTATTGAAATTCAACTGAATACTTGTCTGTAAAGTATTTCGACACTGGATTGCCAATGGGGAGCTATGAGAGCGCCAAGGCTATGTTGGTAACAACAAATCGGTTCCCGGGTTTCCGAATCCTGCGTAGTAAAAGCACAAGCCGGTCAAGGTGTCACGAGTTGTAATGTTTCGTGCTTGTCAATATCAGTTCGATCCCTGCCAATATCTAATGGGCGATTTGCACTGATAAAAAAATAAGGGTGCCCGGACAGAGCGCCTTTGCGGTTCAACGGTCCGCTGTTTTTCAATCAACCCGAAATACTTTGCTACGTTCAGCATAACCCGCACTATGCCTTTCATAAGTCGCTATGACTTGCGCCCCGAGGAGTAAGATTGCTCCCGCCACTTCCAATGATAGAAGCGTGACGATGGCAGTAGCGAGTGAGCCGTAGACCAGATTAACGAGAGAAAGCGTAGAGAAATACCAGATCAGGAGGTGACGGGCGATTTCCCATAGTGCGGCAGCCGCAAAGCCTCCGATGAGGGCATGGCGGAATGACATGTTTCCCAGCGGCATGACCATGTAGATTGCGGTCAGCAGCAATACCAAACCCAATACACCAAGCAGGTACAGGAAGAGATGGGTAACCCCTTGTAGCTCTATGTTCCATGCAAATACTGTTACTACGTCGGCATCGAGTGCCTGTAAGGCGCCGGCGATGAAAGTGATCATCAACAAGCCGATGCCGAGTACCAACACAAAGACATAAGGCAGAATGGCAGAGACGAGGAAGTGCCGACGCGCGATCACGACACGGTGGTAGAAGATCACGGACATTGTGTTTTCCAGCACAGTGAAGGCCATTGAGCTGAAGAACAACATGACGATGATGCCGATCCAGCTGATGACCTCTCTGAACTGGAGGAATTTGCTGACCTGGTCCAACAGGGTATCTGTAAGACCCGGTACCACCAACTCCAGATTATCCCGCAAAAGCGCTATCAATTGTTGATCCGTGAAGAAAAATGAACTGATTACCAAGGCGAGTGTAAATAGCGGAATAATTGATAACAGCGTGTAGTAGGCGACAGCGCCGGATAGCAGCAGTCCCTGATTTGCGCGGAAGTCGGACACCACCTGTAGGATAAACCTGAGTAGGCTTTTCATGTGACCAAGTGATGGGAACGGTATTTGGCTCATATTGGAACGTCCCCAATGACCTCGTTTTCATTAATTCTATCAGGCATCGCGTGATTTGCCTGTGTATGCGGATAGGTGGGTTGGGTGCGGTTCGCAAGCGTCCTCAAGCATTAAGTTTCAGCGATATTGATAAATCTCAATGCCAGGTATTACTGATAGTGTGGATATTAGCGAAATCTGGTGTTTTAACAACCTTATGAAGCACGTATGAAAGTCGATTTCAGCGCTGTTTCCTGAAGCCGGCATAAGGGGATATCCGGTTTCTGATGTTCTGTCGATGTGGTACGGAAACGACTCTCGGAAGGGTCGTCGCCAATGTGATGTCGTCATGGACGACCGCTGAAAGCGGGGGGCTCATGGATCCGGCTGTTATTTGCAATATCGGGTGATTGCGCTATCAGATTGCAAGCGTGTCGATAATCAGTGTTCCCTTGATGGAGATGCCTCCCGTGTATTCCTTCCTTGGACCAATTCAACCTCTGGATCTTACTGGAGATTTCGTAATGAAATTCATGCATATATTGTTGGCCGCAGTGATGAGTGCCGGCGCACCTCTGGCGATGGCTGAAGAAACCGTGCTGGATACACCCCTGGCCGGGTCAACCTTGTTGTTTGCCGATCGGTTTGCGAGTGCCTTTTACACTGTGAATGAAGAATGCTACGAAGTGGTGGTTACATTCGCCACTGGTCAGGAAGGTAGCGAGCGGCCCATTCAGCAGACCATTCAGCTTGAAGATGGCCAGACTTACCGCGTGTCCATCGGAGGTTTTGGAGAAAACCAGCTCACTACCACACTCAGCATGACTCGAAACAACAACCAGATCCTGGCCGATGTAACAACCGGTGTATCTGGGCTAGGTCTGGCGAACTGATTTCGATCGCAATAGCGCTCGAATCCGGGTTTTCGCAATGCCAGCGCCATGCCGAGGGGTAGCTTGCCGGGTTAATAACCGTCGTTTCGCCGGATTAAACATCCGATCTAGATAGCGTAGCCCTCGAATAACGAGACATACTTCTGCAGCTCCTCCGACATGGACGCCAGTTTGGCACTGGCCATGTTGGTCTGTTTTGCAGCCTTGGCCGATTCGTCGGTGATACGCGAGATGCTGTCCACATTGCGATTGATCTCCTCGGCGACCGCGCTTTGCTCAGCAGCCGCGGTGGCTATCTGTTCATTCATCTGGTCGATGAGGGCCACTCGATTAGTGATGGTATCGAGGGCAGAGCCCGCCTGTGCCGCCTGATCGACGCAGTTCTTGACGTTGCTGCGGCTCTGGTCCATCACCTGGACCGCTTCCTTGGAGCGGGTCTGTAACTGTTCGATGATGCTTTCGATTTCTTGCGTGGATTCCTGTGTGCGGCTGGCTAGCGTGCGTACCTCGTCAGCGACTACCGCAAAGCCTCGGCCCTGTTCGCCGGCGCGTGCCGCCTCGATGGCGGCATTCAATGCCAGTAGGTTGGTCTGATCGGCAATCTCGCGGATGACCGCAAGCACCGAGCCGATACTGACACTGTCTTTCTCCAACTTCGCCATTACTTCCGCTGCGTGTTCGACCTCGTTACTCAGATCGTCGAGGGCATGGATGGTTCGCTTGACGACACCATTGCCGCTCTTGGCGTCTTGGTCGGCATTACGCGCGGCTTCGGCGGCACTGGAGGCATTGCGGGCTACCTCTTGTACGGTGGCAGTCATTTCATTCATGGCGGTTGCGACCTGTTCGGTCTCCGTCTGCTGGCGTGCCAGTCCGAGCGAGGTTTGTTCCGATAGCGTATCCACCTCGGTTACCACATTCGCGGTGCATTGCTGGGTATCCGACAGCTTGGCGATCAATAGTTGCGAACTTTCGATCCAGATGTTGAGCGCCTTGCCTAAAACGCCTAGCTCATCGTTGCGTGTTTCGTCATAGCGCTTGGAGAGGTCGCCCTTGCCGCGTATCAGGTCCTTGGCGTCTTTTGTCACAATCTTGAAGAAACTGGCCATTGGTTGAGTGAGAAAGTTGGATAAGCCCCAAGCTGCAATGCCCGTGATAAACAGGATGACGCCTATCGGAAGAGCGATCGATGCGGCCACTGCAGCGGCCATGCCACTGGTCAAACTGTCGGCCTGTGGTGGCTTCTCAGTCTGCATCTGTGCCCACTCTTGGACCTGTTGCACGCCTTGCTGGCTGGCGACATTCATGGTGACCACCGCTGTCAGCATCGCCGGCACGACAGCGAGCAATGTGAGGCTCCACCTGATTTTTTGTCTTATGTTCATATGCTTATCACCCTGTTTGTTGTACTCAAGCTTATCCCGGTCAGGAAACCCCCGTCTTATCTGTGTGCGGGGAGATTTTGCGATTTTCCCGATTTCCTGACATATCGGCTAAGGTATTCGTACCTTTAGTGGCTGACGCGATTGACTAGACTGTTGCGCCCAGTGCCTTGTAGGGGCAGGACTATACCGATTTTCGGTGAGGAGCTGGACGGAAATGGCACATGGATAGGCCATGTTCTGGAAGCGAATGCTGTGTTCTTCTGGGTGGCTGCCTGTTTCATTCAGCTCCCGCATAGAAGCTGTCATGAAGAGTGAGATCTTTGAATGTCAGGTTCGGCATAAGATTTAGGGTGTAGCGTTAAGCAGTCGATTCCGTATCAGCGTGGCATCGTATCGAGCTGTAGAGGCGGTTTGGGAATGGCATTCCGAAATGGGCGGCTCCAATTGCCCAATCATGCTGCATGAGTGTGACTTTTTTAGGCGGGTTTAAGTCATATTTTGACAATATCCAATATTCCAAAACAAAAGTGTGTTCAATGAATCCCCATCAAACCATTTAGCCTTTTGATTTCCGTTTACTTGACGTATTTCAATGCAGGGCGGCATGAATTATGCGAATATTATTATAATCTGTTGTTCTCTCGCCCTCATGAGGCACGCGCGAAAGTCATCGCAGGCGCTGTTCTCAGATCACAGCATAAGTGGACTCAGATTTCTGATGGCCTAGCCGAAGCAGCATGAAAACTACTCTCAGCATGGTCGTCGTTGTAGTAATGTCGGATTGACGACCCTGATTACGGGGGTTTCTGATGGAACTTTGTGCTGTATTACTGTCTTGGGTATTTACCCTATCTGATTACCAGCCTGTCGATGCTGAGTGTCCTGAAATGCGGATGGTATCGCATAGCTTTTTGGAAGAACGCGCTTGCAATGGCCGTTCCTGCAAAGTCTTGGGCTGGTATCCCGGCGAAGGGGACGTGGTCTATCTCGATGATCGAATGGATCTCGAAAACAATATCTTCCACACTTCCGTTGCCGTGCATGAATTGGTGCACTGGCTTCAGGGCAAAGAGGGTGCGTTGCTCCAGAGCTGCGAGCAAAGCATCAAGGCGGAGCGAGAAGCCTACAACATTCAGAATCAATTTCTGGTCGAGTACGGCACCTATTATCCTGTAGGCTCTGTACTGCCGATGCTGCGTTGTGAGGAGAGTCTCTCCGACGGCAATGGCTAGTTTCAATCTATCCAAAACTGCCGTACGTCTGTAGACGTCGCGTCAGTTATCGCCTTCTCAGTTCTTGATGCCGGCCTAACGGTCTTCACTGTGCATCGATTCTTTCTGGATAATATCTATCCAGCGCTTGCTTAAACTTCGTCCTTATCATCCACATCGAGACATGCCGAGTGCCTGCGACAAGTCGCGGCGCGACGGTATGGGTGCATTCGAAGCAAGCCCTGTGTTCTGGGCGTGGCGCTCCCCTTGTGGCGCAAGAGGCAGAACCGTTGCGGTGGGTGACGGTTGGCATTAGTGCTGGAAATGACAGGAAAAACTCCCGGTTTATGGGCTTATTCCCAGGTTGACGGTTGCCTGGCGACCCGAGGATACTTGATGGGACCTGGAAACAGGCCCTAACTGAACCCCTGATCATTTGTGAATCAGTGTGTGGCGGCCAGAAATACTCTGGCTCGGTGTTGAAAAGCTTCGCAATAACCGGCTAATTAATGTGCTTTTCCCTTTGACCCGATCCCTATAATCTCGCCGCATCCTCGGTCCGGAATTCATCAGAGGAAATCTCTCACGCTACCTGGAGCTACTCTTTGCAGAATCGGTCTCAAACATTCGCCGTCAGTGTCCATCCGGGGGAGCTGCATTTCAACGCGGCCCATTTCATCACCTTCGACAGCAGCTGTGAAAATCTTCACGGTCACAATTTTCACGTCCGTATCCAGGCCTGGGGCGACAACAACGACGATGCCTTCGTGATCGATTTTGTCCAGCTCAACCGGCTCGCCGCCGGCATCTGCCTGGAGCTCCACGACAGGATTCTGCTGCCGGGCAAAAGTGAGGAGGTCAGCATCCGTGAGGCGGATGGACAGATAGAGGTCGCCAGCTACGATAAGCGCTTCTCCCTGCCCGCCGGTAACTGCTTGATTCTTCCTATCGCGAACACCACGGCCGAAATGCTGGCCTGGTATCTCATGGAATCCCTGCTGCCTATACTCGAAGCGCATGCGGCCCTGACCCATGTGGAGAGCCTTGAGGTGGCCGTGGAGGAGGCGGATCACCAGTGGGGCATCTGCCGGCGTAACATCCAGTCCGGGCAGGCCTGAGATGGCACTGTCCGATGAACGGCTCGGGGCCGTGCCCGTTCACTTGAGGAAGCTGCGACGTGGCTGAGAAGATCCTTTTTTTAACCGGATCCCTGGCCGAGAATCAGCTCGTCCGGGTGCTGCAGGAGATGGCTGCGGAGGAGTTTGACTGGCGGGTGCACAATCTCGGTCTCAAGGTGGCGGCGCTGATGACGGCCGACATGATCAAGCGCCGCCTCAACGACATCGGTGACGCCGAACGGATCCTGGTGCCCGGCCGCTGTCGAGGCGACCTGGATCTCCTGAGTGGCCATTTCGGTATCCCGGTGGAACGGGGTCCGGAGGAGCTGATGGATCTGCCCCGCTTTTTCGGCAAGGAGGGCAAGGCCCCTGATTTGGGTCACTACGACGTACGCATTTTCGCCGAAATTGTCGACGCCCCCAATCTCACTGTCGAGGCGATCCTGCAGCGGGCCGCGGCCTATGCCGCCGACGGCGCCAATGTCATCGACCTGGGCTGTCTGCCGGAGACCCCCTTTCCCCATCTCGCGGATAGCGTGCAGGCCCTCAGGCAGGCGAACTATCGGGTCAGCGTCGATTCCATGCAGTCCGAGGAGCTGTTGACGGGTGGCCGGGCCGGCGCCGACTTCCTGCTCAGCCTGCACGAGGGAAACCTCTGGATTGCCGACGAGGTGACCTCGACGCCGGTGCTGATACCCGCCAAAGCGGGCGACCTGGACTCCCTGCAGCGCGCCATGCAACAGCTCGACGAAAGGGGCCGGCCCTACATCGCCGATCCCATCCTCGATCCCATCCACTTCGGCTTTACCGACTCCATCGTGCGCTATCAGCGTCTGCGTGAAGCGAATCCCGATGTGGAGATCATGATGGGGGTGGGTAATATCACGGAGCTGACGGAAGCGGACACCACCGGTATCAACGCGGTGATGATGGGCATCATTTCGGAGCTCCACATCACCAATATTCTTGCCACCCAGGTCAGCCCCCACTGCCGCAGTGCCGTGCGCGAGGCGGATATCGCGCGCCGTATCATGTATTGGGCGCGGCGGGAGAACACCCTGCCGAAACAGGTGGACAGCCGGCTCACCGGGTTGCACGAGATGAAGCCCTTCCCCTACGATTTTGCGCAGATCCGGGAACTGGCCGGCGCTATCCGTGATCCCAACTACCGGATCCAGGTCAGCAGCGAGGGCATCCACCTCTACAATCGGGACGGATTCGCCACCCACGAAGATCCCTTCGACTTCTATCCCGAGTTGGGGGTCGAGAGCGACGGCGGTCATGCCTTCTACCTGGGTGTGGAGCTGGCCCGCGCCCAGATCGCCCATCAGCTCGGCAAACGCTATGTGCAAGACCAGCCGTTGCGCTGGGGCTCGGCACTTCCCGAGGTTGCAGAGGATCTGACATGCCGACAGACGCCAGGCACCACTATGAAACAGGTAAAGAAAACCTCATGATCCACGAAGTCATCGTCACCTGCCGCAGCGCGCAAGGTGAGAATCAGATCGCCCCCATGGGTGTCTTCTGGCAGGAGGGGGAGGTGGTTATTTCCCCCTTCCGCCCCTCCCGGACTTTGAGCAACATCCTTGCTGGAGAGTGCGCCGTCATCAACTATTGCGACGACGTCAGGATCTTCGCCGGCTGTCTCACCGGACGTTACGACTGGCCCCTGATCGAGGCCGAGCATGTGGCGGCGCCGAGACTGCTCGACGCACTGGCTCACAGCGAAGTTCATCTGCAGCGGGTGGAGGAGGATCCGGTAAGGCCCCGCCTCATCTGCCGTACCGTATACGAAGCCAGCCACCGGCCATTCCGGGGTTTCAATCGGGCGCAGGCGGCGGTGCTGGAGTTGGCCATCCTGGTCAGTCGTCTCGAGCGGCTGCCGGCAGAGAAGATCGATAGCGAGATCGGCTATCTCAGCATCGCTGTTGAAAAGACCGCCGGCGAGCGGGAGCAAGAGGCCTGGTCCTGGCTGATGGCCCGTGTCACCGATTTCCGTCGGCAACAGGCAGAGGAGGGCGCTGTATGACCCGGATGCTGGCCAGCGTGGTCGATGCCTTGGAGCTGGATTCGGCAATCGCTGCCGGGGCCGACATCATCGATCTGAAGAATCCCAAGGCGGGCGCTCTAGGTGCGCTCCCCACGGAAGTGATCCGCAACCTGGTGGCACGCACTGCCGGCCGCTGCCCGATCAGTGCCACCGTTGGCGACCTGCCGGCCGATCCGGCGTGCCTCACAGCCGCAGTTCGACAAACCGCCGATACGGGAGTGGACTATATCAAGGTGGGATTCTTCTCCAATGACAAGCTGACTGAGTGTCTGCAAGCCATTGCCGGCCTTACCCGCGGTCATGCCGTGGTGGCTGTCCTCTTCGCCGACCGTGAACCGCCGTTGCAGCGCCTGGACGAGTTCGCCGCCGCAGGCTTCCGGGGCGTCATGCTGGACACGGCAGGCAAGGGCGGGGGAGGGCTGTTGGACTACATCAGTCTGCAACAACTCGATGGTTTCGTGGCGGCAGCCAAAGCACTGGGGCTGCTCAGTGGGCTGGCGGGATCTCTCGCGCTGGAAGACATTCCCCATCTGCTCCCGCTGCGGCCTGACTATCTCGGATTCCGGGGCGCCCTCTGCGAGCAGCGTGAGCGCACAGCGGGCATTACACCGCGTCGGCTGCGCGAGATTCGCGATGCGCTCTCCCCGTCGGCGATAGGGTTCGATCAGGCGCCAGTTCCGGTAGTGGCGAGTTCATGACAGTCGATCTCTCCGCCTCTGTTCGCGGCAGATTAACGTCTCACCGGGTAGACATCGGCAACTGGATCGAGGCGGTCCCAGCCACACCCAGTTTCGTTTATGACGAGAGACGCCTGGCGCAGAATCTTGCCTTGCTGGAGAGTATCAGAACGGCCAGCGGCTGCCGGGTGCTCTATTCGATCAAGGCATTTCCCTTCATGGGGCTGTTGAAGCGGATGCGCGGTCTGGTGGACGGATTTTCCGTGAGCTCCCTGTTCGAGGCCAGACTGGCGCGTGAAGCGTTAGCTGACGCAGGCGACCTTCACATCACCACACCGGGCCTGCATCGCCATGAGCTGCCCGAAATCGGTGAACTTTGCGACTATGTCAGCTTCAATTCCTTGAGCCAGTTGCAGCGTCTCCCGTGTCTCCTTAATGGCCAAGCCAGAGTCGGTCTGCGAATCAATCCGCAACTCTCATTTCTGCAAGATCCCCGTTACGATCCCTGCCGTAGCCACTCCAAGCTCGGAGCTCCCCTGCCGCAGGTAGTGGAGAGCTGGCGCGCGGGCATTGTCACGGCAGACAGTATCAGCGGCCTGCATCTGCATACGAATTTCAGTTCCAGCTTGTTCACCCCGCTACAAGCGAGCGTGGTTCATCTCCAGCGCCATCTGCCGCAACTGGTGCGTGAACTTGAATGGGTGAATCTCGGCGGCGGCTACTTGTTCCAGCAATCGAACGATCTGGAGACACTGCTGGCAACCGTTGATCAGATCCAAACCGACTGGAAGGCCAGGGTCTATTTGGAACCCGGTAAGTCGGTGGTGGACGATGCCGGATTGTTGATCGCGAGTGTGATCGATACCTTCGAAAGCGATGGAAAATCGATTGCCGTGCTCGACACCTCGGTCAATCACCTGCCGGAAGTCTTTGAGTATCAGAGCCGTCCCCGGCTGCTCGGTGAACGGACAGATGGTGACTACGCCACAACCCTGGCGGGTTGTACCTGCCTTAGCGGCGACCTGTTCGGTGAGTACCGGTTTTCGCGTCCACTTGAAATCGATGACCGCCTGGCGTTCGAAAACGTTGGTGCATACAGTCTGATAAAGGCCTCCCGCTTCAACGGGCATAATCTCCCCTCCATCCATTTCCTCGGCGACAATGGCGTACTGACCCTGATGAAAGAGTACGACTACGAAGACTACCGTCGACAGTGGACAAGTCTTGACAGGCCCTAAGTTGAGCAACTATCAGCCCAAGGATTTCATCGAAACCGC
The DNA here is from genome assembly GCA_050294655.1 of Sedimenticolaceae bacterium. GTDB lineage: Bacteria > Pseudomonadota > Gammaproteobacteria > Chromatiales > Chromatiaceae > Thiodiazotropha. The sequence goes on from JBNKOL010000048.1 coordinate 20,443, forward strand.
CGAGGGTCTTATCTTCGCGGTGGTGACAGGGGATCCGGAACAGCAACATATACTTTCGTCTCTACGCTATCGGCGAAGTTCAAGCGGATGTCGGAAGCTTTCCACCAAGGAAGCAGATGAACTGCTGAAGAATCAGCATCCGCACTATATCTACTATTCGAACGCGAGAGACGTTTTCATGCATGGCGTGTCTCGCGATCGGGTTGTACACCACCATCGGCCGTGTCGGCGATTGCAGGAGATCCGCGGGCGAGAGCCTGGCGATGAAATAGAAGGCAAGTTGCAACGCCTGGCCGGTCTGTTCGAGGATCACGGTCTGGATGCGCAGGACATGGGTGTCACCGGATCGCTCCTGATCGGGGCGCAAAACAGGGCATCCGATATCGATCTGGTCTTCTATCGGCGCGAGGCCTTTTTCAAAGCCAGGGAGATTATAAAAACGCTACTGGCCAAGCAACTGTTGCAGCCACTGGATGACGCTCTCTGGCGCGACGCCTATGAACGGCGAGGATGTACGCTTTCATTCGACGAATATCTCTGGCATGAATTACGCAAATATAACAAGGCGGCCATCGAGCAGACCAAGTTCGATATCAGTCTATTGACTCTCGAACCTTGGCAGGATTTGTTACGCTACAGAAAACATGGCAGATGCAGCCTGCAAGTCAGCATCTCCGACGATAGAAGCAGTTTCGATTATCCTGCCCGTTACACACTGGATCATCCTTCCGTCAAAGAGGCTATCAGTTATACTGCTACCTACTCTGGCCAGGCCCTGCGAGGAGAGCGGGTGGAGATTCAAGGTCAATTGGAGATCTCGGCTGTCGGTCATCTTCGAATCGTCATAGGTACCAATAGGGAGTCACCCAATGAGTACATTAAAGTGTTACCGCTGCAGGAATATTGAGTTTTCGAGTCCTGCTCAATGGGCTGTTGTCGCGGCTGTCTTGCTGGCCATCTTTTGTGTCGGTTTGCCCACAACGACGTATGCGGCGCAGGGTGAAAGATTGGTCGTGCTTCCTTTCGAAATCGTTGACAACACCCCGGTTCCCGGTGGTGACGATCGCAACCAGAAAATGCTCAACAAACTCACCAACTACATTGGCCGGAGCATCAATGAAGAGGGTATCTTCGATGTGGTCACGCAAACCGAAGTTAATGACACGGTCGGTCGCGCCCGGTTGGGTACCTATATACATACCTGTAATCGATGTGAATACGATCTTGCAAAGCAGGTTGCGGGCGATAA
>JBNKOL010000049.1:0-41861 GCA_050294655.1 Sedimenticolaceae bacterium
CTTGACAAGGGCTTGCCATTGCCTGCGAACTGCGCCTTGTACCCCAAGGGCACTTCCTTCGGGGCGTCTTGGGAAATTTGGGGGCTTCTGATTTCCTGCTGCAGCATAGGACACTACACTATGTAAAGGTCGCTTCGAGGCGATCTTCCCAGTTGTCCGGGGTGTCGGCGAAGGGTGGTTTAACATCGATACGGAAGAAGATCTCAGTCTTGGATCGTTCTTTGACCACCTCGAGCAACTTCTCAAAGCTGTCCGCCTCCGGGTGTTGCATCATGATCTCGCTTAGATAGAGCATGGTTGATGGCGCCAATATGTGTTAGTTGTTCTACCGATAAATACGTAGTAATTCACTCAAGTATTAGCATTGAACTACATACTGAATGAATGATCAAGTCAACAATATAGCGGATTCTACAGTGCAATATATCACCCTGACAAAGTGGGGTTGCCGTTGATATATAAGTATTAAATAATGTCTTTAACTTGCTGTATTGTATTGATAATTAAGGCTATATTTAACTGTGGATATGCCATAAAAGGAGTAGAGATATATCCCATATGGGATAGCCATTAATATCTCTTTACCCCCCATCGGAAGGATATTGGTCTGCATTAGACATCCCTAAACTCTCGCACCAGTAGAGACAGGCCGGTTGCCTGTAGCGGTTTTGGATTGCAGTTCAGAAGGCCGGTTTCTATGCCAAGGTGTTTGGCGTAATGCATAACACCGTTAAAGAAACTGCCAAAGACCTGATCAAACGACCATTTGGGAGAAAGAGTGATGGCAAAACAGATGCATGATACCCCCATGCTTGATCAGCTGGAGAGCGGCCCCTGGCCCTCCTTCGTAACCGGCCTCAAGCGTCTCGCCAAAGATAATGACATGATGGTTGACCTGCTGGGCCAGCTTGAAACTTCCTACGAGACCCGTAAGGGTTATTGGAAGGGCGGTACCGTGGGCGTGCTTGGTTACGGCGGCGGTATCATTCCCCGTTTTACCGAACTCAAGGGTGACGATGGCAAGGCGCTGTTTCCCGCCGCTGCCGAGTTTCATACCCTGCGTGTCATGCCGCCTCCAGGTATGCACTACGACACCAACACCATCCGTAAATTCTGCGACATCTGGGAAAAGTACGGCTCCGGCCTGATCGCTTTCCACGGTCAGTCCGGCGACATCATGTTCCAGGGTTGCAGCACCGACAACGTTCAGCCTGCATTTAACGAGATCAACGAGATGGGCTTCGATCTCGGTGGCGCCGGTCCTGCCGTGCGTACCGGTATGTCCTGCGTGGGTGCCGCACGCTGCGAGCAGTCCTGTTTCGACGAAGGCCGCACCATGCGTATGCTGGTCAACAACGCCCTCGACGACATGCATCGTCCCGCGCTGCCCTACAAATTCAAATATAAAGTTTCCGGTTGCCCCAACGACTGCATGAACTCCGTGCAGCGCGCTGACCTGGCAACCATCGGTACTTGGCGCGACGACATGAAGGTCGACCAGGAAGAGGTCAAAGCCTTCGTCGCCCAGAAGGGTCGCAAATATGTCATCGACAACGTTATCACCCGTTGTCCTACCCAGGCACTGTCGTTGAATGACGACGATACCCTGGCGGTTGATAATCCCTCCTGCGTGCGTTGCATGCACTGCATCAATGTAATGACCAAGGCGCTGTCTCCCGGCGACGACAAGGGCGTCACTCTGCTGTGCGGCGGTAAGCGTACACTGAAGATCGGCGATCTGATGGGTACCGTGATCGTGCCTTTCCACAAGCTCGAAACCGATGAGGATTTCGAATGGCTGCAAGAGCTGGCAACCGAGATCCTGGACTTCTTCGCCGAGAACGCGCTTGAGCACGAGCGTACCGGCGAGATGATCGAGCGTATCGGTCTGGTCAACTTCCTGGAAGGCATCGGTCTCGAGATCGATCCGAACATGATCGAGCGTCCGCGCATGAATCCCTACGTCCGCATGGATGGATGGGATGAAGAGGCAGCCAAGTGGGCTGAGCGCAAGGCGGCTCAATAATCTAATCCTCTGCTGACTGACAGCAGATTGTAAAGGGGGCACCGGGTTTGCCCGGATGCCCCTAGAAACGAATCAATTACCCTATTTTTTTGGAGGTAGGTATGTCGGAACCTCGTATGCCGATCGAGAGTGGCGTCCCAGAGATGGAGCCCTACTTACACCCCGTCCTGAAGAAAAACTATGGCCAGTGGGCCTGGCATGAGCGTCCGCGTCCCGGCGTCCTGCACCATGTGGCCAAGAGCGGTGACAGCATCTGGACGGTGCGTGCAGGTACTCAGCGTCAGATGGATCTCTACACCATCCGTCTGCTGATGGATATCGCGGACGAATTCGCGGAAGGTTACGTTCGCTTCACCATCCGTTCGAACATCGAATTCATGGTCAGTGAAGAGTCCAAGGTACAGCCCCTGATCGATAAGCTGACAGCCGAAGGCTTTCCGATCGGCGGTACCGGTCCCTCCGTCTCCATGATCTCGCATACCCAGGGCTGGCTGCACTGCGATATTCCGGGTACCGATGCCTCCGGCGCCGTCAAGGCCCTGATGGACGATCTCTACGAAGAGTACACGAAGGAAGAGATGCCCAACCGCGTGCGCATCACCACCTCCTGCTGCCAGATCAACTGCGGTGGTCAGGGTGATATCGCCATCAACATCCAGCACACCAAGCCGCCGAAGATCGACCACACTCAGGTGGCAAATGTTTGCGAACGTCCATCCGTGGTAGCCCGCTGCCCGGTGGCGGCCATCCGCCCCGCCATGGTCAACGGCAAGCCCTCGCTGGAAGTGGACGAGAAGAAGTGCATCTGCTGCGGCGCCTGCTTTCCGCCTTGCCCGCCGATGCAGATCAATGATCCGGAGCACTCCAAGTTCGCCATCTGGGTGGGCGGCAAGAACTCCAATGCCCGTTCCAAGCCGACCTTTCACAAACTGGTTGCCGCCGGGGTGCCGAACAATCCACCGCGTTGGCCCGAGGTTTCCACCATCGTCAAGAAGATCCTGAGTGCCTATAAGGAAGACGCAAAGGATTGGGAACGTGTCGGTGAGTGGGCTGAGCGTATCGGTTGGCCGAAGTTTTTCGAGAAGACCGGTCTGCCGTTCACCAAGTATCACATCGATAACTGGCGTGGCGGTCGTAATAACCTGAATGCCTCGGCGCATATCCGTTTCTAACACCGGACGCTGTAAGGCAAGAACAGGAAGGGTATAACCAATGAAATTCGCGATTCAGGTAAACGAAGGGCCTTACCAGCATCAGGCGACGGACTCTGCGTACCAGTTTGTCAAGGCTGCCTTGGAAGCTGGGCATGAGATCATGCGTATCTTTTTCTATCACGATGGTGTCAATAACGGCACCAATCTGACCACGCCTCCACAGGATGACCGGAATATTGTCAATCGCTGGTCCGAACTGGGTAAGCAGTACGACCTCGATATGGTGATCTGTGTGGCGGCAGCCCAGCGACGCGGCATCGTCGACGAGGGTGAGATGCAGCGGAATGGGAAGGACGCACAGAACATTGCTGACGGTTTTCGCATCTCTGGTCTTGGCCAGTTGATCGAAGCGGGTATCCAGTCGGATCGTCTCGTGGTTTTCGGCGACTAAGTATAGGGGTTGAAGATGTCTGAGCAGATTAAAAAATTCATGTATCTCAACCGTCGCGCGCCTTACGGCACTATCTACGCTTGGGAATCGCTGGAAGTGGTGTTGATTGGAGCGGCATTCGACCAGGATGTCAGTCTGGCCTTCCTGGACGATGGTGTGTACCAACTGGTGAAAGGCCAGGATACCACGGGTGTGGGTATGAAGAACTTTTCGCCCACCTACCAGGCGCTTGGTGACTACGATGTAACCAAACTCTATGTCGAGAAAGAGTCGCTGGAGGAGCGGGGCCTGACGCTGGAAGACCTGATGCCTCTGACCTACGAGGATGAGGACGATGATTGGGCAGAGAAGGACTCCATCCGCCTGGTCAGCCGCGCTGAATTGGCTGACATCATGGATGGGCAAGATGTCCTTTTCAGTTTCTAAGTCGGAGACAAGAGTATGAGTACTTTACACACCGTCAATAAATCACCTTTTGAAAAGTCTTCGATGGATAGCTGTCTGGCATACGCCAAAGAGGGCAGCTCAGTCCTGATGTACGAGGACGGAGTATATGGTGCGATCAAAGGCACAGCCGTAGCAGATAAAATTACCGCATCAAGTGGCATCAAATTTTATGTGCTGGGCCCTGACCTTTCGGCTCGTGGTGTGGCCGAAGAGAAGGTCGTTGATGGCATCGAAATCGTGGACTATGCCAGGTTTGTCAGCCTCTCTGTCGAGAATGACAAAGTTTTGGCCTGGGTCTGACTGTCTTAACTGAACAACTTTCAACTCTATTGGGAGAGTAAATATGGCTATCGAAGCTAACGGCAAAACCTTCGAGACTGATGAGGAAGGCTACCTGACCAACCTGGCTGAGTGGGAGCCGGCTGTGGCTGAGGCCATGGCGAAGGAAGACGATCTTGCATTGACCGACGAGCACTGGGAGATCATCAAATTCCTGCGTGAGTACTATGAAGAGTATCAGATTGCACCGGCGGTTCGCGTTCTGACCAAGGCTGTGGGTAAGAAACTGGGCAAGGAAAAAGGTAACTCCAAGTACCTCTATGCACTGTTTCCTTATGGTCCTGGCAAGCAGGCATGCCGTTTTGCCGGTCTGCCCAAGCCGACTGGTTGTATCTAAACCTGTGCGTCGCCGACGGATGGGACCGTGCCGCGTCCCATCCGTTGCGCACCCGATCACTCGTTAGAGGAATGCAGGAACATGTCATCTGTCTACGCGTTGCTGTTTATCGTAGCGACCCTAGTTCTGGTTCTTGGCCTGGCAAGAAAGATTGCCCAGTATGCCAAGACGCCTGCACCGTTAAAGATTCCGACCACACCGGCACCTGTTACACAGTCCGGGGTAGTCATGCGGCTTTTCCGTGAAGTGGTTTTCTTTGAAAGTTTGTTCAAGAGCACCAAGTGGACCTGGATCTTCTCCTGGATGTTCCATATGGGGTTGCTGTTGGTATTGCTGCGCCATCTGCGCTACTTCATTGATCCAGTGTGGCTGCCGATTGAGCTGATACAGCCTTTCGGTAAGTATGCCGCCTTCGCCATGGTCGCCGGTCTCGGCGGTCTGCTGGTACGCCGAATTTTTGTTGACCGGGTACGGTATATCTCTGCGCCATCAGATTATCTCTGGCTGCTGCTACTCATCGGCATAGGCATGAGTGGTGCGCTGATGACCTTTGTGGTGCATACCGATGTCGTGGCGGTAAAGAAGTTCTTTACGGGAATTTGGACCCTGAGTGGCGCAGAGCTGCCGATGGATCCTGTACTCCTGGGACACCTGGCGCTGGTGGCTGTGCTGATGATTCTGCTGCCTTTCAGCAAATTACTGCATATCCCCGGCGTGTTTTTCAGCCCGACCCGAAATCAAGTGGACAATCCGCGCGAGAAGCGACACCTGGTCGAGTGGGCGCGAAAGCTTGAAGAATCCTAATGCAAACGGCCGATGAGGGTTAGAAATGGCTGGAGCTGAATTCAAAACACCGGAACTGACCGAATATATTGAGGTCCCCAAACTGGTCGAAGGCACCATGGAGCATATTACCTGCTTCGTGGCCAAGCCTGAGCACAATGAAGCCTTGGGTTTTCCCGGTGAAAAAGTTGAAAACTGGAAAGAGGTCGCCATCGATAAGATGGGTGACCTGCTGAGCCGTTATCGCTCGTTTCAGGTTTTTATGGATGCCTGTGTCAAGTGCGGCTCCTGCACCGACAAGTGTCACTACTATCTGGGGAGCCAGGATCCGAAGAACATGCCGGTTGGGCGGCAGGATCTGTTGCGCAAGGTCTACCGTAGATATTTCACTTTCGCCGGTAAGTATTTTCCAAAGCTGGTTGGCGCCGCTGATTTGACCGACGAAGTGGTCGATGAATGGTACAGCTACTTCCATCAATGCTCCCAATGTCGTCGCTGTTCGGTATTTTGTCCTTACGGCATCGATACGGCAGAGATCTCCATGGCGGCGAGGGAAATTCTCGACTCCATCGGCGTTGGGCAGAAGTACTGTAACGAGATCATCGGCAAGGTTCATAAGATCGGTAACAATTTGGGTTTACCCGGGCCGGCCATTGCCAACACCCTTGAGGGACTCGAGGAAGATGTCTGGGATGAAACCGAGGTTGCCGTCAAGTATCCACTCGATGTCAAAGGGGCGGATATTCTGCTGGTTACACCATCCGCCGACTTTTTTGCCGAGCCGCACATAGACGGACTTATCGGCTACGGGAAGGTGTTTCACGAGGCAGGTGCCAGCTGGACCATGAGCAGTAAGGCCTCAGAGGCAGGCAACTTCGGCATGTTCATCGGCAGTTATGAAAACATGCGACGTGTTTCCCTGCGTATCCGGGAAGCGGCTCTGGAACTGGGTGTCAAACGCATCGTGTTCGGTGAGTGCGGACATGCTTGGCGTATTGCCTACAGCTTCCTGAATACGCTGGCCGGCCCGTTCGATTTTCTCGATCCCGACTATCCGGTGCCGCAGCACATCTGCGAATACACTCTGAATGAGATCGAGAAGGGGACGCTGGAGTTCGACAAGTCGGAGAATGATGACATGTCGATCACCTTTCATGATTCCTGCAACGTGGCAAGGGCCTCACGTATGGGTGACAAGCCCGGTGGCCAGTTTGAGATTCCCCGAAAGGTAATCAAGGCAGTGGTCAACAACTATCACGACATGGAATGGGACACTATCCACGAGCGTACCTTCTGCTGTGGCGGTGGTGGCGGTTTGCTGACCGATGACTTGATGGAAGTGCGAGTCAAGGGTGCCAAACCCCGTATGACGGCATTCAAGAACGTTATGGAAGAAAAGGGTGTAACCCATCTGGCAGCGATTTGCGCCATCTGCAAGAGCCAGTTCACCAAGGTTTTTCCCTATTATGGGATGGATATGTTCCAGATCGTCAGTGTTCATCAACTGGTCAGCAATGCGATCGTGCTGAACCGCAAGACACCACCGGAAGAAGCTCCGGGCTATGGCGAAGATGAAGACGACGACGAATAGTATTTTCGATTTCTAGCGCGAACAAATACGCCTACCCGCAGGTAGGACAGGCACGACCAAGACATGTACCGAAAGGAGACTGAGAATGGCAACTCCTAGTGAAGAGATGAAAAAAATCAACTGGCGTCGTTTCGAAGACGGTGACAATGAATGGGAGGATTGGGGCGACAAGATCTTCCGTGAAGATACCTCCCACAAGTGCCCTACCTACATAAATCGTACCCCACCCTGTCAGGGCAGCTGCCCCTCGGGCCACGATATCCGTGGTTGGCTGGCAATCGTTCGTGAGCAGGAGAAGCCCGCAGCGGGTATGGATTGGCAGCAGTACGCTTTCGAACGTGCGGTCGAGGCCAACCCCTTTCCATCGATCATGGGACGTGTCTGTCCGGCCCCCTGTCAGGACGGCTGTAATCGCAACGAGGTGGAAGACTTCGTCGGCATCAATGCCGTTGAGCAGTACATCGGCGATACCGCCATCGAGCAGGGCTTCAAGTTCACCCCTGGTGCCGATAGCGGCAAGAAAGTGGCGGTCATCGGTGGCGGTCCCGCTGGTATGGCGGCCGCCTTTCAACTGCGTCGCATGGGACATGGTGTAACTGTCTACGAAAAGGATCCCGAGCTCGGTGGCATGATGCGCTACGGTATCCCAAACTATCGTATACCTCGCGACAAGCTGCAGGCTGAAATCCAACGTATCCTGGATATGGGGGTGGAGGCCAAGACCGGCGTCAAGATCGGTGTTGATTTCCCGGTGGCGGACATCGAGAAAGAATACGACGCCATTCTCTGGGCTCTAGGCTGTCAGAATGGCCGTGGTCTGCCGGTGGATGGCTGGGAAGGTACTGCCAACTGTGTCTCGGGTGTCGCCTTCCTCAAGGCCTTCAACGAGGGTCGCATGAAGGTGACCGGCAAGAAGGTGGTCTGCATCGGTGGTGGCGATACCTCTATCGACGTGATCTCCGTGGCGCGGCGTCTCGGCCACAATGCCTCCGCCGGCAATCCGGAAGATGTGGTGCTTGATGTCAGCATCAATCATGAGGATGCCTTGGCGCAAGCCGCCGAGCCTGCAGCGGCCACCCTGACTTCCCTGTTCACCAAGGACAAGATGTTTGCCGCTGAGCATGAAATTCACGATGCGCTGCATGAAGGCTGCGAAATCCTTGATGGCGTGATGCCGCTTGAAGTGATTCTCGGCGCCGATGGTCGCGCTACCGGCCTCAAGGTTTGTGACTGCACCATGGACGGCATGACCCCGATACCCACTGAGGGTACCGAGCGGATTCTCGAAGCCGACCTCATCGTGTCCGCCATCGGTCAGGGCGGTGATATGGAAGGACTCAGCGAGTTCGCCAATGAGCGTAATCTGATCGATGCTGATAAGTTCTATCAGGTGCCTGGGAAGCCCGGACATTTCGTTGCTGGTGATATCATTCGTCCGCATCTGCTGACCACCGCGATCGGTCAGGCTTCCATCGCTTGCGAAAGCATCAATGCCTACCTTCAAAAAGCGGATCTTGCAAAGAGGCCAAAGGTCGATGTGCATCATTTCGATCTGCTCGCAAAGTTGAAGGAAGCGCATCTGGAGCCTGAACAGTTTGACAAGACACAGGGCGACATGCGAGGAACCTCGGATGCCAAGTTTGCGATCCACAACTACGAGGATCGTTCGCTGCATGAAGTGATTCCCGCGGACGATCTGTTTCTTGGTCACTTCGGTTACACACCACGTCTGCTACGTTCTGAGGACGTGCCCTCGGCCGATGACGTGTTGCACCATTTCAGAGAGCGTATGAGCGGTCTGGATCAGGAGCAGGCACAGGCAGAGGCAAAGCGTTGCATGAGCTGTGGCATGTGTTTCGAGTGCGATAACTGCGTGGTGTTCTGTCCGCAGGACGCGGTCAAACGCGTGAAGAAAACCGAGGCGACCACAGGGCGCTATGTCGAAACTGACTACAGCCGCTGTATCGGCTGCCATGTCTGCACCGATGTCTGCCCGACCGGTTATATCCAGATGGGGTTAGGTGAATAGGAGCTGAGATGCGTAGTTCACTCATCAGCAATCGATACATACTTGTGCTGCTGGTAGGGATGTTGATCCCAGGCATGCATGCGATGGCGCAGAGTACCTTCGTGACCGAGGGTTCCAAGGCTGCCGGCATGGAAAGCTGTGTTGCACCCACCGAGGTGATGCGGCGCAATCACATGGATTTCCTCAAGCACGAGCGAGACGAGACCGTGAGAGAGGGCAAACGCGGACTGGAATTCAGTATTGCGGAATGTATCGATTGTCATGCCGCGGTCGACAGTACCGGCAAACCGGTACCCGTCGATGCGCAGGGGCAGTTCTGTCAGGCCTGTCATGGTTATGTCGCGGTGAGTCCGGCCTGTTTTCAGTGTCATCGTACAACTCCGGAAAAACAAGGCGGCCGATATGGCTACCACCTCCCAGAGTCGTTCGCGGTTCCTCGCGAAACTCTGTCAGCGGGTACACAGAGAGACTGATCATGAGCAATAAGAGTGACCAGCCAACTATGGAGCGCCGCAAATTTATCGGTGGCGCCGTTGCCGCGGCCGGTGCGGTGACAATTGCGCCCGGCGTGATTTTACATGCCGTGGCAAGTGGAGAACAGGCAACGGGCGCTTCGAGTGAGCATCGCTGGGGAATGGTGATCGACACCAACAAGTGTGCCGACGGATGCAGCGCCTGTGTCGATGCCTGCAATCAAGAGCACAATCTAACCGGGCATGGTCGTCCGCAAACCGACGCCGTTTGGATTCGCACTGTCAAGCTGAAGGATAAACAGACTGGCCATATCAGTCGTTTGCCTGTGATGTGCCAGCATTGTGAGCATCCTCCCTGTGTGGATGTCTGCCCGACCACCGCTTCTTTTAAGCGTGCCGATGGTTTGGTGCTGGTCGATCGTCACCGCTGCATCGGCTGTCGGTACTGCATGATGGCCTGCCCCTACAAGGCACGTTCATTTGTGCATGAAGTACTGGACGATCAATCGATCAATGCGCCCAGAGGCAAAGGTTGCGTTGAATCCTGCACGCTCTGTGTACACCGCATCGATGAAGGAGTGATGCAGACAGCTTGTCAGGAGGCCTGCAGCAAGGAAGGGCACGGCGCGATCTTGTTCGGTGATTTGAAGGATCCCCAGAGTGAGATCAGTCAGGCGCTGAAAAAATACAACTCAACACAGATCCGGGCCGACCTCGAGTTGAACACCGGGGTTCGCTATTTCAACCTGTGATCTGCAGGGGGCGGGATTAGATGACTAAGATGTATTACAGAGAGCTCTACTGCGGCTCACCCGTGCGTTTCTGGCTCGGCTTGACGTTCATGGGCTCATTTATCGCATTAGGGCTCGGCGCTGCATTTTACATGGAGCATAACGGTCATTGGGTGACGGGCATGTCAAACCAGATCGTCTGGGGACTGCCACATGTTTTCGCGATCTTTCTGATTGTTGCGGCATCCGGTGCGCTAAACGTAGCCTCTATCGGTTCTGTCTTCGGGGGGCCGCTCTACAAGCCTCTGGGTCGTTACTCCGGACTGTTGGCGATCGGTCTGCTGGCCGGTGGCCTGATGGTGCTGGTGCTCGACTTGGGTCGTCCGGATCGTCTGATCGTCGCCATGACCCAATACAACTTTAAGTCGATCTTTGCCTGGAACGTAATTCTCTATAGTGGCTTCTTCGCCATCGTAGGCGTCTACCTCTGGACCATGATGGATCGTACAGTGAATAAATACAGCCGCACTGTAGGTTTTGCCGCGTTTTTCTGGCGTATCGCGCTGACTACCGGTACCGGTTCCATCTTCGGCTTTCTGGTGGCGCGTGAGGCCTATGATGCCGCGATTATGGCGCCAATGTTTGTCATTATGTCGTTCAGCTACGGACTTGCATTCTTCATCATCACCATGATGGCCGCCTACATGTGGGGCGATAGGGAGCTCGGCGACTTTCGTCTGGCGAAGCTGAAGAACTTGCTGGGTGTGTTTGTCGGTGCAGTGCTCTATTTTACATTGGCCTTCAACCTGACCAATCTTTACATCACCCAGCATCATGGAATTGAACGCTTCATCCTTCTGGATGGGGGAATTTACACCCAGATGTTCTGGCTCGGTCAGATTCTGATCGGCAGCATCCTGCCGCTGTTTCTGCTCTACTCGCCGGCGTTCGGCAAGTCACGCTGGGCTATTGTAGTGGCCGCCATTGCCGTGTTGATCGGCGGATTTTTCCAGATCTACGTCATCGTGATCGGTGGTCAGGCCTTCCCCATGAGCCTATTTCCGGGCAAGGAAATCCTGGAGAGCGGCTTCTTCGATGGCACGGTTGCTACCTACACTCCGACCTTCGCGGAAGCAGCGCTTGGCGTTTCCGGGATCGCCGTGGCGCTGGCCATGTCCGCCATAGGTGCCCGATTATTCAAAGTCTTCCCCGAAACTCTGGAAGACCCGGCCGACCCGGCCAACTAAACACAAATCGTATTCTTCGAACGCAATCCATCACCGCTTGCCGGTGGTGGATTTATGCATGACGGGTTAGGATGCTGACGTGTCCGCAATCTATATCTCCGCTGCCCACAAGTCATCCGGTAAGACCACCCTGTCCATTGGTCTTGCCCGGGCGTTGGTGGAGCGTGGAGTCAGCCTGCAGACCTTCAAGAAGGGGCCGGATTACATTGACCCGTTATGGCTGAGTGCCGCCTCGGGCCGTCCCTGCTACAACCTCGATTTCTACACTCAGACCCGGCAAGAGATTCAGGCCTGCTTCGCTCGGCGCATGCTCGGTCATGACATGGCCCTGATCGAGGGCAACAAGGGGCTCTATGATGGCCTGGACCTGGAAGGTTCCAACAGTAATGCGGCCATGGCGGTGTTTCTCTCCACGCCTGTCGTTCTGGTGATCAACTGCCGCGGAATGACCCGGGGTATCGCACCTCTGTTACAAGGCTATCAGGCATTCGATCCGCAGGTGGATTTCGCCGGGGTGATCTTGAATCAGGTCGGTGGCAGCCGACATGAACGCAAATTGCGGGAAGTGGTTGAGCACTATACGGATATTCCTGTATTAGGCGCCATTCAGGCGGACGAGCGACTACAAATCGATGAACGCCACCTGGGTTTGATCCCAAGCAACGAATCGGAATCATCCGAAAGGATCATCGATTATCTGTCGAAAACCGTTCAACAAGCGATCGATCTTGACCGTTTGCTACAGATTTCGCATCGTGCCGCTCCCACTGAAGGACCCACATCCCCACAAACTACCCTGTATTCTGCCGCGGCCACAGCTGTCAAAATTGGCTATGCAAAGGACAAAGCTTTCGGTTTCTACTATCAGGATGATCTGGAGCGGATGCAGGCGATGGGTGTTGAATTGGTCCCTTTCGATACCCTGAATGACAGTGGTCTGCCTTTGGTCGACGGTCTCTTCATCGGTGGAGGGTTCCCGGAAACCGCCATGCAGGCGCTGGAGGGGAATGCCGGTATGCGCAGGGCGATTGCAGGTTTTATCGAGGCGGGCGGTCCCGTCTATGCTGAGTGTGGCGGACTGATGTACCTGACGCGCAGTCTATCCTGGCAAGGGAATAAATGTAGAATGGTAGGCGTGATCCCGGCAGATACGGTGATGCATGCGAAACCACAGGGTCGCGGCTACGTGCGGCTGAGGGATCGGGGCAACGGCCCCTGGCCACCCTCTGCACATCACCCCAGCGATGGGGTGATCCACGCCCATGAGTTTCACTACTCATCCCTGAGCGACTTCGGTGGCGATCCGAGCCACTTCGCTTACCAGGTGCTGCGTGGGTCAGGGATTGATGGCCAAAACGACGGGTATTTCTACAAGAACCTACTGGCAAGTTATACGCATATGCGTAATGTGGGTGGCAACGACTGGGTGGAGCGCTTTGTGGCACATGTCCGTGCCTGCAAAGCGGGTATGCCCGACACGACAAAGGTGAACGATGTTTAAGATAACGCCTCGAGCGGCAGATCAGATTCGACAGGCGGCCAAACAGGGCGGTACCGAGGGCATGGCACTGCGCTTCGCCGCACAGCAGAAAGAGGATGGTAGCTTTGATTACCTGATGGGGTTCGACGATGCCAAGGATGAGGACATCCAGTTCGATACCGAGGGCGTCTCCGTCATCATGGAGCCCGAACACTATTCGCTACTGGATGAGGCGATCATGGATTTCGCCGAGCTTGATGACGGTGAAAAGCAGTTTATCTTCCTAAATCCAAAAGACAGCAACTACAGAGAACCCAAAGAACCAATACAATAGCGGGCAATGGCAGGCTTCGGGAATAACAACAATCCGCCCGAATCACTTGTTCGCTGTATCCTCATGGGGCGGATGAAAATAGATAATTCCTGCGTGGCTCAGTAGACGACCATGAATCTATCCAGTGAAGACGCACTGCGTTTGAATGTCCTGCTGGCCAATAATCCGCAAGCCATCCGTATCGACGAATCGTCGATGACTCTCTACGGACTTTCCGCAAAGGGAGAGGCCAAGGTCTCCCTCAATCCCAACTGTCGTGACGATCTCTATCTGCGCAAGGTGCGGGAGGTACTCTCCGGACATGTGCTGGGATCTCCCGGCGGATATCCGATCTATCTCAAGCGCTGGAATCGCATGGGACAGACAAGGGATGAGAATCTTGAGCACCTGTTGTTGCTCGGAGAGCCGGAGGCCGTGGTCGCCGTGACCTGTGCCAGCGGGCTCAGCGACGAGTTGGCGCGCCGTGCCTGGTGGACCGGTCAGGATCCGGACAACGCCCGGCGCATGTTGAACATTCCGGCTGTGGTGAAGGGCGGGATGGGGCTGGAACTGGCCCGCTTCCTGATCGAATATCTACCGTTCGAGACCGAGCCCCTGATGATGATCGAAAACCTGCGTCTCGCCCTGCAACCGGGTCTGATCAGTGAAGAGGAGCGGGTGGAACTCTGGAAGCGCTGCCAACGCAAACCGAGTTACTACCTGGGGTTTCTGGCCAGCATACCCGACAATCTCCCGCTGGCTCCCGCTGCCAGAGTGCTTGATCAGGCCGAGGCGGCAGCACTCCGGCAATTGGCTGACGAGGGCAATCCCTTTGCACAACAGTACATAAGAGTTTGCAGCGCGGCCGGTCAGGCGTTTATGTCAACGGTATTGAAGGTGATGGAAAAACCGGCCAACCAGGATGTGGTGACAATGCTGCTCGACGTGGTGTTGGGATACCTCTCACCACTGCGATCCGATGGCGACCCCGATCTAACGCTTGAAGCGTTGATAAGGCAGGTAGAATCAGCGGATCAGCCGGCACTTGTGGCCTGTGTGAAGCGGTTCCCTAACCGCGAGGCGGAGTTACGAAACCTCTATCTTCTGTCCGGGGTGGGTTATGGCATTGTGAGGCCGGTTTTCAGTAAGACAGACGCAATCGGCAGTCTGATGCGAAAGAAACTCGAGCCGGTCTTTTCGCCGCTGAGGGCGCGGGTGGAATCTCTGTTGACTTGACGCCTCAACTAAAGCTGTTGTGGGTTAGTGATCCTTTGGCTGAGTAATATGGGTAAACAGGTCGCTTTTTAAATAACCCGGCGACTGAATAGGCTAGGTTCAGGATCACTCCTTGCCCCGACCCCGCACTCGATCCTGATAGGCCGCCACTTGCTGGATCAGAATCTGGTAGGGGAGTTTTTCCAGTCCCCCGAAAGTCTCTTTGGCGCGGTTGATTATGCTGTAGACGTCATCAATGCAGTTGGGCAATTTATCCGTACCCGGATGTAACGCCAGGAATAGCCCGCGTAACCCGCCGACCTGCAGGCGCATCGCCTTCCCATGGGGTAACGTACCCTTGTCGTCGTTGGATTTGAGCGCGAAGCGGGCCTGTTTACGCAGTGACTCCATCAGCTCGTTGCACTGGGTCTGGGCCTCGTCGGAGACGCATTGAATACCCTCGCGTTCCGCGATACAGATCTTCTTGGACTGGGAGCAGCCGCAGTGGCGGGAGAGCAGACTCTTTTCATAGACACAGGTCCGCTCATTGATCTCCCGGTAGGTGCGATGGAAGGCGTCCTGATCCATCGCTAGGACCTACTTTTTCCGGTGTGACGCGTATTGATCTGAATCATTAGCAGGGCTCTGAATGAGGTTTTTGTCTGGGTTATCGATAGCAGACCTAATCACCCTTACCGGTGAATCGGTGAATCAGGCGGCGGTCTTTCTTGTTCAGTTTGCCGTGGCTGTGGCGGGGGTTGAGCCTGCGTTCCAGCCGGCGGGTCTCTTCCTCTTTCTCGCGCAGCATGACACTCTCGGGAGTCTCTGCGTAAAAGCTGCGTGCCTCAGAGGCGGGGCGGCGTTTTTCGGCCAATACCCGCACCTCAACGTCATACTCTGCCGCGGGGGTGTGGATACGCAGTCGCGAACCCAGCTTGAGTTCTTTGCCCGGCTTGGTGCGCTGACCGTTGAGGTGAACCTTACCACCGTTGATCGCCTCTGTGGCGAGTTGGCGGGTCTTGAAGAAACGGGCCGCCCAGAGCCATTTGTCCAGTCTGACTTTGCCCGCTGCCGCTGACATCTTCAGGCTCTACTCATTCTCGATGATGCCCAGCATCTCATCCAGGCGCCCTGCCATCTCCAGCGAGGCCAGGTCGTCGTAACCGCCCACATGGAAGTTGTCGATGAAAATCTGCGGAACAGTGTGGCGGTTGCTGCGTTGCATCATCTCCTGCATGATCTCCGGATTGTGATCGATGCGGATCTCCTCGAAGCTGACGCCCTTGTTGTCCAGCAGGTACTTGGCCCGTACACAGTAGGGACAGATCGCGGTGGTGTACATAACCACATGAGGCATAAATAAATTCCTGACTTGGGCAGCTAGCCATGCGCAGAGGTTAACTGCTTGTAAATGATAAAAAAAAAGAAATTGGATTGTTCGGTATCCTAGCAGCGGACTGGCACTATTGCCATGCCGGCAGGTTTCGTTTCGATAGTTTGCCTAGCAAGCGCAGGGTTTATTGTCTCCCACCCGCCATCACCATTAGACTGGAGCCTCGAAAAAATACCGTGTCAGCTTTTTTACGCCGACACGGGTGGGATACAACAGCCAGGACAGAGCATGCGCACAGACAATGCCAAGACCATCTACCTGAAAGACTACCGTCCCCCGGACTATCTGATAGACCAGGTCGAACTCCGTTTCGATCTGAGTGACGAGGCGACCGAGGTGAGGAGCCGGTTGAGACTGCGCAAGAATCCGGCCAGCGAACAGACAAGCCCGCCGCTGCGGTTAGACGGAGAGGGGCTGGAGCTGCTCGAATTGACGCTGGACGGCCGCTCACTGGCCGCCGATGAATACCACATCGAAGAGGGCCAATTGACGTTGCCCAGGGTGCCAACCCAGTTCACCCTCGCCAGCCGGGTGAAGATCCAACCCCGGGAGAACACCCGGCTCGAAGGCCTCTACCAGTCCAACGGCATGTACTGCACCCAGTGCGAGGCGGAGGGTTTTCGTCATATCACCTTCTTCCCCGACAGGCCGGATGTGATGGCCGAATTCACCACCGAGATCATCGCCGATCAGACGCGCTATCCCGTGCTGCTGTCCAATGGCAACTTGATCGACGAACAGATCCTGTCAGACGGTCGTCACCGGGCGATCTGGCACGATCCCTTCCCCAAGCCCTGTTATCTCTTCGCCCTGGTGGCCGGGGACTTGCGCTATCTGCAGGACAGCTACACAACCGGCTCGGGCAGGGAGGTCGATCTACGCATCTATGTGGAACCGGAGAACATCGACAAATGCGATCACGCCATGCGTTCCCTCAAGCATGCGATGGTATGGGACGAGGAGAAGTATGGCCGTGAGTACGACCTGGACATCTTCATGATCGTGGCGGTCAACGATTTCAACATGGGGGCGATGGAGAATAAGGGGCTCAACATCTTCAACTCCAAGTTCGTGCTAGCCCGCGCCGATACCGCCACCGACCGGGACTTCCAGGGTATCGAAGGGGTCATTGCCCATGAGTACTTTCACAACTGGACGGGCAATCGGATCACCTGTCGCGACTGGTTCCAACTCAGCCTGAAAGAGGGGCTGACGGTGTACCGCGACCAGGAGTTCTCCGCCGATATGGGTTCCCGCGGCGTCAAGCGTATCGAGGACGTGCGCCTGCTGCGCAGCCACCAGTTTGCCGAAGACGCCGGCCCCATGGCCCACCCGGTACGTCCCGACAGCTACATGGAGATCAACAACTTCTATACCGTTACCGTCTATGAGAAGGGGGCCGAGGTGGTGCGCATGCAGGCCAACCTGTTGGGGCCTGAGTTATATCGCAAGGCCACCGACCTCTACTTCGAGCGTTACGACGGTCAGGCGGTCACCACCGAAGATTTCGTCCGCTGCATGGAGGACGCCAGCGGTCGTGAACTGAACCAGTTCCGCCGCTGGTACAGTCAGGCAGGCACCCCAAATATCAACGTCAGTTCCGCATACGATGCCGAACAGGGCCGCTATCGTCTCCATTTCACCCAGTGCTGCCCCGATACCCCGGGCCAGCGTGACAAACCGC
Organism: Sedimenticolaceae bacterium; assembly: GCA_050294655.1. Lineage (GTDB taxonomy): Bacteria > Pseudomonadota > Gammaproteobacteria > Chromatiales > Chromatiaceae > Thiodiazotropha. Next base: position 17,694 of record JBNKOL010000049.1, read on the forward strand.
CGTTCCATATCCCCGTGGAGATCGCGCTTTTGAGCTCCAGCGGCGAGGAGCTGCCGCTTCAGCTGGCGGGGGAGGCGGCTGGCATCGGCAGTCGCCGGGTGCTCGAGCTGACAGAGACCGAGCAGCGATTCGATTTCATTGGCTTGGGCGAGGCGCCCGTGCCCTCCCTGCTGCGCGGTTTTTCCGCGCCGGTCAAACTGCATTACGACTACAGCGATGCTGAGCTGATGTTTCTCATGGCTCATGATACAGATGAGTTCAATCGCTGGGACGCGGCAAACACCCTGGCACAGCGTACTCTGCTGGCACTGATAGCGGCACAACAGGCGGGTGAGCCGCTGCAAATCGAGGCGGGCTTTGTCGACGCCTTCGCCCAGGCGCTCAATGACCGGCAGGCCGATAAGGCCCTGCTCACCGAGGTGTTAAGCCTGCCCTCGGCATCGACCCTGGGTGATCAGATGGAAGTGGTTGACGTGGAGGCGATCCACCAGGCCAGGGAGTGGCTCAAGCGCGAACTGGCCACACGACTGCGTGAGGACCTGATGCGGGTCTATCAGGAGAACCTGGAGGCGGGCGGCTACGACATCGATCCGGCGTCCATGGCCCGGCGCAGTCTCAAGAACCTGGCACTCAACTATCTGATGCAGCTCAACGAGCCGGAGATCAACGCCCTCTGTCTAGACCAGTTCCACAAAGCCGAAAATATGACCGATGTGATGGCTGCCCTTGGCTGTCTGAGCAATGCGGATTGTCCTGAGCACGATGTGGCATTGGCTGCCTTTGAGGAGAAATGGCGCCACGATCCGCTGGTGATGGACAAGTGGTTTGCCGTGCAAGCCGGTTCCAAGCTTCCGGGCACACTGGATCGGGTGAAGGCATTGATGGGGCATCCCGCATTCTCGATCCGCAATCCGAATAAGGTACGCAGTCTGGTGGGAGTTTTCTGTAGCGCCAATCTGATCGCTTTTCACGCGGCGGATGGCTCGGGCTACACCTTTCTCACCGATCAGGTGCTGATCCTGGATGCCTTGAATCCGCAGATCGCTGCCCGCATGTTGCGCATCATGAGCCGCTGGCGGCGTTACGATGCCAAACGGCAGGCCTTGATGCAGGCACAGTTCAAGCGGGTACTGGCCAAACCGGATGTCTCCAGGGACCTGTTCGAGATCGCCAGCAAGAGTGTGGCGGAGGTAGAAAAAGGGAAGTAATTTGCCGGTAAAAACCCAGCAAAATACTTGGTATCTGCGGGTGGTTTTCGTGTAGAATCCCCGGCCATGTTTTTTCAAATCAGCTTGGGGACCCTGGCGGGGCCCCGCGGGAGTATTGGGTGATGTCTGAACTGACACAAGATGCGATCAAAGAGGCAATTAAGAGTTATATCGAGCCCCATCTGGAAAAGGACCTGGTTACCGCCAAGACAGTGAAAGGCGTGGAGATCGATGGCGACAAGGTCAAGCTGACCATTGAGCTCGGTTTCCCGGCCAAAGGCTGCATGGATGAGATCGTTTCCAACCTCAAGGAGAAGGTTGCGGCCGTGGATGGCGTGAGTGAGGTGGAGGTCGCCATCAGCAGCAAGATCGTCGCGCATTCGGTGCAGAAGGCCCTGAAGCCGATCGATAACATCAAGAACATCATCGCAGTGGCCTCCGGCAAGGGCGGTGTGGGCAAGTCCACCACTGCCGTCAATCTGGCCCTGGCGCTGGCGGAGGAGGGCGCCAAGGTGGGTGTGCTCGACGCCGATATCTACGGTCCCTCCCAACCCCGCATGCTGGGTATCACCGGCAAGCCGGAGTCGAAGGATGGCAAGACCCTGGAGCCGATGGAGGGCTATGGCATGCAGGCCATGTCGATTGGTTTTCTGATCGACGAAGAGACCCCCATGATCTGGCGTGGTCCGATGGTTACCCAGGCCCTTGAGCAGCTACTCAACGATACCAATTGGGCCGACCTGGACTATCTGGTGGTTGACCTGCCCCCGGGTACAGGCGACACCCAGCTGACGCTGGCGCAAAAGGTCCCGGTCTCTGGTGCGGTGATTGTCACCACGCCGCAGGACATTGCCCTGCTCGATGCCCGCAAGGGTCTGAAGATGTTCGAGAAGGTTGAGGTGCCGGTGCTGGGTATCGTGGAAAATATGAGTATCCACATCTGTTCGAAATGCGGTCACGAAGAGCATATCTTCGGTTCAGGCGGAGGCGCCTCCATGGCCGACCAGTACCATGTGGACCTGTTGGGCGCACTGCCGCTCGATATCCGTATCCGTGAGGAGACCGACGGCGGTAAGCCCACCGTGGTGGCTGAACCCGATGCGCGCATCTCACAAATCTATCGGGAGATTGCCCGCAAGACCGCAGCCAAGCTTTCACTGCAGGCCAAGGACTATGCGGCTAAGTTCCCGAATATTGTGATACAGAATAACTGATCGACGTTCGCGTACCGGGTGTACAAAAAAGCCCGCATTAATGCGGGCTTTTTCTATACGGAAAGGGTTAGTACCGGCTCAGTGAGTCAAAGCGGGTGGTCTACATCAGTCCCTCTTGCTCCAACACACTCTTGAGTTGGTTTGGATTGAAACCGACGAATTGCTGATCACCGATGACGATCATGGGTACGCTCTGGCCGCCAAGTTCGAAGAATTTCTTCTGCATTTTGCCGGGCTTGGCTACGTTAAAGTCGAGGAATGGAATCTGGTTCCTTTTCAACCAGCGTTTCAGGTGCTGACAGTGGGGGCATTTGAGCGTCGTGTAGATAACGACCCGAGCCGTCTTTTGTTTTAGTAACTGTTGCATATCAACTACATTTAGATTGGGGCAACTTACTGCTCGATGGCCGTATGAAGCTGATGAGCTCTATCCCTCTTTAGATGTTGATGCGTTGGCCTCCTTCCTTTGCTGCTGTATTCGGTCAACTCGCTGATCAGCTCGATCCTTTAGCCAGAAATGGCGAACGAAAACGAAATACATATATTGACCTAATCTTAGAGGCGTTTGCTGCAGAATGCCAGAATGATGGCGCGACGAACTCACGAATAGGAATCGGTTTCCCGGGATGATTGTTAACTGGCCTTAATGGTTTCTGTTTAAGACGTTAGAGCAATCTAGATCAAGAGAGAGCTCGCGGCCAAGGGGGACTTCCTTGGCAAAAGCTACGATGCGGAACCTTGCCGACACAGTCGCCGGGTTATTATCAATAGCCGGTCAACCGTTTCTCGGCCTCACGGTATTTTTCAGCTGTCTTGTCGATAATCGTCTGCGGCAGTTTGGGGCCTGGAGGCGTCTTGTCCCAATCGAGACTCTCTAGGTAATCCCGAACGAACTGTTTATCGAAGCTGGGGGGGCTGATGCCGGGTCGGTATTGGTCTGCCGGCCAGAAGCGGGATGAGTCGGGGGTAAGGGCCTCGTCGATCAGGTGCAGTTTGCCATCTGCGTCGAGGCCGAATTCAAACTTGGTATCGGCGATGATAATGCCACGCTCGCGGGCGTAGTCGGCCGCCTCCCGGTAGATCTGCAGGCTGAAGTCCCTGACCTGGCTGGCAATCGCTTCGCCGAGCAGTTCGACCGTCTTGGCATAGTCGATATTTTCATCATGCGCGCCCAGCTCAGCTTTGGTGGAAGGGGTGAAGATCGCCTCGGGGAGCTTGTCAGCCTGCTGTAAGCCGGTCGGCAGCGCGATGCCGCAGACTTGTCCCGTTTGCTGATAATCTTTCCAGCCGGAACCGATCAGATAGCCCCGTACGATAGATTCCACCGGTAGTGGTTTGAGTTTGCGCACCACCATGGCGCGATCGCCCAGGGCTTTGCGCTGTGCCGGGTCGGTGACGATCTCTGCCAGGGGAATATCGGTGAGGTGGTTGGGCAGCAGGTGCTGGGTGCGGGCGAACCAGAACTTGGCCACCCGGGTGAGTACTTCACCCTTGCCGGGAATCGGCTGTGGCATGATCACGTCGAAGGCGGAGAGCCGGTCGGTGGTGACGATCAACAGGTGTTCGGCGTCCACTTCATAGATGTCGCGCACTTTGCCGCGATTGAGCAGTTTCAGATCCAGTTTTGATTCAAAGAGGGGTTCGTCGCTCAGAGTATTCATTGTGCTTGGCCATCAGCGTTTAAAGCAGGCAGTATAACCCACGCCCCCCGGGTTTTTCGATTGTGTTTCCTGCGCTAAGTTGGCCTCAGGGAGACACCTGCCGGTCGGCAGAATCTATGACGAGGACCCTAGAGGAGGATTGATGAGCAACGAGCAGGAATTCATGCAGGCTTTTCGCGGCAGTTTTACCTCCGCATTGCGCTGGCACCACCTGGATGCCTTGTGGCAAGTGCTGCGAAACGATGCAGCGGGTGGCTGGTATATCTATGCCATCGGAGAGACACCGCCGGCGCAGGCCAGTGATGCGTTGCGTGTACTGACCTTTATCGACGAGGTCGATAAACTGTTAAGGGCCGAGCACAAGGAGGACTACTGCGGGATCGTTTATGCGGATGATCTGCAACGGCCCAGCCTGATCAAGATCTACGATCCAAACAATCTGGGCGTCTCCTGTGGCTACAGCGACAATCCGCCACTGCCCGGCTGGGTGTTGAGCAAGCTTGCGCCGGTGGATCTGCCGGTCACGCTGGTAGCGAAGAACCGCAGACGCTGGTGGCAGGGACTGTTTAGCTAGGGCTCATTGGTTGCCGGGGCAGTTGCAGGCCTTGCGAAGTGCGCCAGGCAATCTGACGTACCACACGCGTAAATACCCCGCGTAAAGCCGGGTGATCTGCTTGTAAATCATGCTAGACTCTAAAACCAAGTTTCTAAGTAGGAAATAGGGTTAGGGCATGAGTGATACAGAGGCACCTACCGGCAACCACTCCCTGTCGGACCGACTGGCAATCACCCGCGGCACAATGAACCTGTTCGAGAGCTGGGGTCTGCGCACGGAAGAGATGATGGCGTTGCTCGACTTGCAGGGAAAACCGCGCCACTTTGCTCAATACGGATACGACAAACCGTTTCCCAATCTGCCGGGGCTGATGCGGCGGATCGAGTATCTGGTGCGAATCGATGACGCGCTGCGTACCACCTATCCAACCAATCCCACTATGGGTAAACGCTGGTTGCGCCAGCGCAACCACAAGTTCAACCGCCACAGCCCATTGGCGATGATGCTGGGTGATGGGGAGCGGGGCTTGATCTATGTCCTGTCCCGGCTTGATTGCACTTTTGCCTGGGATCAGAGCGGCTCCAAGCCCTGCTGATTCCCGTTGCGGCAGTGTCGGGTTATTGGCTATCCGTTGCCGCCTTCTCTCGCTTTTGCAACCAGACATCCAGACCCTGGGCGTCCAACTCCAGATCCATTGACATCAACTGTTCGATCTCACGCGGCGATTGTTGACAGCCGTGCTGATCGAGGCTGGCCACAAGCCACTGCAACAGCGCGTTTCGCATCTGAACGATGCGCTCCTGGCCTGGTGCGGCATCGGCTGAGAGGGCTACGGTGGTGAACCGGTCGAGTGAACGGCGCAGCTGCTCCACCAGACGGGCCGGTTCCCGGACCGCACAGTAGTGGGTCAGATAGATCACTTCCGGGGAGAGCGCCATCAGTCGGTCGAGCGTCTCATGCCAGGCAATGGGATCGAACTGGATTGGGGTGGAGGTGGCGAGAACGAAGGGTCCCTGCGCCGTGTCGAATTCCCGATAGGAGATACCGAAAGTATCGCCGGTGAAAATGCCTCGGCTCTGATCGTCGAAGATGCAGATATGGTGGCGGGCATGGCCTGGGGTGTCGAGACAGCGCAGCTCGCGTGAGCCGAGGCGCAGCCGAAAGCCGTCCGGCGCTTCGATGGTCCTTGTTTCATCCACCGCAATCAGTTCACCGAAATCCTGTTTGAATTTTTCCTCTCCGTAGACCGCCGTGGCCCCAGCGGCGAGTTTTGTCGGGTCGATCATATGTCGGGCCCCGTAGGGGTGGATCACCATCGAGGCCTCCGGGAGACGCTGCATCAAGGCGCCCGCACCGCCGGCATGATCCAGATGGACATGGGTCGGTATCACATATTTGACCTGCTCAGGCGCAATGCCCTTCGTTTCCAGCAGCTGCATCAGCTGCGGTACCGTGTGGCTGGTGCCGGTATCCACAAAGGCGGCTTCACCTTCCGATTCGATCAGGTAGCAGGCCGCTAGTCCCGGGCGCTGATAATCGGTGTCGATACAGGTTATCTGGTGGGGTAATTCCTGGTAACGGGGCTGTAACATGGGGCAGAGATTCCTGTCATGGGATTGGATCTAGTCCGAATCGGGACCGATACCGTTTTCATCGGCGATCTTTCCCTCCGCTCCCTGGAACAGATTCCGAATATTGCTTCGATGGCGCCAGAAGAGGATCACGCTGATCAGGATCTGCATGACCACCAGCTCGCGCTCCGGCCAGATAAGCCAGACGATCAGTGGGGCAAGCGCCATGGAGACCAAGGCGGAGAGGGATGAGATATTGACCACCTTGGCTATGAAGAGCCAGATCAAGCCCACGCCGGCACCGATGCCCCAATGCAAGCCGAACTGGACGCCGAGCGCGGTGGCAACCCCTTTGCCGCCTTTGAAGCCGAAGAAGACGGGGTAGAGGTGGCCGAGAAACGCAGCCATCCCGGTCAGCGCCAGGATTAGCGGTGAGGCATCCAGCAGATGGGCTACCAGCATCGGGATAAAACCCTTGAGCGAGTCCCCCAGCAGTGTGATGGCCGCCGGTTTCTTGCCGCCGAGGCGCAATACATTGGTCGCGCCGGGGTTGTTGGAACCTTGGGTGCGGGGATCGGGCAGGCCCATAAGCTTGCAGACGATGATCGCGCTGGAGATGGAGCCCAGCAGGTAGGCGCCGATGATAATAATTGATTCTGCCAACATCGGGCAATTTGAACCGCTTGCGGGGATCAGGTCAAGCGTCTGCCATGGAGTCGCCTGCGCTGGCTATCGCCCCACTTGGTTATGCTTGGGCGTGGTAAGGCTTTCCTTGTCTGGCTTGGTCCGCTGGTCCAGGCATTTGTATTTCTGCGTCACTCCTCTACCATGAGCCTCCTGAGAATCAGCAACCACAGAACTGACTATGGATATTGTTTTCATTCGCGAATTGCGCATCGATACGGTCATTGGCATCTATGATTGGGAACGGGAGATTCGACAGACCGTGGTCTTCGATCTGGAGATGGGCACAGACATCTCGCGCGCTGCCGCCACCGATACCATTGAGGAGACCCTCGACTACAAGGCGGTCAGCAAGCGCCTGATCGATTTTGTGCGCGAAAGCGAATTCCAACTTGTTGAGACCCTGGCCGAACGTTGTGCTGAGCTGGTGCTCAAGGAGTTTAATGTGCCCTGGGTACGGCTGGCGCTGAACAAGGTGGGGGCAGTGAGCGCTGCACGCGACGTGGGGGTGATCATCGAGCGGGGACAGCGTGACTGAAACGGTCAATATCAGGGCCTGGCTCAGCCTGGGCAGCAATATCGACCCCCGGCAACGGATACCGGCTGCCCTGGAAAGCTTACGAGAGCGTTTCGGTGAGCTGGTGATCTCCCCCATCTACGAAAGCGAGGCAGTCGGTTTTCGTGGTGACAACTTTCATAATCTGGTGGTGGGGATCGAGACCGGGTTGCCGCCGCGTGAATTGGCGGACGCTTTGCGTGAAATCGAATCGGAGTACGGTAGGGTCAGGGGAGCCGAGAAGTTTTCCTCCCGAACTCTCGATATCGACCTGTTGACCTATGGAGACCAAATCATCGACGAGCCGGGCGTGCAGGTGCCAAGGGACGAGATTCTACGCTATGCCTTCGTTTTGTTACCCCTCTCTGATGTGGCTCCGAACGAGCGCCACCCGGTGACCGGCCAGACCTACCGGGAGCTCTGGGCCGAATTTGATGCCGTTGATCAGATGCTGTGGCGGGTAAATAATAGGGTATAAGGTTGGAAATCAGGCAAAAAAAATCCTGGCTCCCATTCCGTGGGTGCCAGGATTTTGTGTCGCGATGATTGGTTGGCAAAGTAATCGGGTCCGTTGACGTCCTTGTTCGTGTGCGTTGTCCTTAACCTCCCTTGATGCGACGATTAAAGTGTATGGCAGAAACCGCAAACAGTATGCAGGTCAGTTCCGATAATAGAGTAGGATTATTCTTACACGCGAAATTGCGACGAACTTGATTCATCTATCGCTCTTTTGAAACAATCCCTCCTCCCAAACCGATTCAAGACTCAAGTCGACAATCACCCAATTTCTCTGAGGTACCAATTTATGCCCCTGATCAGAGCATTTCCCGGACTGCGTCCGGCGCCTGGACGCGCCGCCGATGTGGCGGCGCCACCCTATGATGTGATGAACCAGGTGGAGGCACGGGAGATGGTGGTGGGACGCCCCTGGAGCTTTCTGCACATCTCCCGGCCCGAGGTCGACCTGCCCGAGGGGATCGATCCCTATGCCCCGGAGGTCTATGCCAAGGCTTCTGAAAACTTGGCAAAAATGGTTCGTGAGGGCGTGTTGGTACGGGATGACAAAGCCTGCTACTACGTCTATCGGCTGACCATGGGACAGCACCGGCAAACCGGTTTGGTGGCTGCCGCCTCGGTAGAGGCCTACGACAACAACCGCATCAAGAAGCATGAGTTCACGCGTCCGGCAAAGGAGGATGACCGGGTACGCCAGATCGACGCCCTGAATGCGCAGACCGGTCCGGTTTTTTTGGTCTACCCCAGTGCTCCCGCAGTGGACCAACTGTTGGCACGGATCTCCCAGGCTTCTCCTGACATGGACGTGACCGCCGCAGATGGGGTGCGGCACGAGATCTGGGTGGTTGATGACAGCGAAACCGTGGCTCAGCTGACGGCCGATTTCGATGCCATGCCTGCCCTCTACGTGGCCGACGGACACCACCGGTCCGCGGCGGGCTCCCGGGTGGGTGCGGCGCGCAAGGCGGCCAATCCGGCGCATACGGGTGAGGAGTCCTACAACTACTTTCTGAGCGTGATCTTTCCTCACAATCAGATGCGGATTCTCGACTACAATCGGGTGATCAAGGACCTCAATGGCCTCGATAAAGCCACCTTCCTGGCCCGTGTCAGTGAGGCGTTCGAAGTTCAAGCGAGTGAGCAGCCGGTCAAACCGGCCCAGGTGGCCGAGTTCGGTATGTATCTCGATAAGCAGTGGTATCGGTTGCGGCTTGATCCGACGCGCATCCCGGCAGATGACCCGGTAGCACGCCTCGATGTCAGCCTGCTGGCCGATAATTTGATTGCCCCGATCCTCGGTATTTCCGATCCTCGTCGTGATCCCCGCATCGACTTCGTTGGCGGTATCCGCGGACTGGCCGGGCTCGAGAAGCGGGTCGATTGCGGTGAGATGGCGGTCGCCTTCTCCCTCTTTCCCACCGGTATGGAGGATCTGATGGCGGTGGCCGATGCCGGCGAGGTGATGCCGCCCAAGTCGACCTGGTTTGAACCCAAACTGGCGGATGGATTAGTCAGCCACGTGCTGGACTGAATCCACGCAAGCCCCCATGGTCACTACCAGCAGCAGGCTCCCGCAGGGTGATGAAATCACCGCTGCAGACATCGCCCTATGGGTCGAAAGTCTGCCTAAGGAGTTTGACGCCGAAGACCGCAAATACCTCCTCAAGGCGGCCCAGCTGGCGCTGAAGACGGATGTCGGCATCACCAATCTGTGCGGTGAGATTCAGCTGCGCCATGCTCTCTCGGTGGCAGAGATTCTGGCTGACATGGAGATGGACCGGGAGACAGTCGCGGCAGCGATTCTGCTGGGCAGCCTCAGTGCCAAGTCGGTCAGTCTGGAGCAACTCACCAAGGCGTTGGGTGACAATACGGCACGCATGGTCGATGATCTGACCCGCATTGGGGTGCTTACCGATCTTTCCTCTGAGGTCAAGCCGGGTGATGAGGCGGAGCATGCGGAGAATCTACGGCGCCTGCTGCTCGGCATCGCCGAGGATGTGCGAGTGGTGCTGGTGGTGGTGGCCCAGCAGCTGCACTTGATGCGCAGTGCCCGTGGACTTTCGCCTGAGCTGCGCCGGCGTCTGGCGGAGGAGACCCGCGATATCTACGCACCGTTGGCCAACCGGCTGGGTGTCTGGCAGGTCAAATGGGAGCTGGAGGACCTCTCCCTGCGCTTTCTGCATCCCGATGACTACAAGCGTATAGCCAGCCAGCTCGATGGACGACGCGCTGACCGGGAGCAGTTCATTCGCCAAGTGATCGAGCTGCTGCACGAGAAGTTTCTCGCCGTAGGCATCCAGGCGGAGATCAGTGGCCGGCCGAAGCATATCTACAGTATCTGGCGCAAGATGCAGCGCAAATCGGTCGATATCGAACAGATTTTCGACCTGCGCGCGGTGCGCGTGATGGTTGAGGACATCGCCCAGTGCTATGCGGCGCTGGGTGTGGTACACGGCCTGTGGCGTCATATCCCCGGCGAATTCGACGACTATGTCGCCACCCCCAAGGCCAACCTGTATCAGTCGATCCATACAGCGGTGATCGGTCCCGAGGAGAAAACCCTGGAGGTGCAGATCCGCACCCGCGATATGCATCATCACGCGGAACTCGGTATCGCTGCCCATTGGCGCTACAAGGAGAGTGCCAAGCATGATGCCGATTTCGAACGGCGCATTGTGTGGATGCGCCAATGGCTGGAGCGTAAGGAGTTCAATGACGAGAACGGCGATCTGCCTGGCTATCTTGACACCGAGTTGGAGGCTACCCGCATCTATGTGCTGACGCCTCAGGGCAAGGTGATCGAGCTGCCCAAAGGGGCCACCCCTCTCGATTTCGCCTACTCCATCCATACCGATATCGGCCATCAATGCCGCGGGGCGCGGGTCGACGGCCATATCGTGCAACTCAACCGGCCCCTGCGCAGTGGCGAGACGGTGGAGATCCTCACTGCCAAAAATGGCACCCCGAGTCGGGACTGGCTCAATCACCATCTCGGTTACCTGCACAGCACCAAGGCGCGCAACCGGGTCAAGCAGTGGTTCAAACAGCTCGACTTCGAACATCATGTGGAGCTGGGCCGCTCCATGCTGGAGCGGGAGATGACACGCCTGTCCGTGACCGACAAACCCAATCTGGAGGTGGTGGCGGCAAAGCACAATCTGCAGCATGCGGAGGATGTCTACGCGGCGATCGGCCGTGGTGATCTGTCGCCGATCCAGGTGGCTGGAGTCAGCGGACGACTGCGGCCGGTGGTGCGTTCCAAAGCGCCAACGGCGCAGAAAAGCGCCTCGATCAAGGGCGAAGTGGTGGTTGCCGGGGTCGACGATCTGATGACCAATATCGCCCGTTGCTGCAAGCCGGTGCCCAACGATCCCATCGTCGGTTTCGTCACCAAGGGACGGGGTGTCACGGTACACCGTCGGGATTGCGCCAACATACGCGCGCTCAGCGAAGAGAACCGGCTTCGGCTGGTGGAGGTGCACTGGAGTGACCAGCAGTCTCAGACCACATACGCTGTCGATTTTCTGGTTGTGGCCAGCGACCGCAAGGGATTGCTGCGGGATATCTCCGGTATTCTCACCAACGAGGATGTCGATGTCATCGGTGTCAATACCAACAGTGACAGAAAGACCGACACCGCCAGCATGCGTTTTACTGTGGAGGTGTCCGATATGGATCAACTCAGCCGATTGCTCAGTAAAGTGGAGCAACTGCCGGATGTGAACGTGGTCAAACGTATTTCATGAAAGAGGTGATGTGGCCGTTTGCCAGCCAGCCCTCCCAGGGCTAAACTAACGCGTTGTTATTTTATGCTTTTTTTGATTGACCCCAATATGGCCCCAAGTGCCGGGAAAGCGCCCCATTGACCACTGAGCCGAAAATCAATCTCCTCGATCTCGATTGCAGCCAGATGGAGGCGTTTTTCCAGGAACTGGGCAGCAAGGCGTTCCATGGACGCAATGTCTTCAAGTGGATACATAAACACGGGGTCACCGACTTCGATGCCATGACCGATATCTCCAAGCGGCTGCGGGAACAGCTGCGGCAGGTGGCGGATATCCGCCTCCCGGAGCTGATTTTCGAGCAGCCGGCCCTGGACGGAACACGCAAGTGGTTGATCGAGCTGGAGGACGGCCAGCGCATCGAGACTGTCTATATCCCCGAGGACGGTCGCAGTACCATCTGCGTCTCCTCCCAGGTAGGCTGTGCCCTCGACTGCGCCTTCTGCTCCACCGCGCAGCAGGGGTTCAATCGTAATCTCAGGGTGGCGGAGATCATCGGTCAGGTCTGGATCGCCGCCCGTGAGCTGGGTGCGCCACCCAGTAACATCGTCATGATGGGCATGGGCGAGCCCCTGGCCAACTTCGATGCCGTGGTGACGGCGATGAATATCATGCAGGACGATCTCGCCTACATGGTCTCCAAATACCGCGTCACCATCAGCACCTCGGGCATAGTGCCCGCTCTGAACAAGCTGAAAGCGCTCTGTGATATCAGCCTGGCGGTCTCCCTGCACGCCCCCGACAATGCTTTGCGTGACGAGCTGGTACCGATCAACCGTAAATATCCGCTGGAAGAGTTGATCCCCGCCTGTCGCGAGTTTGTGCGTGGCGACAAGCGACGCAAGGTAACCTGGGAGTACGTCATGCTCGATGGAGTCAACGACAGTCTGCAGCATGCCAAGGCGCTGATCCGTCTACTGGAAGGCACCCCCTCCAAGGTCAATCTGATTCCCTTCAATCCCTTTCCCGGCACCCATTACCAGGTCTCGCCGCCTGAGCGGGTGGAGGCCTTCCGCCAGCGACTCAAGCGTTCCGGCATCATTGCCACCACCCGCAAGACTCGGGGTGATGACATCGATGCCGCCTGCGGTCAGCTGGTGGGCAAGGTCAAGGACCGTAGTCGCAGGGAGCTGCGGCGGGTGGAAAACGAGCCTCTGAAGGTAAACTTCTCATGACCAGAATACGGCAGTTAAAGTTCGCCGGCATGTTAGTGTTGATGGCAGCTCTCTCTGCCTGCGCCACCATCGATAAACAGGACGCCACCGGTAACTTGGGTGTGGATCGACGTGATAGCCCAGCCAAGATCTACGTGGAAATGGGTATTGCCTACATGCGCGATGGGCAAGATGCAGTGGCGTTGAAAAAACTGCGCCGGGCGATCGAGGTCGATCCGGACAGCCCGGATGCTCACAATGTACTCGCCATACTTTATGAGCGCCTTGGCGAGGAGAAGCAGGCGCAGGAGCATTACGATCTTGCGGCGGCACTTGATCCCAGGGACCCCTACATCCGCAATGCGCGTGGAAGCTATTTCTGCAAGCAGGGCAAGTATGAGATGGCACTGCAAGAATTCGAGCTGGCGCTCGACAATCCGCTCTATCCCACACCCTGGGTGGCGATGACCAACGCCGGTTTGTGTACCGAACGCAGCGGAGACAAGGTCAAGGCCGAGGAATATTATCGGCATGCCCTGACCGCGAATAAACGCTACACCCCGGCCCTTTTTCAAATGGCCGAGATCTCTTTCGAAAATCACAACGATATGTCGGCCCGCGCCTATCTGGAGAGATTCCACAGCGGTGTTCCTGCCACTGCCGCGTCACTCTGGCTGGGTGTGCGGGTTGAGCAACGGCTGGGTGATCGCATCAAGGCCGTGGAGTACAAGCGCAGACTCCTGAAAGAGTTTCCAGATGCACCGGAAATCCAGGCCCTTAACCAGTCAGAACGTCAGCAATGAAGCAAAAAACCTCTCCGGAAGATAACAGCCAGTCACACAAAACCGTAGACGGTCCGGGTTCACAGCTGCGCAAGGCACGGGAACGCCAAGGGCTTGAGCAGGCCAAGATAGCGGCGCAACTTCATCTGAGTCAGTCCATGATTCAAGCCCTGGAGTGGGACGATTACGAGAAACTGCCTGCTGCTGTCTTCGTCCAGGGCTACTTGAGAAACTATGCTCGCCTGCTGGGAGTTGAGGAGAATGCGGTCATCCATGCTTATCAGGAGTTGCACCCCAGTGTCGATCAGCAACCCCTGCCCAGGAACCAGCCGGATGAGGTGGCTCAGGAGCTGCACAGCGACCATCGGCTGATCCGTTTTACCAGCTGGGGCGTGCTGCTGGCGCTGGGTGTGCTGGCCTTTTTCTGGTGGCAGGGGCGTATAGAATCGCCCGAACCGCCGACGCCGACTGTCGACGAGACCGCGACGATCGAACCGGGCTTCGTATCGCCGCCCCAGGGCGAGCTGAGTCCTGCTGAAGAGGCGGGTTTCGCCCCCATCCGCGAAAGCGAGAGGGCGTCGGGCTCAACTGGCATTGAAGCCGAGCCCGCTGTGCCCACTGCCGAGGCGCCGTCACAGGAACCGTCGACCACTTCGCTGTCGAGTGAATCCGAGCAGCAGGAGGAAGTGGCGCCGATCAGCGAAGCTCCGGAGACTCCGGCCACGTCGCTTTCCACTGTGCGGGAACCGCTGCCTGAGGAGACCGTTGAGACGGAAGCGCCCGCGACGATGCCGGACGGCTTACTGGTATTCGAATTTTTAGGGCCTTGCTGGGTGGAAGTGCGCGATGCAACTGGCAGAGCGCGTATCGTCGGGGTAATGCGTGAGGGAATGCGCCGCCGCCTGGATGCTCAATTGGGGCCTTTCAGAGTGGTGATTGGTGATATCCACGCGGTCCGTCTGAGTGTGAACGGCGAACTTTATGATCTTGGGCGCCACACCCGTGGCAAGGTGGCCCGTTTCACTCTCGATCCGTCCAAGCTTTGATCGAATGCCCTGATACGGGGTAGGCACTGTTGAGCGCAGTCTGGTTGGGTGCAAATTCAGAGTAAAGCCGGCCCATGTCACTGCGAGTGCCTTATAAGGTCTGGTAACAGGCCCTAGGTGATGATGGCCCATCCATGGTAATCTTCTGCGCTTCATTCGCAACCCACCTTCGATCCGACACGCATCACTGATGGCAAAGCAAATCCAGGCCATTCGCGGGATGAAAGACATCCTGCCGCAGCTGACTCCCCTCTGGCAACACCTCGAGGATCGGGTGCGTGACGTGCTAACCCGATATGGCTACGAAGAGATCCGCATGCCCATCGTCGAGATGACCGAACTGTTCAAGCGTTCGATCGGCGAGGTAACGGACATCGTGGAGAAGGAGATGTACACCTTCGAGGACCGCAACGGTGACAGCCTCACCCTGCGGCCCGAGGGCACTGCCGGTTGCGTGCGCGCAGGACTGGAGAACGGCCTGATTTTCAACCAGACCCAACGGCTCTGGTACCTGGGGCCCATGTTTCGCCACGAGAAGCCACAGAAAGGGCGCTATCGCCAGTTTCATCAGATCGGTGTGGAAGCCTTTGGACTGGCAGGACCGGACATCGATCTGGAGCTGATTCTGATCACCGCCCGCCTGTGGCGCGAACTGGGTCTCGACGGCCTGGAGTTGCAGCTGAATTCCCTCGGTACTGCCGAGGAGCGCACCCGATATCGGGAACGCTTGGTAGACTATTTCAAGGCTCGCTATGACGAGCTCGATGAAGACAGTCGCCGCCGTCTGGAGGGCAATCCGCTAAGGATTCTGGATACCAAGAATCCCGCCATGGCGTCGGTAGTGGCCGATGCGCCAACCCTGATGGAACACCTCGGGGATGCATCCTTGGCCCATTTCGATGCCTTACGGCAGGGGCTCGATGAGGCGGGAGTGGCCTATGTCCTGAATCCGCGCCTGGTGCGGGGTATCGACTACTACAGCCGAACCGTCTTCGAATGGATAACTGATCAGTTGGGCGCCCAAGGTACGGTTTGCGCAGGCGGCCGCTACGATGGACTCGTGGAGCAACTGGGTGGCAGGCCCTCCAGCGCGATCGGTTTCGCCATGGGCCTGGAGCGCCTGATCGCGCTGTTGGAGACGACCGATCTGGTACAGCGGCTTCCCGTTGCCGATCTCTACCTGATCATGATGGGAGAGGAGGCGAAACGCCGTGGCATGCGGCTGGCCGAGTCGTTGCGCGATGAACTGCCTGGATTGCGCCTGATCACCCATTGCGGAGGGGGCAGCTTCAAGAGCCAGTTCAAGAAGGCGGACAAGAGCAACGCCCGCTATGCGCTGGTGCTGGGCGATGATGAACTTGCCCGGGGGGAAGCGGGTCTCAAACCCTTGCGGGAGACGGCGGAACAACAGCAGGTCAGGCTTGAAGATCTGGCTGAGACCTTGACGGCGTTGCTCTGATCAGCGCGTCGAAGCCGCCGGACCGCAAGGAACAGGTGGCCTGTAGCAGAAACACTGAAGAGAAACAGGATTGTAAAAAATGAGTGCATATCAGACCGAAGAAGAGCAGGTCGAGGCGCTGAAGCGCTGGTGGAAAGAGAACGGTACCTCCATTGTCGCCGGTGTGGTGATCGGGCTTGGCGGTGTCTTTGGCTGGCAAGCCTGGGGCAACTACCAGGACCGGGTGGGTAGAGATGCCTCTCTCGCCTTCAGCCAGCTGGTGAGCGCCGAACAGCAGGGTGACACCGAATCCGCCAGCAAACAGGCAGAGCTGCTCCGGCTTGAATACGACAACAGCACCTATGCGGTGTTCTCGGCTCTCATTCAGGCCAAGCTGAAACAGGAGCAAGGTGATTCGGCGGCGGCACGCTCCCAGCTGGAGTGGGCCATGGCGCAAGCCGACAACGAATCGCTGAAGCGGCTGGCCCAGCTCAATCTGGCCCGCATCCTGTTGAGCGAGGGAGATCTCGACGGCGCCGACAAGCTGGCCAATGTGGAGACGGGTGGGTTCGCCGGAGATTTCACCCTATTACGGGGCGATATAGCTGCCCTGCGCGGTGACAAGCAGGCTGCCTTTGATGCCTATACCCAGGCCATGACCCAGGAGACCAGCAATCGCAACCTGTTGCAAATGAAGCTGGACGACCTGGCCCTGGCGAAACCCTGAAGCGATGAAAGCAGTACACCTGGCCTGGCCCTTGCTGCTGCTGGTGTTGACCGGCTGCAGCACCTTCTCGGCAAAGGACAATACCGATCCGCCGGCCGAACTGGTGGATCTTGAATCCCAGCTCAAGATAAAAACCCTCTGGAGCAAATCCTTTACGGGTAGTGATGGGGGCTTTCTGAAGCTCGTTCCCGCCCTGGAGGGAGACCGGCTCTATATCGCGGAATCCTCCGGAGAGGTCACCGCACTGGAGGCGGAGACAGGCAAGAAACTCTGGTCGGTGGATCTTGATGTGCCGATCAGTGGCGGGCCCGGTGTCAATGAGGGTCTGCTGGCCATCGGTACGCTGGAGGCCGAGCTGATTCTGCTGGACGCCAATGATGGCAGTGAGCGCTGGCGCAAGCCGGTCAGCAGCGAGGTTCTTTCGGTACCCGCCATTGGGCGTGGACGAGTGATTTGTCGCACGATCGATGGCCGCGTCACCGCCTTCGCCGCCAACGATGGGGAGTCGCGCTGGGTCTACAATCGTCGCGTCCCGGTGCTGACCCTGCGGGGTGACAGCTCGCCTCTCCTGCATGAGACCCAGGTGCTGGTCGGTTTTGCCAACGGCAGATTGGTGGCGCTCTCTCTCGACAGCGGTGCCCCCAGTTGGGATGCCATGATCACCGTCCCTACCGGTCGCACCGAGCTGGAGCGGGTGGTGGACATCGACGCTGAGCTGAAGCTGGTTGAGGGTACGGTCTACGCCGCCGCCTATCATGGGGAGCTGGCGGCGGTCTCCGAGATCAGCGGCGTGGTGCTGTGGCGCCGGGATATCTCCTCCCATGCGGGTCTGGACGCGGACTGGCGACAAATCTATGTCAGTGACGAGGCAGATCATATCTGGTCCCTGGATGCCACCAACGGTGCCACTTTATGGCAGCAGAAGGTACTGCACGCCAGAAAGCTCTCCGCGCCGGCCATGGTGGATGGTTACCTGGTGGTCGGTGACTACGACGGTTATGTTCATTGGCTCTCCCAGTACGACGGCAAGATATTGGCACGTTCCCGTGTGGGTGGCGACGCCATCCGTGAAAAGCCGTTGGTGTACAACGGTATCGTCTATGTGCTGGACGAGGGCGGAACCCTTACGGCCCTGCGGGCCGAAGCGATCGAGTCCGATAACCGTTGAGTGCCTATTGATGCTGCCCGTCATCGCCCTGGTCGGACGTCCCAATGTCGGAAAATCGACCCTGTTCAATCGCCTTACCCGCAGTCGCGACGCGCTGGTCGCCGATCAGCCGGGTCTGACCCGCGATCGCAAATACGGCACGGGCAAGCTCGGCAGCCAGCCCTATGTCGTGGTCGACACGGGGGGCATCAGCGGCGATCAGTTCGGTATCGACATGTTGATGGAGCAGCAGGTGAGGCAGGCCATCGGCGAAGCCGACCATATCCTGTTTTTGCTCGATGCCCGGGAGGGTTGCACCGCTGGCGACGAGATGATCGCCCAGGAACTGCGTCGCACCGGCAAGCCGGTGAGTCTGGCGGTGAACAAGAGCGAAGGGCTCGACGAAATTCTCGCCGGTAGCGATTTCTACCGGCTCGGTTTTGGCGAGCCGCAGTTGATTGCCGCGGCCCATGGGCGCGGTGTCAAGGGACTGATCGACTCGGTACTCGCGCAGATGCCTCCAGCGGAGGAGGTGGCTCCCGAAGAGCCCGGTATTCAGATTGCCGTGGTGGGTCGTCCCAATGTGGGTAAGTCGACCCTGGTCAACCGGTTGTTGGGTGAGGAGCGGGTGGTTGCCTTCGACCAGCCTGGCACCACTCGCGACAGCATTTTCATCCCCTTCGAGCGTAACGACCGCCACTACACCCTGATCGATACCGCTGGGGTGAGACGCCGGGCGCGCATCAAGGAGGCGATCGAGAAATTCAGTATCATCAAGACGCTGCAGGCCATGGAGCAGGCCAACGTGGTGCTGATGGTGCTCGATGCTCAGCAGGGGGTCGGGGAGCAGGACGCCACCCTGGCGGGCCACGTGCTGGAGAGTGGCCGCGCCCTGATCCTGGTGGTCAACAAGTGGGATGGCCTGACCCAGGATCAACGGGAGTGGGTTAAGAGCGAGATTGAGCGCAAGCTGCCCTTCCTCGGCTTCGCTCGCCACCACTTCATCTCCGCTCTGCACGGCTCCGGCGTGGGCGAGCTGTTCGGCATGGTGGAGAGCGTCTATGCCAGCGCCATGCGTGACCTGTCGACGCCGGATCTGACCCGCTTGCTGGAAGCGATCACCCAGGAGCATCAGCCGCCGCTGGTCCATGGCCGGCGCATCAAACTGCGTTATGCCCACCAGGGGGGCAAGAACCCCCCCATCATCGTCATCCACGGTAACCAGACCAGCGAGGTGCCGGATACCTACAAGCGCTATCTGGTGAGCCGCTTTCGCAAGGCGCTCAAGCTCAAGGGGACACCGATCCGGGTTGAGTTCCGCTCCGGCGAGAACCCCTATGAGGGCAAGAAGAACAAGTTGACCAAGCGTCAGGTGCAAAAGCGTCAACGGTTGAAGAAGTACATCAAGAGCAAGCGCTGATCTGCGGCGGTGCCCAACGGTTACGGGGACACATACAGATGCAGAGAGCCGATCACTATATGGAAAAGCTGCCGGGAATGTTGCATCAGGCAGGCGTTGGGCGGTTGGATCAGTCACAGCAGGATTTTCTTCAACAGCAGGCCCAGGTCTATCGCTTCACCCAGCAGGAGCTTCGGCAACTCTGCGACATCGCTGTTGATCTGACGATGTGGGAGGCCGGCTCCCTGGCGACCCTCTGGCCCCACATTCCCGCAACAGCCTCGACCCCGAAACAGCGCCGCCAGCGGTTGTTGGAACAGTTGCGTGACCACTGGCAATCGCTCAGGCAGCATCCCTTCCGCTTTCCCGAGATTCCACTGTCGAACGCTTACTCGGGTGAACGCATCCGTCGGCTCGAGGTGGAGAAACCGCGCCTCGGCCTGGGGTGGTGTCCGGTGGCCTCGCCACGCACCCGTTGCTGCAATCTGATGACCCTCGATGCGGTGGAGAATTGCGGTTTCGACTGCAGCTACTGCAGCATCCAGTCCTTCTACCATGGCGACGAGGTGCGCTTCGACAGCCGTTTCGCGGACAAACTGGCGGCCCTCGAGATCGATCCGCAGCGCAGCTATCACATCGGTACGGGGCAATCCTCCGACTCCCTGATGTGGGGCAATCAGGCGGGTATTCTCGACGCGTTGCTGGCGTTCGCCGCGCGCCACCCGAATGTGATCCTGGAGCTTAAGACCAAGTCGAAGAACATCAGTCACCTGCTGAAACGGGAGGTGCCACCCAACGTGCTTTGCACCTGGTCGCTCAACCCTCCGGCGGTGATCGCCAACGAGGAGCATCTCACCGCTTCCCTCGACGAGCGGCTGAGCGCGGCCCGTCGTCTGGCCGACAAGGGGGTGCTGGTGGGGTTTCATTTCCACCCGATGATCCGCTATCACGGCTGGGAGGCTGATTACGGTGCACTCTTCCGGCGCCTCACCGAGACCTTCGGCGCCGATGAGGTGGCGCTGGTTTCTCTCGGTACCCTCACCTATATCAAACCGGTGATCAAACAGTTGCGCGAGCGGCCGGGATTCAGGAGTCGTATTCTGCAGATGCCAATGGTGGAAGCCGACGGCAAGCTCTCCTATCCGGAGGCAATCAAGCAGGAGATGTTCCGCTTTGCCTACCGCTCGCTGGCAGCTTGGCATGGGCGGGTCTTTTTCTATCTCTGCATGGAGAATTCCCGCCTGTGGCAACCGGTACTCGGTTTTGACTATCCCAGTAATGAGGCCTTCGAAGAGGCAATGAAGCAGAGTTATCTCGACAAGATCGAGACCAGGCGGACAGGCTCACACCCCCCTTAACCCGTTTGGGTGTAGAAGGGTGGGGCCCTGCCCCATCAAATTCCATCGGATAAAGCGAGCAGTTTTCACTCTTCAGCGGTTCCTTTGACATGCCGCAACTGGCTCAATCGGGTAGTAGCTCAACCTTTACCCAGACTTCACTCTCAGTGCTCGACTCGCTGCTGGCTTGCCTGCCGGTTCCTGCGTTCCTGCGTTCCTGTTGCGTGTGGGTAGCTGCCAATGGCAGCCACTCGCCGATATATCCGCTGACAACATTATCGGTTGTCTGCTGGCTGATGGCTCTTGAACCGCTGATCGGCGCTTGTTTTTGGGTCGTGATCTCGATCCTGACCCGGTCCCCCACCAGCTGTACAGTGGCGTAGAAACCCGAGCTGATCTGTTTGTAGTCGTAGCCGGTCAGGTAGCCGCCGCGGGGCCCGATGATATAGCCGTTGCGGGTCATTTCCGGACGGCTGATGCCGCTGCTGATCAGAGTGGGTTGGCCTTCGAGGGTCTGCAGGGTGCGCTGGTTCGCTTCCCGGGATTCGGTGGTGTAGCGTTTCAGCCGCAGTCTGTTTTTCTCACCCTCGCCGATCTGCAGATGGGGATTGTGCACCGAGAGCTCGGTACGGCTTCCCCCCGCTTCGCTGGGCATTGAATCGCGCACATGAATCAATAGCCGGCGCGGTGCCCTGTCGAACTCCTGCAGAATCTTGCGCACCTCTGTCATCCGCTCGGCGCTGGTGCGAACAATCAACTGGTTGTGCATGCCGGTCACCGTGCCATCGGGACCGACAAAGGGCTTGATCAGTGGAATCATCTCCTGGGGCGTTGTCCCCTTGAGCTCGAATATCTGCATCTCCTCGGCCATCGCTGACTGGCAATGGAAAACGAGCAGTAGCAAGAGCAGTGCGAGGCGTGGTATTACCATTTTATTTTCCGTGCTAGCCATATCCATTGGTCATATTCTAGCTCGAATGATTCACCCGGAAACGTGATGATCGCTGCGAGGGCGCGTTTCGTAATGTGCGGTAATATTTCATATTTTGGCAATATTCCAAACAGTTTGCCTTAAAGAGCCTCTGACCCATTCATGAATCGGTGTGTGGCGGCTGAAATGCACGGTTTTTTTCATCATGTGTCACCCGATTA
Source organism: Sedimenticolaceae bacterium (assembly GCA_050294655.1). Classification (GTDB taxonomy): domain Bacteria; phylum Pseudomonadota; class Gammaproteobacteria; order Chromatiales; family Chromatiaceae; genus Thiodiazotropha. Next base: position 39,624 of record JBNKOL010000049.1, read on the forward strand.
ATGCATAAACTGCAGTTTGCAGGCCGATAATTTTCAGCTATAGGTTTTTGCATGTGATTGAAATATATATATCTGCAATTATTGAGGGGTGATTGGGATGTTGCGAAGCGTTTTGGGATTGGCGATGCTGTCTCTTGCATTGCCGGTGATGGCCCAGGAGCACGCCGCCTGCCGGGATGTGGCCCTTACCACACCGCATTACAGCCTGCAGGAACTGCGGTCGATCGCATACTCCTGCCAGGTGCCGGAGGTCTCGGAACTCTACCTCAATCGTGCGCATCATCAGCGTCTGTTACAGAAGTACGATCGCTTCGAACGTTCCCTGCGCCACTATGGCAATCGGGACCACAGGGCCTACATCGAATCCTATCGCATTCACATTGGGCTGGCGGAAGCCTTTGCCAGCTTTCGCGCGCAGCAGCTGGATAAGGAAGTGTTGCAGCGTCTCAACCGCATCTATGAGGAGAGCGGCGAAATTGCAGAGATGCGCTTCAGGGGTTACGACTTGATTGCAGACCGGTTGGAGAGAAAGTTTCGGCTCTGAGCGGAATGCTACTTACTGAAACGAAATGGTGAGGATGTAGCGCGAAACAAGAGCAAGAAGTTAACCAAGTTCACGCTGCGGCAAGCCGCATATTACAGGACAATCACAGGTAGGGTGCGGCTTGCCGCACCGGATTTCCGCTTTCAAGGTGACAATGTGCAAAGATCCGCGCGAAATCTGTTCGAATACCTTAAGTCAGTGACATTCCGCTCAGAGGGAACATCTGACGGCATGAGTGTCGGTCCATGACTTGTTCAGAGGTTCCTTAATTGTCTGCTTCCCCGCAGGCAATGACAGTGACCCGATTGCGTCCTTGCTCTTTGGAGCAATAGAGTGCCTCGTCCGCCCGCTTCAGCAAACTCGTTTCCTCATCTCCTTCCTGGAAACAGGTGACGCCGAAACTGCAGGTCAGGCCGTTTAACTGCCCAGTGGCTTTTTCGGCGATTGTGCAGCGCAGGCGTTCGGCGATGGTCAGTGCCTGTTCGGCATCGGTATCCTGACAGACAATGAGGAACTCCTCGCCGCCCCAGCGTCCGATGCTGTCATTGCTCCGCGCCGAGTGCTGCAGGATTTCGGCCACTTGGCAGATCACACTATCGCCGGTGGGATGGCCGAAGCGGTCGTTGAAGCTCTTGAAATGGTCGATATCGAGCAGGATCAAGGCGAGGGAGGCCTCGTTTGAGGCCTGACAAATCGCCTGCGCCATGATTTCATCGATCTTTCGGCGGTTGTAGAGCTTGGTTAACGGATCGATCTCCGACAGGGTCGCCAACTCACGGTTTTTTTCCGCCAGCTGCTTTTGTGTCGCCCGCAGTTTCTTCAGCGCTTGGTTGAGCTGAGTATTTCTATCCTGCAGGAGTTTGCGGGCAATGGCGCGGGCGGCGATCAGGCGAAAGACCTTCGCGATATAGACTGCGAGCGCCACATAGGCTGAAAGGAACAACAGTCTGAGGCCGATATTGAGGCTGCTCACCTTTTCGCTGGTGAACTCGTCCGTGATGGTGCCCAGCACGATACTGTTCGTCGCTATCGCATTCCAGGTAATGAGGATATAGGCAAACAGGCTCAGGACACCTGCCGCCAGGGTGAGTAGGGAAAAAAAGCGCAGGGTCGAGAGACCGATCCAGAGAAAATAGAGCAGGAAGGCCTCTGTCTTGAAACTGCGGAAGGTGCCGAAACTGTAGATGACGATGGAGAGTAGCAGGATGTCGATCGCGATCGATGGGTACTTGATCCAGGTTGGAGGTGCCCGCTTGCGCAGGGCAATAAAGACAACGAGCCCATAAAACAGGTTGATGGTTGCTGCGATGACGATGGCATTGAAGGAGTGAGGGGGCAGCTCATTGCGGATAGCGATTGCTACCGCAAAATAGAGGAAAGTGAGTAACAGCCGAATGTAATCGGCATAGCGTTCACTTTTCTGCTCTTCTTGCAGCAGCAGTTCATTGAGCTGTCCCTGTGTGTCCTTCATCTCGGCATCGGTGTGTATCCTGCTCCTCATAATTGCCAATTATTATACGCAGCTTAGGGTGTGATGGCGCGTTTGGGGGCTACTAGCCCGCATGTTTCATCCGGCCGCTGAGAAAAAAGACAAACGTAAGGTTTTTGTTTGTTCATTTTGGTCTATTCGCAAAGTACAGCGTGTCAGCGAGCTTCGCTGAACGCGCCCTCGCACCGGTCTCGTCGTCCAGCTG
>JBNKOL010000050.1:0-12166 GCA_050294655.1 Sedimenticolaceae bacterium
GCCTGATGCTCCTCGGCCACGCGGGCGATCAGGGCTTCGGGCTCGATCCCTTCCTGGCGGGCGCGCAGCATGATCGGCGTGCCGTGGGCGTCGTCGGCGCAGACATAGAGGCAGTGGTGCCCGCGCATCTTCTGAAAACGCGACCAGATGTCGGTCTGGATATACTCCACCAGGTGGCCGATGTGGATCGGCCCGTTGGCGTAGGGCAGGGCGCTGGTGACGAGGATCTTGCGGGGTGTCTGGTTCATCTTCTGGCTGTGAGTCTGACGGAAATCCGGGAATTATCGCACAACGGCCCGGTAAATAAACGTAGGTGGGGAAATCGGCAGACGAGACGCTACGCCCTGATTGTTTGTCCTGAGCGCCTGTTCACATCCGTGCCGGAGCCTGTTGGATCCGTGTTGCCGGGTCATGGCCCAGCGTTGGAGTTCGAACCGAATATGGATTACTTCCGCTGGCCACCGTGCGCAGGCGCTCTGGCAACCAAGTAATCCCGGATCATTGGTAAGCCAGCTTGAATCGGTATGAATTTCTGTCTTGACAGAAATTACTGTATTCCTATACTTCTTTCTTATGAAGCTCTCACCGATTACTCAACGTTATGTACTTCATTGGGGCGAAATGGGCACCCGCTGGGGGGTCAATCGTACTGTCGCTCAGATTCATGCGCTGCTCTATCTTTCGCAAAACGCGCTGACCGCCGAAGAGATAACCGAGGCTCTGGGTGTTGCGCGTTCGAATGTCAGCAACAGCATCAAGGAGCTTCTCTCGTGGCGCCTGGTAAAAGTCGTCCATGTCATGGGTGATCGGCGTGACCATTTTGAAACCTCTAAAGATGTCTGGGAGCTGTTCAAACTCATCGTCGCGGGGCGCAAACAGCGTGAAATCGACCCCACTCTGCTTGTTCTGAACGAACTCTTGTCCAGCCCTGATCTCAAGAAAGAGTCGAGTGAAACCCGCAAGCGGATCGAGGAGACACAACAGTTCATCAGCATTCTTACCCATTGGTCAGATGAAATGCTGCGTCTGGAGCCCGAGACACTCATGAAGGTACTCAAACTCGGCGCCCGTATCCGGAATCTGGTGCGGCGTGATAGCAAGGGATAAATGGGTTTTTTTCAGCTGGTAGTTTCTGTTTATACGGAAATTACTGCCAATTTGGAGATTGAAATATGGATGGCGATACATATTCCCTCGAATTTCTCTATGCTGGCAGTTGCCCGATCTGCCAATTCGACCTGGCCCGTCTTCGGGCTTGAAGTCATGCGACTGGCCCTGACCGCCGTGGGCCCGGGCTGGCTGGCGACACCGACCCGTTGGCCTATCCTGAACCAAGTCACTGAAGTGACATATGATTGGTTTGCCAGCCACCGGGTTGGATTGTCTCGTCGTTGCGGCGCTCTCTTTGCCTTGCTGAATCCCGAATACAATCTCACCTGCCAACCACCCGGAGAGAGAGCGGACAAATCGAACTGAAAATGGCAAGGCTGCCGTGCAGAAGCAGCTCCGCGTGTTGTTACATAGCAGAAAATCAGTCCGGGGTTTGGCGGTCCGGTTTCTTTATCAGATATTTGCCCAGTAGTTGATCGATACCAAGTATATGCTCTCGCAGCCAATGGTTGAGAAACAACAGTACCTCTACTCGTGAAACCATGCGGCCTTCGTGTAGCTGGTCATGGACCATGACCACCTGACGTGAAAAATCGCGATGTTGGGCAATATGCTTCTGTGCCTCTTCAGGATAGGCCTTATCGTAACCATAGCGCTGTATGAGTGCCTCTTCGGCTTTGAAATGCGTGATAGCGTAGCTGAGCAGATCCTTGACGATTTGGTGTAGCAATAAGTTGTTGTCATCCGTATATGGTTTTTTATTCGCTTCGTACAGAGTGTCAACAAGGTATTGATGCTGTTTGTCGATGTCGGCGATACCGGTGAGCATCGAGGCATTCCATTCGAGCGGTGGGAAATCCTCAATCTGAGGCATATGGTTTAATCCCTTTGCCGCAAAAAGTGGGCATGCCATTTCTGAAATTCGTGAGCAGGCATTGGTCGTCCCAACCCATATCCTTGAACGATCGAACAGCCCAGATTTTCAAGGTGTTTGGCATGCTTGATGGATTCCACGCCTTCGGCGACCACCCGCAGGCCAAACGCCTGTCCCAGGCTGATCACGCCGATGACGATCGCCTCGTCATTCTCGTCTTCGAGCATATCGCGTACAAAGGCTTGATCAATCTTCAGCTCCTCGATGCTCAGGCGTCGCAGATAGACCAGTGAGGAGTAACCGGTGCCGAAGTCGTCGAGAGAGAAGCCTATGCCCATCGCAAGGCACTCTTTGATCACCGCTTCGATGGGTCCCAACTCCTCCAGCTCAGAGGTTTCGACAATCTCCATCAGCAGGCGGTTCTTCGGCATCTGCGGCCAGTTTGACTCAATCGCATTACGCAGATCATCGATAAAGGTTTGATACTTGAGATGGCGAGGGAAGATATTGACACTGATCGGTAGCGTGATACCTATGTCATGCCAGCGCTTCGCCTGACGCACCGCCTCTTCCAGTACCCAACGGCCCATGCGGAACGCCAGGATATCGTTTTCGATAAGTGATAGAAACTCCTTGGGACCCACCAAGCCCAGGATAGGATCGCTCCAGCGCAGCAACGCCTCGACACCTACGACTGTACCCTCTGTGTAGTTCACCTTCGGCTGGTAATAGAGTTCAAACTGCCCTTTGTCGAGACCACGTCCAATCATACTCAGGAGTTCGGACTGGGCAGAGATTTGCCGCTCCAGACGTGCGTCGAAGAGTTGGTAGCGGTTCTTGCCGAGCTGTTTGGCCGTGTACATTGCATGGTCTGCATGACGTAGCAGACTGTCGGCGTCAACGTCGTCCTCCGGGTAGAGGGTTACACCGATACTGGCTGAGACCGTCACCGGTTGACCATCCAGCAGCATCGGTTCGGCCACCTTTTCCAGGATGCGCTCCAATGCCCGCATGCAATCGGATTCGGTGCCAATGTCGTTCCATAGCAGCACGAACTCATCCCCACCCAAGCGGGCGACGGTATCCTCGCCGCGGGACATGGATTCCAGGCGGTGGGCGATTTCAACCAACATGCGATCGCCGCCCTCGTGACCGAACTGGTCGTTGATGGGTTTGAATCCGTCGAGGTCGAGGTAACAGACAGCGAGATTCTTGCCATGGCGCCGGGTGTGGGCGATGGCCTGCTCCAGCCGGTCGCGGAGCAAGCGGCGATTGGGTACCGAGGTCAGCATGTCAAAGTGGGCGATGCGGTCCAGGTCGGCCTCATGCTGTTTGAGCGCACTGATATCTGAAAAGGCACCCACATAGTGCTGGAGCTGGTTGTGTTCATCCTTGACGGCAACGATGGAAAGCAGTTCCGGAAAGACTTCGCCCGTTTTGCGTTGGTTCCAGAGTTCGCCTTGCCACTCACCTTTTGTATTGATCGATTGCCACATTTCTTTATAGATCACCTGGTTTTGATGATCCGCACTGAGAAAGCGGGGATTTTTTCCCATGGCTTCATCGCGGCTGTAGCCGGTTATACGGCTGAAGGCCGGATTAACATCGATGATGTTGTTGTCTGCATCACTGATTAGGATACCCTCTTGGCTGGTGGCGAAGACACTGGCTGCCAGTCGCAAGCTCTCTTCATCCTGCTTACGTTGGGTGATGTCATACAGAGAGACAAAGACCTTGCTCAGGCTCTGCTCATATCCTGGACAGACCGAGAAGGAGACACTTACCTCCCGGCGCTTACCAGTCAGGGTCTGTACTACACTGTCGATCATCAGCTCGGTTTCGCCTCGCGCGAGGGCGATCAGTTCAGCACGAAAGGCAGCATAGGATTCGGGGATGAAGGTCTTAGGCAAACCTTCATATAACGCCTCCTTGCTGTCGGCTTCGTGGAGGTCGAGGGCGGCGTCATTGACATCGATGACACGAACCAATGCCGTGCACTCTCTGACGGTCTTGGGGTTTTCGATAAGATAGGTCGTGAGATCCTCACCATAGATCGTTTGTAGTTCCTCCAGCCGGGCCTTGACGGCCGAGAAGTCCTCCTCCCAAGTAGGCACCGGTGAATTTTCGTAGACCAGGCGGAAACGCTCCTCGCTCTCACGCAGATTGCGTGTGACCAATAGATCGTTGAGGCCATCGGATAGGCGATGGCCGATCTCCTCGAGCAGACGCGCCTCCTCATTGGTCCAGATTCGATCATAGGAGCATTGCTGTATGCCGAACTGCCAGGGAGTGTCGACTCTGGGACGTAATATCGTCGACATGAGGGCGCGGATGTGGAACTTTTCCCGAAGTCGTTCCGGGATGGGGTATTCGCTGCCAGAGCCCATGCGTATGGTGTGCTCCGAATTCAACATAATGCGTAACAACCGAGAGGTGTTCTCTGTCATCGGCTGTGCGCCTTGTTGATGGGCGCCCGGAAATTCCGGTCTGGTGCTTTCAATCGGTATCGACCAGGTCGCTGCGTCGGGATCGCAGGGATAGAGCAGGAAAGCGCGGTCACAACCAAAAATATCGAGCACTTCCTCCAAAGCCCTGCTCATGATCTGCTCGATGTCACCCTCTACCTGAAGTGCCCGATTGATGCGATCGAGGTTTTGCAGGAAATGGACATGTTCCTTGTTTTTCCTTTCAGCCTCCTTGGCTGCTGTAATATCGCGGGCGATGCCGAGTACTGAAAGAATCCGCTCTTGGTTGTCCCGCTCCGGTATGTGGGAGATCTCGAAAGTACGTTCGCCTCTCAGTGTTTGCCACTGTGCTTCCAGTATTTCCGGTTCACCACTCTCATATACCCTTCGAATTGACTCTTGCAGCATGGAGTTATATTCGTCAGTGCCAGGTCCGCCGAATTCCGTGAGCGGTTTTTCAATGAAACCATCTTGTTTTAGGCCGAAAGTCTTCTCAACAGTAGAGTTGATAAACAACGGGCGAGCGTTTGCATCGAAACGAACGATACAGTCGGGAAGATTGTTGACCAGGGTCTGATACATCTGCTTGGCATTGATGAGTTGAAGCTCTGCCTTTTTTTGCTCAGTGATATCGTTGGAGATGACCAGCACGGATTCGATCTTGCCATCGAGGCCGATCTCGGGTGCGAATCGTGTGCTGGCGCAGTGGATTTCACCTTGCGGCGTTCGATAGGAGATCTCATCGGAACGTTCCTGCGCGCTCTCGATGACCTCGCGGATATTGGCCATGTAGCGTTCGGGGTCGATCAATGGCGAAGCGATTTGTGGCGTTTTGCCTAGCGCCTGATCGGCCGGCACCTGAAATGTTTTCTCCAGAATCGGGTTGATATAGACGCGTTTCAGATCCAGGTCGTAACGGGCGATATGATCGGGGGAGTTCTCAACCAGGGTACGGAAGAGATGCTCACTGGCAGCCAGCTTCTGTTCTGCCTGTTTACGTTCACTAATATCCGTGAGCATGGCAAAGGAGCCACAAAACCGCCCCTCTTCGAATATGGATGTGGCTGAAATCAGCATCCAAACCGTGGAGCCATCCCTGTGGCGCATGCGCCGCTCGTAGACATCGGAGATGTTTCTGCTTCGTTCCTCCATCTTGCGCGCATGGTCGGTGGCATCCTCAGCGAACATAAAGTCAGTGACCCTGTGTTGCATCAGCTCGGCTGCGGTGTAACCCAGCATTTCGGCCATATGTTCATTGGCGAAGGTGGTTCTGAAGTTTTCATCCTGAATCCAGATCCCCTCGTTGGCCGTTTCGAACATGCGTTGGTATTTTGCTTCGCTCTTCCTGAGTTCACTGTAGAGGCGGGCGTTCTCCAGAGATATGGCCGCCTGGGATGCGAGGGTATCGAGTACCGCGAGGTTGTCCTCGGTGAAAGCGCCGGAAGCCAGATTGTTTTCCAGATAGACAACGCCCACAAGCTTCTCTTGAAGCAGTATCGGCAGGCAAAGCACGGATTTCGAATGTGTATGTCGCAGATATTCGTCATTGGCGAAATCGCCAGCGTCCCTACTGGCATCGGCGAGCAGGATGGAAGTGCCGGTCCGTTTGACATAGTTGAGAATCGATTGCGCGACATCCGAGGTAGGGGATGACAGCTCATGTTGGTAGACGATCTGTCCGTCGTCGTCAGTGACGGCCAACAGCTCTGAGTCTGGCGCTACGAACAGGTAGCCTTTCTGGGCGCCTCCACTTTCCATGACGATGTGTAACAGGGCTTCTGCGAGCTGCTCCTGCATGATCTCGCTGGAAATGGCATGTTGGGCCTTGATGACCGCCTTAACGTCCAATTGTGGCGTTATAGGGAGTGTCGAGCTGGATGCCTTTTCCCGATACACATCCGACCTCGCAGGGAAAGAATGCGGATAGGCCGCTTCCAATGCCCTCACCTTGCCCCAGGCCTGCCAGCGCGTATACGCGCTGTGGGCTTTTTGCAGGTAGAGTTCCGCGAAGTCCGCCTTTTCGCGCGAGAACCAGAATCGTGCCGCGCACTCCCCGGCTACGCCGCCGATATAGAAGGCATCATTGCGCTCTGCCGACGCAATGGCGTCATCGTAGAGTCGCATGGCATCGAGCATACGGTTTTCTAGCCGGGCCAGTTCGGCTTCCCCCAGAAAATGGAGATGCTGAAAGTTCTGTGGACAGTGTTGCGACCACAACCGCAGTGTCTCCTGGTTCCGGCGGATCGTCGCCAGTGACCCGGGCCGCTCCTCCGTGGCGATATCCGGGTAACGTCGCGCCAGTAGCAGCGAGTGGTGAATGAAGTGCAGAGCCACGTGTGGCTGGTCCGCGATGCTGCCAATCAATGGCGCTATCGCATCGGCATATTGCAACGCCTCGTCCACGCGGTCGTGAGCGAACAGGGTCCAGGTCTTGAAGATGTGGTAATGGGCTTCCATTACCCCTGCGCCAAGCGCTCGAAACGTGGCCAGAAATTCGTCTTCATCGAACTCGGGACCCGATAATACCGCGGGGTCATCGGCCCCGTCGCGGAAACAGCGGACGATCCGATCAAGGTAAATGAATATCCTGCCCATGAGCCGGTCGTGAACCTTATCCGCGAAGGCGATACTATCCAGGCACTGTTTATGCGTCTCGTCGAGCGGCACAGAGCCGAACAGCATGTTCCGGACCTCACCCCACAGGCAGTTGATTGCGTCGTTCAGGCTGCCGGCCGCTACCGCGGCCCGAAAGCCCCGGTTCTGGATCGCTATACCGTCCTTCACCGGGTGAAACCAGGGGTCCACGCAATTCGCGTAGTACATGAGCAGCTTGCCTTCGAGTGCTGGCGCCCACTGCTGTTCGGCCAACGACAGGCCCAGGCGCCCCAGTTCAGCGGCGGAGTCGTAGTCGCGCTTGCGTGCAATCGATACCATGGCCATCAGGACGTAGGCCAGTGCCGAGGAATCAGCGTTACCCCGAGCGATGGAGAGGTTCACCATTCTTGTCGTGAGCAGCGCGAAAAGGTCGTAGTTTGCATAGTAGGCAACCAGCGACAAATGCATCAGGATATCCATGTGCGCCTTGGCCGCGGTATCGTCCATTACGGGGGCATTAAGGAGTGTCTGCAGGTCTACCTGGCGCGCATTGTCCTGATAGTTGTTTAGCTCACGCGTAAGCGCGTCTCGCAGCGCGGCCGCATCGGAGGGATCGGGCAGCTTGGCCCCGAGCAACGCCAAGGCGCGCAACCCGTGTGTGATTGCGTCGTCGAACCGGTTCTGGGTGGTGTAGATCACCACCTGAATGGCATAGATGCCCACCTTGTCTACCACAGTGGTCGCGTGTTCAAGAGCGGTGTCGATCAGCGCGTCCGCGTACTGGTGGTTGCCTGCCAGATACTCGCTTGCGGCGCCATCTTTATGCAGCGCCAGCATCAGCCCATAATCGCTGCGCCAGGAATCCGGCGACAGCAGCCCGAGCGCCTGCTGCAGGTAGTGTGCGGCGGCGGCATAGGCTGCGGATGCCTTGGCCCTTGCCCCGGCCTGAAGGTTCATGCGCATGAGCATGCGCTTCTCCATGTTCCCATTAATCAGATCCGCTCCCGCATTCAAATGATCGACAATGGTGAAGAGTTGCTCCTCGCGATTGCTCTCTGCGAGCTGCTGAAGCAACAGTCGGCCGATGTCCAGATGGACATGCTTGCGGTCGGATTTGGGGATCAGGGAGTATGCCGCCTGCCGCACACGATCGTGCGCGAATTGATATCCGCCATCGAAGGGAATGATGAGCCTTTCAGCGAGTGCCGGCTGCAGCTGCTTTCGAATGGAGGTTTCGGTTTGGCTTGCAATGAGACTAAGTTCACGAAGCTCGAAACGGTAACCAATGCATGCGGCTTGTGGCAGGACTTCGCGTGTCTCCGGCGGCAGCTTGGCGATCTTCTCTACCATCAAGTCCACAACGTTTGCGGCAAGCTCGAAGCGTGTGAGTGCGGTATCGTCCCAGCGCCAATTTTGCTTTGCGGCTTGGTAGCTGATGATCTTTTCTGCGGCCAGCGATTCGAAGACCTGAATCGTGAAAAACGGATTGCCGGCGGTCTTCGCGTGGACGGTGCGGCTCAGCGTAACCGTCTGTGCAGGTTCGCAGCGCAGGGCATCGGCAATCATCTCGTTGACGGTTTCCTGTGAAAGATTCTCCAGGCAGAGCAGGCTGATCTCACATGACTGCTTGCGTAGTGCATCAAGGACCAGTGCCAGGGGATGAAGCGCATCCACTTCATTGTCACGGTAAGCAGCGATGACCAGGATGTGCTCAACGCCGCCGCGCAGCAAGGTCTGCAACAGGTCGAGGGATGCGGCGTCGGCCCACTGCAGGTCGTCGAGAAACACGATCAACGGCCGGCCGCTTTGGGCGATGACCTGCACCAGTTCCAGAAACAGGTAATTGAGGCGGTTCTGCGCCTCGGCACCGCTGAGTTCGAGAACCGGCGGTTGAGTACCGATGATCAGTTCCAGGCTTGGAATGACTTCAGTCAGTACCCGGCCATTACTCCCCACGGTCTTTAGAATCACCTGCCGCCACTCGGCCAGTTCCGCCTCGCTCTCCATCAGCAGATAGTTGACGAACCTGGAGAACGCCTGGCCCCATGCGGCATAGGGTACGGCGCGCTGCAGCTCGTCGAACTTGCCCTCGATGAAATAACCGCGCAGTGCCAGTGCCGGACAGAACGCCTCATGTACCAAGGAGGTCTTGCCCACGCCGGCATAGCCCGCCAACAGTAGCAGTTCACTCGCTCCGACACACACGCGCTCGTACGCTGCGTGCAGCGTTGCCATTTCCTGTTCACGACCATATAGTTTTTCCGGGATCACCAGGCGGTCGGGGACATCCTGCGTGCCAAGGGTAAAAGGCTCGATACGCCCATGTGCATGCCATTCCTGTAAGCAATGCTCCAGGTCTGCCTTCAGGCCATCGGCTGTCTGGTAGCGCTCTTCCGGGTTTTTTGCCAGCAGCTTCATGACCAGGTCTGAGAGTGGTTCAGGAATGGTATCCATGTGCTCTCTGGGTGGCTTCGGCTGGATGGCGATATGGCAGTGCACCCATTCCATGGGATCGGAGGCATTGAAGGGCAAGCGGCCAGCTAGCATGCGATAAAATGTCACGCCCAGTGCATAAAGGTCGCTGCGGGCATCGATGGAATGGTCGATGCGTCCTGTTTGCTCGGGCGCCATGTAGGCGAGGGTGGCGGGAATAAGCGCTGCTGGAGTGGGTGGCTGCCGCTCTTGTGTCAACCTGGTCGCGACACCGAAACCGGTGAGTTTTACCCGACCGGTGGTTATGGCAAAGATGTTATCCGGCTGGATCTCCTTGTGCACCAGTCCATGCCTATGTATTTCTGACAATGCCGCGGTAATACCGGCTGCGATGGAAAGGAAAGTCGCCACCTCGAGTGGAGTCTGCAGCAGTTTCGTGAGTGGCGGATAAGCGCACGATTCCAATATCAAGACGGAGTGTTCGGCACTGCGCTCGATTTTGATCGGCCTCACGACAAATTCCGGGTTCAAGTCGCAGGCGATTTCGAGTTCATGCTCAAGCTGCCCGGGCGGCATGGCTGAAGTGGGGGACTTGATTAAAACAGCATGATCATCATGCGTAAGCGCATGATAGATACAGAAGTTATCCGACTCGCTGATAAGAGATAGGTCCTTGTATCCCAGGGCTGCGAGTTCATTTGGCGTAAGATGTAATAATACTTGCATCTACCCCTTCTCAACCTGGTAAAAGAGTATTCGTTGTTTTGTGTATCGGGCTGGATGCCAACCATTGCCCTCACAGTCCGTTGTGCCTGCGATTCGCTTTAACTACTCCTTAAATTACTAAGGAACCTCTGAACAAGTCTGGGCCGAACAGATTGTTGATCAAAATGTACCGATTCAAGGCGCGGATCGCGCGTAATAGCCCGCTATTGCGAAGATTCGCAACGCCGAAGCGGTGCATTTTGGCGGCAAGCCGTCGGTCCATGACTTGTTCAGAGGTTCCCTAATGTATAGCCACCCTGGCAATAAATAGGAACATCTTAATATTCCCAGAATAGGGATCCCGTTGGGTATCTTGCCAACAAGGCTTATTCCACTAGGATAACATGGCGGCAGCAGATTATGGGATCGATCGAAATCGGAGTGTAGATAGTGTGTCAGGTTAGTGGCGTTGCATGCTCTCATCAATACCGCATGATAGTGCCTATTGAGGCAGTACATCTTTAAGGAGGATCTGATTCATTCTGGATCGAATGTGTGGTGAGATGAAATGTGCCGGACCATGGTGAAAAGCGCGCGTAATAGATGGCTATTGTAAAGCTTTGGCTATTTAGAATATTTTTGGGCAGAGCCGGTGCATTTCTGCCGACACAAGCCGATTCATGAATTGATCAGAGGTTCATCAACATGATAAACCCGCTTCACCCTGTGGCAAACTCAAAGTAACTCAGTTTTTGGTGAATATAGATCCTGTTTTTACTTCACAAAGCCGGTTCTTGGGATCAAGGGAGGTGTTGATTTGCAGCTTATTCGCGTAAATCGCATCTGTTTGTTGTGTTGAGCATCCTATGGCAAGGATGCAGAAAACAGTCTACCCCGAATCCTTCATCATTTTGTTCAATATGGAATAATCGTTACACAATATTCTTCTATCTGAGTGATTGTCCTGCCTGTCAGAAATGGTTGGACGGGACGATGCGGTCGTACATATGTGAATGTTAGCCGTCGACGAAAGAAGCGCGTGCCAGTGCGCTGGAGAGAGATTGTGTGTAGATTGATCTAACACTCTGTTGCCGGTGCCAGATGCCGCAGCCTTGGGCTCTGAGGAAAAGTTTGATCTGCCCCGGGATTTTTTATGTGCAAGCTTGAAAATCGCCCCAATATGCGCGAGTTTGAGCTGTACAAATGAATTTTCACTACAGTGTGGGCAATATACTAACCCTAACTCTGACAAAGCCTCATTCAGAACTCCGCTGATGATTCGGATCAAGACGCGACACGCAGGCAATGGCAGGTCCTTGTCAAGTGTCGCAACGCCGGGCCGGATCATCTGCGGGGCTCCCTTCGGGCGAGCCGCTGGGCGGTCATCCGCCGCGTTGCGCCGGCTTTCAATAGCCAGCTATTACCGCGTCGACGCGCCTTGCGGCTAACCGCCCAGTGACTCGCTGAATGAGGCTTTGTCAGGGTTAGGATTAGAAACAAGTGTACAGCAAAGGGAATGTGTCAAATTGCTATCGAACCAATCAGAGTCCTCACCGTGAGAGGGTATGACCGATGAAGCGGGGCAAGTTAGGTAAAGGACGACAAGGGGCTCTGTTCAGCCGGTTTGTTAAACCGTTTTTTAAATGGTTCTCACTGTCCGTCGCTGTGCTGTTTGCGCTGCTGATTACCATACTGTTGACGTTGCGTTTCGTGGATCCGCCGACCTGGTCCTGGAAGATCCAGCGTGATCTCGACCCACCTGTCGGCTACCCCGCCGTGCCACGCCATCAGTGGTGCGATATCGATCGAGTTCCGGCTGCCATGCAACTTGCGGTGATAGCCTCTGAAGACCAGAATTTCCCCCATCACCATGGTGTCGATCTGGATGCGATTCAGCAGGCCATCGATGAGGTGGAAGATGGCAAGGGACTGCGCGGTGCGAGCACCATAACCCAGCAGACGGTGAAGAACCTCTTTCTCTGGC
>JBNKOL010000051.1:0-40783 GCA_050294655.1 Sedimenticolaceae bacterium
TATCGTAATTATTACATTGCAAAACTACGCCAACGATATTCTTACCGATATCGTGCACATCGCCTTTTACCGTTGCCAGTAAGATCTTACCATTAGCCTGGCCTTGCTGTTTTTCCGCATTAATATATGGTTCCAGATAGCCAACAGCCTGCTTCATTACACGGGCCGATTTAACCACTTGCGGCAGGAACATTTTTCCTTCACCAAACAGATCGCCGACCACATTCATGCCGTCCATCAGTGGACCTTCGATCACCTCCAGGGTGCGCGTGGACTGTTGGCGAGCCTCTTCGGTATCCTGGTCGATGTACTCGGTGATGCCCTTAACCAGGGCATGCTCCAGGCGCTTGTTGACCGGCCAGGCGCGCCACTCGGCGTCCTCTTTGACCACCGCCCCAACCCCGTCCCCCTGGTACTTGGGTGCCAGTTCCACCAGCCGCTCGCCAGCCAGGGGATCCTTGTTCAGCACTACATCCTCCACCGCCTCGCGCAGCTCGGCGGGCAGCTCGTCGTAGACCGCGAGTTGGGCGGCGTTGACGATACCCATGTCCATGCCGGCACGGATCGCGTGGTAGAGGAAGACCGCATGGATCGCCTCGCGCACCGGGTTGTTGCCGCGGAAGGAGAAGGAGACGTTGGAGACGCCGCCGGAGATCAGGGCGTGGGGCAGGTTGCGTTTGATCTCCCGGGTCGCTTCGATGAAATCGACACCGTAGTTGTCGTGCGCTTCGATGCCGGTGGCGATGGCGAAGATGTTGGGATCGAAGATGATATCTTCCGCCGGGAAGCCCACTTGTTCGGTGAGTAGCCGGTAAGCGCGGCTGCAGATCTCGACTTTGCGCGCCTGTGTATCGGCCTGACCCTGCTCATCGAAGGCCATGACGATGACCGCCGCACCATAGCGGCGACAAAGTTCGGCCTGTTGCAGGAATTTGGCCTCGCCCTCCTTCATGGAGATGGAGTTGACGATCGGTTTGCCCTGCACGCACTGCAGGCCGGCCTCGATGATCTCCCATTTGGAGGAGTCGATCATGAACGGTACCTTGGCGATCTCCGGCTCACCGGCGCAGAGATTGAGGAAGCGACGCATGGCGGAGACGCCGTCGAGCATCGCCTCGTCCATGTTGATATCCACCACCTGGGCGCCGTTCTCCACCTGCTCGCGGCAGACATCCAGCGCTTCGTCGTACTGTTCGTTCAGGATCAGCCGTTTGAATTTGGCCGAGCCGGTGACGTTAGCCCGCTCGCCCACGTTGACGAAGAGGGACTCCTTACCGATGTTGAGCGGCTCCAGTCCGGAGAGGCGGCACTGTTTCTCCAGCTCAGGCAGACGACGTGGCGGTTTGTCGGCCACCGCCTCGGCAATGGCAGCGATGTGCTGGGGCGTTGTGCCGCAACAGCCGCCGACGATGTTGAGAAAACCGCTGTCGGCCCACTCGGCGATATAGCCGGCCATGTGGGCGGCGTCCAGGTCGTATTCACCGAACTCATTGGGTAGCCCGGCGTTGGGATGGGCAGAGACGTGGCTCTCGGCGATGCGCGACATCTCCTCCACATACTGGCGCAGCAGGTCGGGTCCGAGGGCGCAGTTGAGGCCGATCGAGATGGGTCGGGCGTGACGCAGGCTGTTGTAGAAGGCCTCGGTGGTCTGACCGGAGAGGGTGCGGCCCGACTGGTCGGTGATGGTGCCGGAGATCATCACCGGCAGCACTACCTGGTCCTCTTCGAAAACCTGCTCACAGGCGAAAACCGCCGCCTTGGCGTTGAGGGTGTCAAAGATGGTCTCGATCAGCAACAGGTCACTACCACCGGCGATCAAGCCCCGGGTGGCCTCGGCGTAGGCCTCTACCAGTTCATGAAAACTGATATTCCGGGCGCCTGGGTCATTGACGTCCGGTGATAGCGAAGCGGTACGGTTGGTGGGGCCCAGGACGCCGGCGACGAAGCGTGGCTTGTCGGGGGTGGAGAAGGTGTCAGCCGCCTCACGGGCCAGCCGTGCGCCGGCCTCACTCATCTCGTAGGCCAGGGACTGCATTTCGTAGTCGGCCATGGAGACCCGGTTGGCGCCGAAGGTGTTGCTCTCGACAATGTCGGCTCCCGACTCAAGGTAGGCCGCATGGATGTCGCGGATAATCCCGGGCTGGGTCAGCACCAATAAATCGTTGTTGCCCTTCAGGTCGCAGGTCCAGTCGGCGAAGCGCTCGCCACGATAGTCCTGCTCTTCCAGCTTGTGGCGCTGTATCATGGTGCCCATGGCGCCATCGAGAACGAGAATGCGCTCACGAAGCAGGTCTGAGATGGGGTGAGGTGCTGCGTAGTTCATGGGGGGGGAAGTCTCAGGTTTTGCTGTGAACGGCCGCCAATTATAAAGGTCCGGCGTGAGGCAGGCGAATTAATACGCCCTTTGGACTATAAGTGATTGATAAACGACCCAATTGAGAGATTCGCATGGTGAAACAAGCATTTCTGGTTGATGACTCCAAGTCCGCCCGAATCGTGCTGAGCCGACTTTTGAAAAAGAACGGATTTGACGAAGTGGAGATGGCTGAGTCAGGTGAACAGGCTCTTGAGCAGCTTAAGGCGATTACCCCCGATGCCATCTTTGTAGACTTTCTTATGGACGGGATGGATGGTCTGGAGACCATCATGGAGATCAAGAAGGATCCCCGGTTTGTGGCCACGCCCGTGGTGATGTGTACCGCCAATGAAGGCGACGAATATGTGCGTGCCGCGGTGGATCACGGTGCCTTGGGGATCCTGGCCAAACCTCCCACCGACCAGAGCCTCGGCGAGATCATCACCCTGATCGAAGAGCACCAGCGGGAAGTGGCGGCGAATGACGCGGCCCAGCCGGCGAGTGTTCCTGCCGCCGTCCCGGAAACCCCGGCGGTGGAACCTGTCGTGGCCCCAGCGACTGTTTCCACTGGGCTCGACGAAGCACAAGTGCAGCGTATCGTCGCCGAAATAGCTGCCAAGCGGGCCGAGCAAGTGGTCGAGGAGATGGCGGAGCGTCTTGTGGCGGAACGAGTAGAGTCCGCGGTTGGGACCTATCTGGACAAGCATCTTGAGACGCTGGTGGGACGCCAGGTGGAGCTGCGATTGGCTTCGATCAAGCCTCAGGAAATCAATCTCGAAGAGCTGCGCAGCCAGGTGGTGCAGGATGTCAACGGCAATCTGGAGGAGTTCGTACGTCAGCTGAATCAACGCACTGTTGAGGGGCTGATCGAGGCAAGTATCTACGAACAGATCACCGAGGTGGCCAACGACTTTTCACAACGGCTCAGTGACAGCGAGCAGCGGATTCTCGAGCAGGTGCCTGAGAAGAACGAAATGATCGACCACATCCGCGTCGTGACCGAGGGGTCGATGGAAGCGCATGTGCGTGAAACGGCGACCCAGGTGGCTCAGGAGATCTCCAACTCGGTTGCGACCGAGACAGTGGAGACCCTGCTCGACAAGCATCTGGCGCATCAGTCTCTGGAGCAGGAGAGCTCCACAAATATGGTGGGTTGGATTCTGGGTTTGTTGGTTCTGGTAAGTGTGGGCGTGGGCGCCTTTTTCTACTTAATGCTATGAGCTGATCCCAGGCGGCCGCAGCCCGGCGGCATGCCTGGGGCGGTATGCAAGTTCCAATCATCCAAAGGCTGTGGGGTATACCTGGCAGCGAAGCGCGCTATATTCAACCTGAATCCGGGATATCAATCGGGCATATCGCTCACGCTCTTGAAGAGGTTAAGCACGAAAAAGCACCCTCGAGTCGGGTTGTTTATTTTTTCATATACGCTGCCTGAATCAATAGTTTGCACTTTGCGTTCCCCCTGAAACCGCTGATTCGGATTGAATAAGATACCCGCTGGAGGTGCGCAATGTTTGGACTGGGACACAAAACCCGCCTGCCTTCGATTGAAGATGCCCTGCCAGGACGAGCCAAAGCGATCGAGCCGCCCGGGAGCCACTTTGTCAATGGCACTTCCCTGGCTGGGCCATTCCCTGAGGGGATGCAAATGGCGATGTTCGGCATGGGTTGCTTCTGGGGTGCCGAGCGGCGGTTTTGGCAACTTTCCGGAGTCTTCTCCACGGCGGTCGGTTACGCCGGTGGCTTCACCCCCAATCCGACTTATGAAGAGGTCTGCACCGGCATGACCGGACACAACGAGGTGGTGCGGGTGGTTTTCGATCCGCGGGTGATCGATTACAAAATGTTGCTGAAATCCTTCTGGGAAGGACACGACCCCACCCAGGGGATGCGCCAGGGAAATGATGTCGGCACCCAGTATCGCTCCGCCATCTACACTTTCGATGAGGCCCAGTGGGCGGCAGCGATAGCGACCCGCGAGCACTACCAGCATGCGCTACAACAGATCACCGGAGCGCCGATCACCAGTGAGATCGTGCCGGCTCCGAGTTTCTATTTTGCAGAGACCTACCATCAGCAGTATCTGGCGAAGAATCCGCAAGGCTACTGTGGGCTCGGTGGCACAGGTGTCAGCTATCCTGAATAGTGCTCGAATCGTAGTGATGAAGCTGGGATCCAGGGGCGTCTGTGCTATTCGTTAGGAGATAAACTGGATTGCAGCGCAGTGAGCCTGCTTCTGATCAAACTCGACGCACACTACAGATCGCAGGGAAAGCGAATGACTCAAACATCGGACCAATGGACACCTCTTACTAAGCAACTCCACGCCAGCCTGTTGATAGCGCTGCCGCTGTTGCTTATCGTCAACGGCATCGTCTGGAGTGCCTATTCAACGTTGATGAAACAGCAGCGGGCGCAGTGGCTGATACAGGCGGAGGGGGGACTGGATGCGGCGCTTATCACCATTGAGAGGGAACGCAATAATTTGTACGGGGATCTCTTCCTGCTGGCGGGCAGTCCCAATCTTAAGCGTGCCCTTGACCATATGACCCCCTCAAATTCGGATAAGCTTGCCGCCGAGTGGGAGGTATTTAGCGCAACTAAACGGCGCTACGATCAGATCCGCTGGATCGACAACCAGGGGAGGGAGCGTTTGCGCGTCAACCTGACCCCCCAGGGAGCTGTGCGGGTTAGTGATGACCAGCTGCAGGATAAATCAAAGCGCTACTACTTCAAGGAAGCCATCAGCCTGCAGAGCGGGCAAATTTATGCTTCGCAAATCGATCTGAATATCGAACATGGTGAGATCGAACTTCCTTACAAGCCGATGTTCCGGCTGGCGGTTCCGGTAACCGACAGTCGCGGCGAACGTCGGGGGCTGGTGCTGGTGAATGTGCTGGCCGAGTACATCCTCGATGACTTGGCGCGTCACGCCGGACTCTGGCAGAGCCATCTGCTGATGATCGATCCCAAGGGTTACTATCTGCGTGGCTTTCGAAAACAGCAGGAGTGGGGTTTCATGTTCAAGGGACGTGACGATGCGGAGTATCGGTTCGACAAGCGCTTTCCGGCGGTCTGGAGGCGGCTGGTGCAGGATGGCGCAGGCAAGGTTGAAGGCCCGCAGGGCCAGTTTCTCTTCCGCACCGTGCGCTACGGCAATGAGGGATTTGACCAACGTTACTTTCTGCTGGCGGTGGTACTTCCGGGTGAATTGGAGGGCCTTTGGGCCAGCCAGCATGAGTTATGGTTATCGGTCGCGGTGTTGGTTTCGATGATCCTGATCGTAATGTCGCTCGTTTTCTCGCGCTATCTGATCTGCTGTCGCAAAATCGAATGAGACCTTGCCAGGCACACATCGGCTGAATGTACCCTATTGGGTTGCCAGGTTAATAGGGCCTGTCAACACCATTCCAATAGGCTCTATCCATCGACTTTGTGCAGCAGTTCGCCGGACTCGGTGTAGACTTCGACGCCCACCGGTATACCCTGGCGGATGCTGGCTGTGACCACGCAGAAATCCTCGAACAGCTTCATGCAGCGTTCGCGCTTTTTTACATCGATAAGCTCGTCACCGGCAGTGATGCGCACGTCCAGGCGTCCCAGGCGCAGCCGTTTCTTGTCGTTGCGCACCATGGTGCAGGTGGCCTCGGTCTTCACCGCCCGGGCTGGCACATCCTCCTTGGCGAGACAGAACATCAGGCTGGCACTCAGGCAATTGGCGGCGGCGGCGGCCAGCAGACGAGAGGCGTTGGGACCATTGCGTTCGCCCAGCGGCGGCGGCTCGTCCATCAAAATGTCGTCCGCCTTCTTTAAATCGAATTTTACTCGGAAGGCGTAGTCTTCTTCCTGCTCCAACTGAATGGTGAATTTGCCGACTTCTTCCGACATGACGCTCTCCTCGCTGGTTAGTGTGATTTTTCGTTGGCGACTTTTTGGGATGGCTCTGAATGTTACAGAATCTATAGTGAGGTGCACTAGCTCAAACAGGGAATTGAGGCCGGGTAGTTATTAACCCGGCACTCAATATGTCTTCTTCAGGGCTTCAAGCATGCTCTTGTTCTGCGTCGCGGTTTTTATATCATCGACACACCTCATGCCAGGCCGGGTGGCGCTCTATCAGTTCGAGGGCTGACTGCAACAGCTGTTTTCCTGGCTCTGTGCGGTGCCAGGTGGAGGCGCCGGAGGGGTGTGGCAGGGGGATGAGGTCAGTGCTGTAGCCATCCAGGTGAACTCTATGGACCTGTCCGATCACGCTATCGAGTTTTCCCAGCGGGATGAACTGGGTAATTGCCAGCTTGCCAACCGGCAGAATCAGGCGCGGTCGCAGCAGCTGGATCTCCTCTTCGAGCCAGCGATGGCAACACGCAATTTCCTTCCCGGGGCTTTTTGCCGGGAAAGCAGTGCCGGCGATGCTACTGTGTTACCGACCACCACCGGACCGTGCATGGCTGGGCAGTCGCGACACTGTTTTAGAGCTGTCAGGTGAGAAATGATCGCTTGCAGATTGCGCATGGGGGCTTCAAACTAAAAAAATTGTTTTCTGGGCCTGTCCGGTTATTGAATGCCGGGCCAGAGGAGTCGGCATGCAAACTTTGCTGGGTCTGGGAGTGGGGGCACTCGCCTTGGCGGTTTTTATCTGGCTCCTGCCCATTCTACTGATCCTGCGTTCGCAAAAAACCAATGGGGCTGAGAAGCTGTTCTGGGTGCTGGCCATACTCGCCATCTCCTGGTTTGCCTGGATAGCTTATCTACTGCTGGCTCCAATCAGTGGCAAGGGTACTGCTCACTAAATCGACCGCTTTGCGAGGATAAGGATAATCGAAGAACAAGGTGCAGGAGGAGATTTATGCAAGCCATTATCATGCGAGAGACCGGTGGACCGGAGGTACTCAATCTCGAGACTGTGCCGGACCCACAGATCACCTCGCCGTACCAGATCCGGGTCAAGCTGGAGGCTGCCGGGGTCAATCCGGTCGACACCAAGATACGCCGCAATGGCGTCTTCCTGCCCGACGGACTGCCCGCCATTCTTGGCTGCGATGGCGCCGGTGTGGTGGTGGAGACCGGCAGTGAGGCGAGCGCCTTCAGGGAGGGGGACGAGGTCTGGTTCTGTCACGGCGGTCTGGGTGGCCTGCAGGGCAACTATGCCGAGCAGGTGGTGCTGGATGAGTCGCTCTGCTGCCGCAAACCTGCCTCCATCGACTTCGCCCACGCTGCGGCGGCCCCACTGGTGCTGATCACTGCCTGGGAGGCCCTGTTCGCCCGTGCCCATCTGACCGAGGGGCAGACCCTGCTGGTGCACGCCGGTGCCGGTGGTGTTGGGCATGTGGCAATCCAGCTCGCCAAGCAGGTGGGCGCGCGGGTAATCACCACCGTCAGTTGCGATGAGAAGGCCGATTTCGTCCGCAGTCTGGGGGCCGATCTGGTGATCAACTACCGGCGGCAGGACCTGCTGGAAGAGGTGATGCGACATACCCAGGACCTGGGTGCGGATGTGGTTCTCGACACAGTCGGCCCCGAGGTGTTCAAGCAGTCGATTGCCGCCACGGCTCACTATGGCGACCTGGTGACGCTGCTCGATCCCGGTCCCGATGTGGACTGGAAAGAGGCCAGGTTGCGCAACCTGCGCATCGGTTTCACTTTAATGCTGACGCCGATGCTGCGGGATCTGCCGCAAGCGCGGGCCGACCAGCTGGCCATTTTGAATAACTGTTCTGAATTCATCGACAATGGCAGCCTTAAAATCATGCTTGCCGACAGCCTGCCACTAACTCAGGCCGGGGCAGCTCACCACCGCATCGAAGCGGGGCATACCCAGGGCAAGCTGGTGCTCATCCCCTGAAACGGAACGGAGCCGGGGTATGTTGATCCGCCTGCTGCAAAGCCGCTATTACTGGTTACTCCCGCTGCTATCCTGGTTTGGCGTCGTTGCCCTCTCTCTGATGTGGAATCTGAACCGGCTCGATAGTGCTGTTCGCGATATTGCGCTGGAGCGCGGCAGCATCATGTTCCAGATGGTTCGCCAGACCAAGATCAACCCGATATTGATGCAGAACGATCCCGAGATCTTCAAGCGTCAGGTAATGAAAGAGATCGGCTATCGGGTTGTTTCGCCTCAGCCCATGCAGCCGGAAAATATGGCCGATCCCTGGGAAGCCCGTGCCCTCTCGGGTTTCCGTAAGCCGGGGGACTTCCTGTTCGAACGACAGGATAGTGATGAGGAAGTCCGTTATCGCTATATCGGGCCGGTGTACATGCAAGAGAACTGCCTCCCCTGTCATGGCGGTGAAGGGGTTGAGGTAGGCGATCTGCGTGGCGGTATCAGTGTAAGCGTCAAAGCACGCCCAATCCTTGAGGCTCAGGCTGAGAATCTACGGTTGGTCCTGTTCACGCACGTTGGCGGATTTCTGCTGCTGGCCGGCAGCACCACTTTCCTGATGCGTCAGCTGCACAAGCACTGGGAGATGCTGACAGAGGCCCGCGATGAGCTGAAACACCAGGAGGCATTTTTCAGCGGCATCACGCGTAATATGGGAGAGGGTTGTGTGGTTGTTGACAAGGCGGGTGTGATGACCTTCGTCAACCCCGAGTGCGAATGGATACTGGGTTGGGATGCAGAACAGATGCTTGGGAAGTCTTGGCTCGATCTGGTTTTGCCGGAGAGAGACAACCTTGGGACAGATGCTGAGAAGGTATTGATCGAGACGCTCAATGACGGCTTGCTCCGCCGCGAAGAGGGCGTGAGCCTGCTGCACAAAGATGGGTTTTTGATTCCCGTCACCTATACCGTTTCCGCGATGATTGAGGGAGAGGAGATAACCGGTGCGGTCATCACCTACAACGATATCACGGAGCGCAAGCGGGCCGAGGAGGAGCGTAGCCGCATGGAACGCCAGCTAAATCAGACGCACAAGATGGAAGCGGTGGGTCAGCTTGCGGGAGGGATTGCCCATGAGATCAACACCCCGATCCAGTATGTCGAGGAGAATCTGCGCTTCCTACAGGAGAGCAATGTGGACATCAACATGCTGCTGGATGCCTACCATACGCTGCTGCGACAGGCGGAAAGCATCGAGTCGCTGAGGCCGCAAGTGGAGGAGGTCAAGCGGATCATGAATGATGTGGACTTCGATTATCTTAAAGGCGAGACGCCGAAGACCCTTGAGCAGACGCTTGAGGGTGCCAGGCAGGTGGCTCGTATCGTTCTCGCCATGAAAGAGTTCGCCCATCCCGGTTCACACAACATGGAGTCGGTGGATCTCAACAAGATCATTCGCAACACGGTGGCCGTGTGCAAGAATGAATGGAAGTATGTCGCCGAGACCGAACTCCAGCTCGCCGAGGATCTGCCGCAAGTGGAGTGTCTGGGGGGGGAAATCTCACAAGTGGTGCTGAATCTGATCGTCAATGCCGCCCATGCCATTGAAGCCACCAAACGAGAGGGCAAGGGAAAGATCACCATTAGCAGTGCCCTGAGCAACGGACAGATAGAGGTTCGTATTGCCGATAACGGTAGTGGCATCCCTGAGGCGATACGCGAATCGATCTTTAACCCCTTCTTCACTACCAAAGAGGTCGGCAGGGGTACCGGGCAGGGCCTGGCCATCGCCCAGGATATCGTGGCCGGTAAACATCGCGGCCAACTCTTTTTCGAGACCGAGGAGGGAGTGGGCACGACCTTCGTCATTCGGTTGCCCCTCGCCCAGCAGAAGGCGCAGGACGCCACTACATAGCGCTCTGGCCGTAGGATTTGACTACTCTATTAACACGACATACTTCGTTGCCGGGTTATTAACCCGGCAACTAAATATATTACCTTCAGCCGAAGCGTGCCTGCCGACAGCTTGCGCATCAAAACGCCGCTGTAGCCCTCTCTACAGCCAGTTTTGATAACGCAGTCTGCAGGCAGGCACGCTTCGGCCTGTCCTTTTATAATCATAATGTTAGGGGCTTCAAGCCTGCCCTTGCTCTGCGTTGCGGCTCTTGACAAGGGAGCAACCCTTCTCTGCGAGCCGCGCCTTGATCAAGGGTAGGCTTGAAGCCCTGAAGGCAATATATTTAGTTGTCGGGTTAATAATAAGTACCGGATTAATAACAACATCGATATGAAGCATCTATCTGGCTGGTCTCCAACGAATCCCAGCCGTCAGCTCGTGCTCACCGGCGTTGCGTTACTGCTCTGTATCGCCTGGTTCGAGCTGACGTCGACCGATCTGTGGATTCAGCAATGGCTCTATGATGGAGAGCTACAGACTTGGATATGGAGTCGTAACGAGCCTGTGACCCGCTTATTGCTCTATGACGGCGCCAAACGCTTGCTGGTGCTGTTTGCCCTGGGCCTGCTCGTAAGTCTTGTATTCTGCCGTCGTATGCGCTGTCGGCAAAACCACTGCCGGGGGTTACGCATCGTTGTGCTTTCGCTGATGCTGGTGCCGCTCTGCGTCTCGGGCCTCAAGCACACGACCAATGTGGCCTGCCCGAAATCACTGGATCAGTTTGGCGGTACGTTGCCCTACGTTAGGGTGCTGGAGGCTTATCCTTCCGATGCCCGCCCGGCGCGCAGGCAGCAGTGCTTTCCGGCCGGGCATGCCAGCGGCGGGTTTGCCCTGATGTCGTTGGCGTTCCTGTTCAGAACGCCCAGGCGTCGTCATTTGGCGCTGCTACTGGGTGTATTGGTGGGCTGGATCACGGGGGGTTACAAGATGGCGATTGGCGATCACTTCTTCAGCCATACCCTGATCAGCATGTTGCTGGCGTGGTTCATCATCAACCTGGTCGTGATTGTCGAGGGTCGCCTCTTCGGTGGGAGCCAAGGTGGCGTGGCCAGCTCACAATTGGGTGATCTTGAAGACCCGGATCGGGCCTGAGACGATACCGCTCTCATCCGCCGCCAACAGTCGTAGCAGTACCGCAGGGCTCAGCACCTGGCCTTTGGCGATCAGTAGCAGCCCGGCTGCGGTCTGCACCGGCTGGTCCAGGATCAGCCCGGGTTCGAGTTGGCTGATCGGCAGGGTCATGACCTTAAGTTTCTGCCGCAATGCACCGGCGGCGAGAATCTCCACCAATACCGGGTCGTAGGCTTCGGGGTTCTCCTTCATGACGGCGATCGCGGCGCTCTCAGTCAATCCTCCGCCGAGCAGCTGATCGAATGCGATGGCGACCTTGAGGATTTGACCGCCAAGCGTCGCTTTCTGTGCATTATCGAGCCGGCCCTCGAAGTCGATGCGGGGCACGTTTTGCTGCTGTTGCTCCACCATCGCGGCAACCAGTTCCAGACGCGGGATGTGTTTGAGCAGTCTGGCGCCGATGGAAGGGTGAGTCGAGTACAGCCGCTGTTCCTCATGGGTGAGCGCCTTGCCGCTCGCATGCTTTTCGACCAACGAAGGCGGCAGGGCCACCTGGCCGATCTGTGACAACATGGCGGCCAGGTCATAGTGCCAGCTATCTTCAAGGTCGAGCGAAGTCACTATCGTGTGGATGTGGCGTTTGATGCGCGTCGACTGGCTGAAACTGTCGGGATTGAGTAGACCGAGAATATCGGAGAGCAGGTTAACGGCACCCTTGAGCGTCTTGTTGAGCAGTATCTTCTCGGTGGTGATCAGGCGGTATTGCTGGATGCCGTCGAGGATCACCTGATAGAGCTGATCGCTCTCCACCGGCTTATTGAGAAAGCGAAAGATATTGCCGTCGTTGACCGCATTGATCGCAACCTCCAGGTTGGCGTTTCCAGTAAGCATGATACGTACGGTATTGGGTGAAATCTTGCGCACCTGGGAGAGAAACTCCACACCGTCCATGTTCGGCATCATCATGTCGGATATGACGACTGCAAAGGGGCCGCCATCGCGTACCGCCTGGATACCGTCAGCCCCACTGGTAGCGGTTTCGTAGATCAGGGACTTGTGGAACTGGCGGCGGAAGGAATCGAGCAGATTGCGGTCATCATCGACCTGCAGGACCTTTTCAGGGGGTTTCTCCATCCATGTACTCCAGAGTGATCGTGGTCAAGCGATCCAGCATGTCTTTTCCAAGCAGGGCCCCAAGCGCGTCAGTGGGGTAGTGGGCTCGGTGAACATCATCAGTGTGATTATGGATCAGCAAGTTAGCGGCGTACACCGCTAGGCTGTGCGGGTGCTCCAGACTCTGTAACTCGGGCTTGTGATGTAGGGCGACGGCTTCGACGGCCTCGAAGGGGAGTCCCCAAAGCCCCATCAGGTAGGCGCCGACAGCGGCATGATCGGCCCACAACGACTCCGCTTCCGCCAGATGCAGCGGTAGACCTTGCTGCTCGGCGCGGTCGACGATACGCCGGTATTCCTCGGTATCACCCGTTATCAGCACCAGCTTGCCCAGGTCGTGCAACAGGCCGGCGAGCACCGGCAGTTCGGTCTGCTGTCGGCTGATCCCCAACTCGGCGCAGAGTTTCCGTGTCAGCCCGGTCACACTCAAGCTGTGCTGCCACAGGAGCTGCAGATGGAAGGACTCCACCAGCGACGCCTTCAGCTGGGTGAAGATGCCGGCTGTCAGGGCCAGATTGGTGACCGTCTCCATGCCCAACAGTGAGACCGCGTGTACAGGCGAGGAGATGCGTTGACCGAGTCCAAAGAAGGCGGAATTGACCATCTGCAGGACCTTGGTGGACATGGCGAGATCCTGTTCCACCAGCAGGCCGACATCGTGCACGGTGGCGGTTTCCGAGCGCAGGGTCTGTGTCAAACGGGTATAGGTGTCTGGCAGACTGGGTAAGGTGCCGAGACTGTTGATCATCTCGCGCATGGGGGCATTGTTGAGCATGCTCCGCAGCTGCATCACTCGCTCCAGAATAGACACCAGAGTCTCTTTGTTGCAGGGTTTAGCGATGAACTGATGCGCATGCTGCACTACCTCCTGTGCCGGTTCGCGCATGGCCAGACCGGAAAAGATAAGCCGGGTGGTGAGAGGATGCAGCTGTTGTACCTGTTTCAGCAGTACACTGCCACTACCTCCATCAATGCGGGATTCACTGACCAGGATATCCACCGGCTCCTGCTGCAGCAGCTCCAGTGCGGTGTCGGCATTCTCGGCGAAGAGCAGCTGCCACCGATCCCGCTGGTCACGTAGGCTGCGTTGCAATGAGTGGAGCTGGTTGGTGTCACTGTCCACGAAGAGAATGCTACCGTTTTGTTGCATGAACGAGTTCTCTTTGGTTCCTGGCATATAGGGTGAAGGAAGGGCGGATTATGCGTTGTTCTTCAGTGATGGAGTTTGCCGGTACGCCGCTGCCAAGGTGAGTCGAAAACGGCTCCCTGTCCGTATCCACCACAAGCAAGCACAGCAGAGTTTCTTGAATATTCAAGAAAAAATTAAAAATGATTTGTGGATTCGTAGTGCATTGCGCTCAGCGCAAAGTTGCGGTGATTGGTGAGACGGTCCCTGCATGTCAAAATGCATCGATGACTACCTATGCCAAACCACCAAAATCCCTGTTGCGAAAAGTGGGCAAAGCCATTGTCGACTTTGACATGATCCGTGAAGGTGACCACCTCTTGTTGGGGGTCTCAGGCGGCAAGGACTCGCTATCCCTGCTGCAGATACTATGTCATCTGCAAACCTATGCGCCAGTGAAGTTCACTCTGGGTGTGATGACTGTCGATCCCCAGGTTGAGGGGTTCGATCCGGCGCCGCTGAAGGCCTACTACGAGAGCATGGGCGTGCCCTGGCACTATATCGAGCAACCGATCATGGAGGAGGCGCGGGAGCGTATGGACGGGGACTCCTTCTGTGCCTACTGTGCGCGTATGAAACGGGGCATCATGTATAACACTTGCCGGCGGAAGGGCTACAATGTACTCGTACTCGCCCAGCATTTGGATGACTTGGCGGAGAGCCTGATGATGTCCCTGTTCCATGGAGGGCAACTGCGCACCATGAAGGCGCACTACCTGAACGATGCGGGGGATATCCGTATCATCCGTCCGCTGGTCTACTGCCGCGAGACGCAGACCGGCGCTTTTGCCGCCGAGGCGGATCTGCCGGTGATCCAGGACAGTTGTCCGGCCTGTTTCACGGCCCCAACGCAGCGCGCTTACATGAAACAGCTGCTGGCTCGGGAAGAGCGGCAGAATCGCCACCTGTTTGCGAATATGTTACATGCCATGAAACCTCTGATGGACGAAGTGCCGCCATGAAGATCAAGCTCGTTTCGATTCCCACCAAAGTGGCTCATCCCGGTATGACAGTGGGCGAAGTGTTGCGGGAATGCATCGATAAAGATGTACCGGGGATCCCCTTCGTGGACGCTGAAGGGAATCTATCGGGCCGTTTCTCGGTCCGACATCTGTTTCTGCTCTGCTGCATTCCGTCGGATGTCATCCATGGTGCCCATCTGCTCGGGGACGATATCGATCATCTCGATTTTCCTCACATCAAAGCGGATGAGCTGATGGCGAAAAAAGTGGATGAGTATATCTTTCCAGACGCTATCCGGCTGTCACCCAACTTCCATGCGATCAAGGCGCTGGCAATCATGGAGCAGTTCAATACCGAGTATCTTTTTGTTAGCGAAGGCGAGGATTATCAGGGGGTTGTCACTCGCCGTAGCATCGCCAAGGCCATCCTCAGCCACATGTGGTGCGAATAAACAATAGAGAACCATGCATAACCTCACACCTGAAATGTGGGTCTCCGCCACCGTGCTGGTGGTGGCCTATGCCCTGATATTCACCGAGGTTCTGCACCGTACCTCGGCGGCAATCTTAGGCGCCGTAGTGATGATTGGTGTTGGCATGTCCATGGGTTTTTATACGCAGGAGGCGGCGGTTCTGGCGGTAGACGGCAACACTATTCTACTGTTGGCCGCCATGATGATGTTGGTGGCCCTGCTGCGGCCCACTGGCGCTTTTGACTACGCCGCGGTACATATTACCCACTGGGCCAGGGGTAACCCCAAGCTGTTATTGATCTATCTCAGCCTGGCGGTGAGCCTGATCAGCATGATTCTCGACAATGTCACCACGGTGATCGTCTTTGCCCCCCTGACGGTGCTGATCTGCCGTCTCCTGAAGATCAATCCCATGCCCTTCCTGATAGCGGAAGCGATGCTTTCCAATATCGGCGGCGCCGCTACCCTGGTGGGTGATCCGCCCAACCTGATGATCGGCAGCGCCGCCCAGATCAGTTTCACCTCATTCCTTATTCACATGGGCATTCCAGTACTGTTGGTGTGGATTGTCAGCGTCGGGCTGATGCTGTTTCTTTTCCGTGAACAACTGGCCCATTCCGGCGCCGATCCCAGTACCCTGGTCGATACCCATGCGATCAAGGACGCCCGGGGTCTTCGGCGAATCCTTTTCTCGCTGGCGGTGGTGGTGGTGCTGTTTTTTATCCACCATACCCTGCATCTGCTGCCGGCCTACGCTTCATTCATCGGACTCAGTCTGGCTCTGTTGTTGATGCGTCCCGACATAGAGAAGCTGTTCAGCACGGTGAACTGGTCGGTGTTGTTCTTTTTCACGGCCCTTTTCATGATCGTTGGTGGCGTGGAGTCATCGGGTCTGCTGGAGTTGCTTGGCCTCCAACTGGCGAAACTCGCCAGGGACCCGGAGATGCTGCTGCTGACCGGGTTGCTGCTGATGTGGGTCGCGGCGATTCTGAGCGCGGTGGTGGATAACATCCCCTTCACCGTCACTATGATCCCGATCATTCTTGGTCTTGAGAGCAGTGGGGTGAATATCGCCCCCCTCTGGTGGGCCTTGGCGTTGGGCGTCGGTCTCGGTGGCAACGGCACCCATATCGGCGCCACGGCGAATATCATCGCGGTAAGCGAGTCGGAGAAGAGCGGAATGCCGGAAGCGGTAATCACTCCTATGCAGTGGCTTCGGATCGGTATGCCGGCGATGCTGGTCGGGCTGTTGGCGGCCAGTCTGGTCTATTGGCTGTTGTTCGATCTGTTTACCACTACGTAACGTTGGGTAACACATTGCTGTTCAGCGGATAGTCCGCAAATGAAAGCCATATCTGGATCTCTTTTGCTATGCGTGAAAGGGGCACCCACCGGCTGAATGGGGCGGCTTGCCGGCACCACCCGGCTTCTAAGCGAGGTGGGCAAGCCATAGCGTTGCGCCTCATGGTAGACTCTCGTGCTGATAATAAGCGTGTAATCGCCGCCAGCACCGTGAGGGAAGCATGAAATCACTGAACCGTCCAAGCAAGCTACACTTACTGCCCGCCTGCATTCTGGGGGGCGCCCTGTTAATTTCAGGTTGTAATCCCTTCACCAGTAACGAAGACCGTTTCAATGAGGCGGTTAAGTATCGCGAGAAGGGCGAGCTGAGCGCAGCGGCGATCGAGTTCAAGAACATACTCAAAACGGAACCGGACCATGCCCAGGCCCGTTGGCTGCTGGGCAAGACTTACCTGGAGATGAACGACGGCCTGAGTGCCAAGAAAGAGCTGCAAAGGGCTCAAGAGCTGGGGATCGGGAATGACGAGCTAGTCATCGCGTTGGCGCGGGCGCACCTGATGACCAACGAGCCGGGAGTGGCGCTGCAGCTGCTTGAGTCTACGCCCGGTCTGGCCAAGGACGCCCAGGGACTGGTGTTGCAGGGTGAGGCGCAGATGGTGTTGGGTCAGCTCGAAAAGGCAAAACAGCGTTTTCAGGCCGGACTGCAGGCCGATCCCGAATATCTCAATGCCCGCTACGGCCTGATCCGTCTAGCGCTCAACGCAAAAAACTTTGCTGACGCTAGCGCCCAGATCGATGCGGTGCTGGCCCAGGCGCCTGAGGATTACCAGGGACTGATCTACAAGGCCGAACTGGCCCTCAACCAGGGTAAACCGCAACTCGCCATAGAGGCATATCAGCAAGCCCTGAAGGGCCGTGACTCCTTGCTGGTGCGGTTGGGTCTGGCGCGCGCCTATCTGGCCAGCGGCAAAGCAGACGATGCGGACACTGAGATCGACAAGGTGCTCGCGCAGTCCCCCGAAAACCTACCCGCTCGATATTTGAAGGCGGTCTCCTCCACCCAGCGCAACGACTTCGAAAGTGCCAAGAGCCAGCTTCTGGAGGTATTGGGGAAGGCACCCAACCACTACCCCAGCATGCTGTTACTGGGCGCTATTCATTTCAATTTGGGTGAGTACGAGCAGGCAGTCAATAACCTGGTCAGCTATCTGGCGGAAGATGTCACCAACCTTCGCGCCAAGAAGTTGCTGGCTCAGGCTTACCTCAAGCTGGGCGACACCAAACGCGCCATCGAAAGGCTCGAATCAGCGGCTGACAGCGCCCCCAACGATCCGGAGTTGATGGGCATGCTGGGGAGTCTTTATACGGGCATGGGCGACTATGCCACCGGCGAGGGTTATTACGAGAAGGCCCTCAAGCTGGCTCCGGGCACGCAGGAGATCGAAACCCGGATGGCGCTCAACCGCTGGGCCTCCGGCGATCATGATCAGGCCATCGCGGATCTCAGTGCGATCGTTGCCTCCGATAAGGAGTTCATGCCGGCAGAGATGGCCCTGATCACCGCCCAGATGCATGCCAAGGCCTATCAAAAGGCCTTGGATGCTTCACGCAAGCTGATCGGTAAACGTCCTGAATTGCCGTTGGGCTACGTTCTTGCCGCCTCTGCCCTCGATGCCATGCAGAAACGCGCAGAGGCGCGAGACTACTTGCTGCGTGCGATCAAGGCCGACCCCGGTTACATTCACAGTTACCTGCTGTTGGCCCGCTTCGATCATGAGGAGGGTAAGGACGATCAGGCAAAGAAGCAACTGGAAGCAGCGCTGGCGCAACAGCCTAACGACGAGAAGGCTCTGCTATTGCTGGCAAAGCTGGAGGAGCAGGCGGGCGATTCGGATCGCGCACGGGAGCTGGTGGAGAAGGCCCGTACAGGAAATCCCCGCGCCCTGGCGCCAAGGGTGCTGTTGGCGAATGCCAGTCTGCGTGAGGGTAAACTCGATGTGGCGCAACAGCTGATCGATGAGGGACTGGCGATTGCGCCCGACAACAAGGGTCTGTTGCTGTTGGCGGCGGACACTGCCTTGGCGGCCGGTGATCAAAAGCGAGCCCTGGCCAACTATGACAAGCTGCTGTCACTGAATCCGTCGCTGGCAGAGGTGCAGATGAAGCGGGGATCGTTGCAGGCTCAGATGGGCGATCTGCGGAGCGCCCGTGACTCTTTCACTGCCGTATTGAACCAGGACCCAAAACATCTGGGTGCGCGTTGGGCCTTGGGCGATATTGAATTGCGACAAGGTCATGAGGCGAAGGCGATCGCCCAGGCAGAGCGATTGATCAAAGAACATGGCGACAAACCTGGCGGCTATTCCTTGAAGGGGGATGTATTGATGCGCCAGGGCCACTACGGCTCGGCCACGGGGATGTATCGCAAGGCCTACGATCTGGTTCAGGATCGGCTCTTTCTGACCAAGACGGCAAATGCCCTCAAGGCCCAGGGTAAGGACAGCGAGTCGTTGGATTTGCTGCAGCAATGGTTGGAGAAAAACCCGGATGACGTGACGGTGCGCACCAGTTACGCCACCCAGCTACAGGCCATGGGCCAGGTCGATAGCGCCTTGAGTGAGTATCAGCGTATCGTCAAGCAACAACCCGACAACGTAGTGGTGCTGAATAATATGGCCTGGCTCTACCAGCAGCAGGGGCAGTTGGACAAGGCGCGACCGCTGGCGGAAAAGGCTTACGATAAGGCTCCACAGCTGGCCGGCGTGCTCGACACCTACGGTTGGATTCTGCTCAACAGTGGCGATGTGGATAAGGGACTCAAACTGCTGACAGAAGCGGTGGAGAAGGGCCGGGGCCAGGCCGATATCCGTTACCATCTGGCGGCCGCCCATGCCCGTGCCGGCAACCCGGCACGGGCGCGCAGCGATCTGGAAGCGTTGCTGGAAGAGAAGACGGAGTTCGCCGAACGGGAAGCGGCGCGCATGCTGCTCGAGAGCCTGCGCTAGAGTAGATTATCGGTATTAACCCGGCGGCTAAAACCTAACCTATTTAGTCGCCGGGTTGATGTATTGCTTCATCCGGTGATGCCGCTGTGCCGAAGCAGCGGCTCGATCCGGGGCTCACGGCCGCGAAAAGCCACGAACAGCTCCATGGCGTCCTTCGATCCGCCCTGTTCCAGAATCTCATGCAGAAAGGCGCGGCCTGCCTCGGCATCGAAAATGCCCCGCTCCTCGAACAGGGAGAAGGCGTCGGCGGAGAGCACTTCCGCCCACTTGTAGCTGTAGTAGCCAGCAGCATAGCCGCCGGCAAAGATGTGGGAAAAACCGTGGGGAAAGCGGTTCCAGGCCGGCGGTTGGAGCACCGCCACCTGACGGCGCACCTGGTCGAGTATCTCGTAGATGCGCCCCCCCTTCGCCGGTTCGTATTCCAGATGAATGCGGAAGTCAAACAGGGAGAACTCCAACTGTCGCACCATCATCATCGCCGACTGAAAATTCTTGGCCTCATGCATGCGCTGATAGAGATCGTCGGGTATCGGTTCACCGGTCTGCACATGACCGGAGATCAGATCAAGCGCCTGCTTCTCCCAGCACCAGTTCTCCATAAACTGACTCGGTAGCTCCACAGCATCCCAGGCCACGCCGCTGATACCGGCCACCGTGGGATAGTCGATGCGGGTTAGCAGGTGGTGCAGGCCGTGGCCGAACTCGTGAAACAGGGTCTCTACCTCGTCGTGGGTGAACAGCGACGGTTGACCGTCTACCGGCGGCGAGAAGTTGCAGGTCAGGTAGGCGACAGGGATCTGATCGATGGTGTCGGTGAAGAAGCGACTGGCGCAGTCGTCCATCCAGGCTCCGCCGCGCTTCTTGGGTCGTGCGTAGAGATCGAGGTAGAACTGGCCCCGCAGCTGGTTGTTGTGGTCGCGGATCTCATAGAAGCGGACATCGGGATGCCAGCTGTCGACGCCCTCGATCTGGCTGATGCGGATGCCGTAGAGACGCTCCACCACGGCGAACATGCCGGGTATCACCCGTGTTTCCGGAAAATAGGGTTTGAGCATCTCCTGGGAGATGTCGTAACGCTCCTTGCGCAGCTTCTCGGCGAAGTAGCCGATATCCCATGCCTCTAGATCGTGCATGCCGTGGGTCTGCTCGGCGTAGGCTTTCAGCTCGTCGAGTTCCCGCTGTGCCTGGGGACGGGAGCGTTGCGCCAGATCGGTGAGAAAGTTCATCACCTCCTCGGTGGAGCGGGCCATTTTGCGCGCCAGGGAGCGTTCCGCATAGTTGCTGAAGCCGAGCAGCTGAGCCTGTTCATGCCGCAGGTCGAGGATCCGCTCCATGATTTCGCTGTTGTCCCACTCGCCGGCATGGGGGCCCTGATCGGAGGCGCGGGTGGAGAAGGCCGCATAGACTTCCCGGCGTAGCTCCCGGTTGTCGGCGTAGGTCATTACCGGCAGGTAGGAGGGGAAATCGAGAGTCAGCAGCCAGCCCTCCGGGTGGTCGTGCTGGCGGGCTGTCTGGGCGGCCAGGGCGAGGGCCGATTCAGGCAGGCCGCTCAGCTCGCCTTCGTCGGTGATCAGTTTGCTCCAGGCATTGGTGGCATCCAGCAGGTTCTCCTCGAACTTGGTGGTCAGCCGGGAGAGGTCCTGGCTGATCGCCTTGTATCGCTGCTGCTTTTCCGGCGGCAGATCGACGCCGGAGAGGTGGAAGTCGATCAGCGCGTTGTCGAGCAGCTTGTTCTGTGCCGGATCAAATCCCTGTCGGTTGGCAGCGACTGCCTTATAGGCGTCGCAGAGAGCGGCGTTCTGGCCCATTTCGGTGGCATAGTCGCTCAGTTTCGGGAGGCAGGCGTTGTAGGCTTTGCGTAGCGCCTCGTTGTTGACCACCGAGTTCATGTGGCTGATCGGCGACCAGGTCCGGCTGAGGCGATCATCGAGCTGTTCCAACGGCTCTATCAAGTTTTTCCAGGTGTGTTGCTGGCCTGATTCGAGTAATCGCTTTATCAGCTCCCGGTTCTCGGCCAGTATCTGGTCGATGGCGGGTTCGATCATATCCGGGGTGATCTGCGAAAAGGCGGGGAGCCCTTCCATCTCAAGCAGGGGGTTCTTCATAGGTCTGCTCCGGGCTAATCGCGACCGCTACTGATAAAAGGGGTGTCAACCTGATGCTTGGACCGCATGGCGTTGAAGACGGCGTTGGGCGGATTGGCTTGGCCGGTCTGTAGGTTGCAGATCAGGTCTTCGTAGAGGACTGCCCGATAGTCGCTGGCTCCCTTGGGGATGGGCTGCCATTCACTGCCGGATAGGGGAGTCAGTCCCTGGCCGCTGCCATAGGCATAGACCTTGTATTCCCTGTGACCGCAGCGCAAGCCTTCATAGCTGCTGTTGACGGCGCCCTGCTCGGAACGAATCACCAGCAAGTATCGAGTCACCCCATCGTCACTGGTAGTGAGTGATTTCCGCTCAATGGCATAGTTGAAGCGATCGGTGGCGCCTTTGAGGATAAAGGGCTGCAGATCGTCTGGATCGAACTGCTTCGGCGCCTTGACCAGCGATTCCTTCCAGGCTTCAGGCGGCACATAGTCGTTTTTGTCGTCATCAGCCAATGGGTCGTAGGCGTGAGCGCCGCTGACGGCGCAGAGAGAAATAAACAGGGCGAGCAAAGATTTCATCGCGTTGAGTCGTTCCAGGTAAAATAACAGCGCTAGTTTCGCATCTGGGGTGGTCAGGGAAAAGCCCCGGATACCCCGCGGCAGGTCAGGATTTGCCTTGATACGGGGAGTATCGGCTGCGAGGTGTGTGACGCGTCAGAGGAGTCGCACGGTGAGCATCCAGGCCACGCCGGCGCCGATCATGAAGAAGCCGATCAGCGCGGCGACAGCCCATAGGCGAAAGCGACGCACGATGTCGAACTCTTCCCGGGTTGAGATCAGAAGAGGTCGGGTTTGTAAGCCTGTATCGCTCAGGGTGTGGATCGGCTGCTGACTCTCGCGCATCTCCTCGCGCATTACCGATTGATGCGCGGATCGGCGCACACTCTCCCACTCGTCGAGGTCGATTTGACCATCCCGATTGCGATCGAAGCGCTTGAGCAGGTTGCTTTTGTCCGTCTTCCATTGGCGTAGCCGTTCCTTGATCATCTCCTCGCGTATCGCCTGCCTATCAGTCTCGCCCACCGATTGGAAAAGGCCAATGGCATAGAGTGGATCGCCGGGAATGATGGTCTCTTCGGTATAGCGGTATTCGCCGCCGAAAGTGCTGTTGACTGAGACATGGATGCCAAACATTGAGGAGTGAACATGGCTGGTGCCGCTACCCATGTCGGGGCCAGCGCTAGGCATGGCGTTGGGGCCGTACCAGACGCTCTTCTCGCTCGGCGTGATCTGCGATCCTTCCGGGTCGATGATGCATTCGCCGGTCTCATCCCGCAGCAGGAAGAGGCTTTCGCTTCGTTCGCTGCGGACGACGTGCCAGCCTTTGTCCTTCTTGCGCTCGACTCGGTAACGCCACCAGCAGCAGGGCATGCCGCTCAAGGGGGCGATGACCGGCTCGCCACGCATCATGGCCGCCTCGCCGATCAGCTCCACATAACCCTGATGGGCGGAGCGGATACGCGAAGTGGGTGTGTCCTCAATCAGGCGCGCCCGATGCAGGTTGCGAAAGGCAAAATAGAATGCTGTCAGCGCCAGCACAGAGAGGGCGGCCGACCAGAACCAGAAGGCGCCCGAGTCCATTTGGGTGATTTCACGAACCATACCGCGTCGTGTCAGTTGTGTGGTTGCCTGAGGGCCTGTTTACACTAACCCAATAGGCTTTGCCGGTCCACTAGCTGAAAAGGGCTCCCAAGCTGACGTCGGTTAGCTCAGCCTGGTCAAATTCGAGCAGTTCGGCCGCCTTGAATCCGAAGCGAGTGGCTACGATGTTGTCGGGAAACTGCTCGATGCGGACATTGTTGATATTGACCGATTCGTTATAGAACTCGCGACGGTCGGCGATGCTGTTCTCCAGGCCGGTGATACGTGACTGCAGGTGTAGAAAGGTCTCGTTGGCCTTCAGGTCGGGGTAGTTCTCCGCCACCGCGAAGAGATTGCCCAGGCCCAGGCGCAGTTGGCTCTCGGCGACGCCAAGAGCCCCCACGTCTCCCTGTCGGGCTGCGTTGTTGACAGCGGAGCGGGCCTGCATCACCTTCTCCAGGGTCTCCTGCTCAAATTGCATATACTGTTTGCAGGTCTCGACCAGTTTGGGCAACTCGTCATGCCGCTGCTTCAGCAGGACGTCGATATTCGCCCAGGCTTTACTGACATCGTGTTTCAGGCGCACCAGATTGTTGTAAATGAGTACGCCATAGATCAGGATAGCTACCAGGGTCCCGATCAGGACAAAGAAAAAGATTTCCATCGACTACTCCCCTTTCTGTTGCCATGTCCAATATTCGACACTTTGAATCCTTTCACCCCGAGATTGCCACTGATGCCTGGGTCGACAATACGGCTGTGGTGATCGGAGATGTAAGTATCGCATCCCAGAGCTCCATCTGGCCAATGTGCGTCATACGCGGGGATGTGCATCACATCCGTATCGGACAGCGGAGTAATATCCAGGACGGCTCGGTACTGCATGTTTCCCACGATAGCCGTTATCTGCCCGGGGGTCGCCCTTTGAGCATCGGTGATGGGGTGACCGTGGGTCATCGGGCGATGCTGCACGGCTGTGAAATCGCCGATGGGTGCTTTATCGGCATGGGGTCGACAATTCTTGACGGTGCGGTGCTTGAGCCTGCGGTGATGATCGGTGCGGGCTCGCTGGTGCCCCAGGGGCAGCGCCTGCAGGGGGGCTATCTCTGGCTTGGGCGTCCGGTCAGGCGGCTACGTATTCTCAGCGACACGGAGTTGGAGATCATCGATTATACCGCGCAGCACTATGTAGAGTTGATGCGGCGGCATCAGGTTGGCAGTGAATAAGCCAGAAACTCGATTGATCCGAAAAATGAGGTTTTTCGTAACACCTTACAAGGCCTATTGGATTCGTGATGACAGGTCCTAAGGCGTTGGGGATGATGGCGCCAACAGGATCAGTCAGTGACCTGCTTGTATATGGCTGGGCTCAGGGATTGTGCGATGGTGAGAAATTCCTGCAGTACGGGATCGGACAGATTGCGGATATCATTGATATCGAGGATCTCCTCGAAGGAGGGAATTCCGGTCAGCTGGGTGTTTTGGAGAATGATCTCGTCATCCGGCAGCCGCGTGCCGATCGGTGCGGAGATTGAGATGATCGGCAGCTTTCCAAGCTCATCAAGTTGAATGGTTTGCAGTGGGCAGCGCAGGTCCTGGAATAGCTTAGTCAGCCCTGGGCGTTGTTCGAGAAAGACCGCCATCGCGATAGCTTGTAACAGGGCGTGTGTGAGCGTCTCTTTCGCTTGGCTGCGATCGTCGGTAGTCAGTTCCCTCAGTCGCTTTGGTTCGGCCTCAGGATAAGAGAGCGTCCACCTGAGTGGAGAGGTGACGCGGATCTGGTGAGCTGTCTCTCCGCTATGGACGGTGTAGGCGTACTCTATGGGGGTCAACGACGGGGTGGCGGCGAACAGGTCCAGGGGGGGTGTCAGGTCGAGCTCTAGGGAAAAGGGTTTCTGCTCCGCTATGGACTGAAATCTGGCGCATAGTTCTCGATAGGCCTTCTCAGCATGGCTGCCTGATGATTTTTCACCTCCCCGTGCATACTCCCCGAACAGCGGCAGAGGTGAAAACAGTGGCGCCAGGGTTGCGAGATGTGATTTGAGCTTGGATTCGTACTGGCGAGAGATCGCCTGGGTGAGCTTGCGCAAATCGAGAAGGTGTTGAATGTCCATAATCGTGATTCCGCTTCAGATCCCTGTGCTGAATAGCTGATCGGCGTGCCGATTTTGCAAGGTTTTTTGGCACGCCGGTCACACTCACGCTATTAAATTCCAAGCACAGCGTCAACGAGATTTTTTCGTGTTTGACCATTTGATACACTCTGCCGTAAGCAGAAGCATAGGGAGAAGCTCGGCGTCTGTCCCTGCTGGATGGGGTTGTGCCGAACGGACCCAGGGAGGGCGAATATGGAAGGCGGAAATCCATTACCCGAAACCATCGGCAGATTCCATGTCATCGAAGTGATCGGTGAAGGGGCGATGTCGATCGTCTATAAGGCCTTCGATCCCGAGATCAACCGAACCCTTGCCATCAAAGTACTGCGTGGTGAGTGTGCCGCTGACCCTGAGTACCGCTATCGTTTTGTTCAGGAGGCCAAGGCGGCCGGTAAGCTCACCCACCCCAATATCGTGACCATCTTCGATGTGGGTGAGGCGGAGGCGGGGCCCTACATCGCCATGGAGTACCTGGCGGGCCCCACCCTGGACAAACTGATGCTCTCCGGTAACCGAGTGACGATCCGGGAGGCAGTGATTTATGGCATCCAGCTGGCCGAAGCCCTCGACTACTCCCATGCCCGGGGTATCGTGCACCGCGATGTAAAACCGAGCAACATCGTCTCCCTGGGTGAGCGTGACGGCATCCGCATTACCGATTTTGGTATCGCCCACATGGAGACCGCCGGCACGGCTCAGCGCACCATCATGGGAACCGTGTTGGGCACCCCCCAATACATGTCTCCGGAGCAGATCGAAGGACTGCCGGTTGATGGGCGCTCAGACCTCTTCTCCCTTGGAGTGATTCTCTACCAGCTGATCACCGGCGAAAAACCCTTCGCTTCCGCCACGCTCACCTCCCTGCTGCTGCAGATCGTCAAGGAGGATCCCGCCCCCATCGTGGACAAGGTGGGGGATGTGCCGCAAAGCCTGCAGAAGATCATCGCCAAGCTGCTAGCCAAAAAACCCGATCAGCGTTTTCAGACCGGGCAGGAGTTGGCGCTGCAACTGCGCCGGGTGATTCATGAGATCGACGAAAGGGAGCAGCATGGCAGCGCAGCGCGCATCCTGCCGCTGCGTTTCATGTGGACAGCCGTCATGGCGGTGGTGGTCAGTGTGGCAATGATCCTCGGTTCCTATCTGGTCTACCACAAACAGGTGGAGGCGATGATCAACCTGGCGCTGGACTCCGGGGGGTCACTGGCGCAGTTCATCGCCGTTGAGAGCGTTGAGTCGCTGCTGATCGAGGATTGGGTGGCCCTGGAGAGTTTTGTGCACGAAGTCCAGGAGCGGCAGCAGATCAGCTATCTGCGCATCGCCGATCACAGGCAGATCGTTCGCGCCAGTACCGCCCCGTCCGAGGTGGGACAGCCGCTACTGGAGAACGGTGCGGGCAAGGTGCTGCGGCAGGGGGAAAATATCCTCATTATGGGGCGCAAAGTGGGTGACACCGAGGTGTTTGATTTCAAAGTGCCACTACTGTTTCGTGACAAGCATATCGGCAGCGCGCAGCTGGGCATCTCGCGCGACGCACTCAATGAGGCGGCGAATCTGACCTTCTACACCATGTTGGTGTTGCTGGTAGCCGTGGTGTTGACCGTGGCCATCGTCGCCTATCTGCTGGCGGCGCGGATCAGCCTGCCCATCCGTCGCTTGAAGAATGCCCTTGCTCATGTCTACCACGGCAACCTCAATCACAGGATCAAGGCCGAGCGCAAAGATGAGTTCGGTCTCCTGTTCCGTGAGTACAACCGTATGGCGGATTCGTTGTCGCAGACCCAGGAGGCGCATGAGCAGAAGTTGGCTGAGACTCAGGCATCACAATTGCAGGAAACAGGGGAGGTAGGTGCCTCGTCTGAGAACTCGGAGTTGAAACTTGAGGAGACTTTCGAAGCGACAAAGGAAACCTTGGATGACGACGCTACGCGTATCCTACAGCCGAAGACGAAACACTCGGAGCTTCCCCGGACCTGAATAGAGAAAAGGGCTACCCTCGGATATGTTGCATGGAAAGCACCTCGCGATACTGTTTTTCGTTGCCCTGCTGGTGAGTGGATGCAGTGCCGGTGGATTCCTCTCCGGTTTGGGGGGAGGGAGCCGGGTGCTGGCGCGGGATGACGAGTTCGCCGTAGTGAAGGTGGGGCAGGATGACGCCCGCTCCCTGGCCAAGCGATTCCTCGGTGATGCGAATCGCTACTGGGTGATCGAAGACGCCAACGGGCCAAAACCGATAAAGCCCGGACGTGAGATAGTCATTCCGCTCAAGGAGCACAATCCCAGCGGTGTCGATTTCCATGGCTACCAGACAGTGCCGATCCTCTGTTACCACCGTTTCGGGGATCATGGCGATCGTCTGGAGGTCTCGGCGGCGCAGTTTCGTGAGCAGCTGAGCTACCTGAAAGCGCACGACTATCGGGTGATCCCCATGAAGGATCTGCAAGCCTTTCTGCGCGGCGAGCGCGCCCTGCCAAAGCGCTCGGTGGTGCTGACCATCGACGACGGCCATCACTCTATCTATAAGATTGCCTATCCCCTGTTGAAAGAGTTCGGCTATCAGGCAACCCTGTTTGTCTATAGCGACTACATCGACAATGGCGGCCTGCGCTGGAAGGAGCTGCAAGAGATGGTCGAAAGCGGTGTGATCACGGCCCAGTCCCACTCCAAGAGCCACGATAACCTGACCCAACGCCTGACTGGCGAGAGTGAGAGCCGCTATCGGCGTCGCCTGCGTAACGAGGTGAATGAGCCCACCGCACTGCTGCGTCGACATTTGGGCCGGAAGGTCGAGTTCTATGCCTATCCCTATGGGGATGCCAATTCACAAGTCATCGAAGAACTGCGCGTAAATGGACTGCATTTGGGTCTGACCGTTCAACCCCATGGCAACCCCGCCTTCGCCTACCCCTATCTTCTACGCAGAACCATGATCTTCGGTAACCGGGATATGGGGACCTTCAAGGCCGCCCTGGAGGTCTATACGAAACGGGATGCCTCGTGAGAAATCATGCCTGCGCAATTGTGTTGTTAAGTGCAATGCTTACTCTCCCGGGCTGTGTCCAAGAGGTGCGGCGAGGGGAAGAGGAATCGATCATCGTCGGTGCCTACAACAATCCCTTGACCTGGCTGCGGGCGGCAACGCTGCATGAGGATCAGGGCGACCTGCAGCGCGCCCTGTACGAATACCGCTTGGCGAAGACCGTGGGCCACAGCGACTACAGTGTTCAGAAACACTTGCGCAGGGTGGAAAAAAAGATAGAGGTGCGAACGGCCTCCCTGCTGAAAAAGGCTGAGCGTGCCGACTCCCGAGGTAGGGTGAGCACGGCAAGGGAACTCTACCTGGAGATCCTGGGTTTGCAGCCGGATCATCGCCAAGCATTGGCGGCTCTGCGCAGGCAGGAGAAAGGCCGCACCCTATTGGGGATGAAAAAGAAGCAAACGTTGGCCAGGCAAAGCCGGTATGAACGTCAAAAGCCTGAAAAGCCTCAGCTAGAGAATGCCTATTCGGAGGAGGTTTATGACGACTCGCCACAAAAGGCTGTCCGGGCGACAAGCCGCCCGATTGATGCCAGGAAGATGCTTCAGGAGTTGGAAGGTCATGAAGGAAAGTCTCCGCAAGACGATAAACGGCGCTGGCAGAAGATTGGAGTCAGCCTGGCGAAGGCGGAGAAGACCTATCAGGCGCAACAATGGGACGATGCATTGGATTTCCTCGGAATGGCGGAGCAAACAGCCGATGGCGATGAACTACAGCTGCAAGCTATCGAAAAGGCGCGAAAAAAATACGCCAGAGAACTCTACAATAAGGGCGTGATCAGCTATCGCAGCGAACCGAAAAAGGCCTTGAACTATTGGCGCTATGCGCTGAAGTTTGATCCCGAGGATGAGAAGAGCCGGTTGCGTATTCGTGCTATGTCCCAGAACTAGCTATCCGGGATTGCCTGGCTCAGATCAGCTATCTCCGTTGTGGTTGTAATTGAATGGATTTTGAAATTGATCCGATGATAAAAATGTGAAGTAGTCTGGTGGTTCAATTGAACAGTGTTGGAATACCATCTGAGCGACTATCAGGTTGTTATAAATGTACTTCCAAGTGAAATGCCCTGGCTGGCCTGGGGTTTCGGGTTGATTGGAATGCGATTAAAGCAAATTGAGAGGATGCGGCAATGGCTTTAAAAGGTGTAAATACGACAAAGGCACGGGATTGGAAGATTGCATTCGTTGGGATGAACGGCTTTTCGATAGCCTTTGGCTATAATTATCTGACATTTGTGATTGCCAGCGAGAGGGCGCAGGTCATGATGCCGCTATTTTTCGGCGGTGTTTCCTTGGGACTGGGATTGAGTTTCGGTGGAGCAAAGGGAAAAGCGTGGGATTTGGCTGAAAAAAAGGATCAACTGATAAAAGAGTTCAAATCGCCAAAGCAGAAGGTATTTTGGCCGCTCAAAATATTTCAACCATTTTCCGTCTATGATGTGGACTATGGCCCCGGGACGGCAGGGGTGTATACGATCACTACCGATCGTGTTCTGCGTTTCCATGCGGACCGGAAGGGTGCGATTCTCAATCAAGCGGGTGCGCGTCTTTTCGAGCATCCATCACTGGGTCTGCCGATGAACAATCAGGGATTGGGCCTCGTCGGTGGTAAATGGATAGACGGCACCTGGCGGTATAATGGATCAGCGAGCTATTGCTGGGATCTTAAAAAGTGTTATTAACCTGCAATAAACGATCATTGGGTTATTGTACTGGGATAGGGTTACCCATAATCAGGTGGCCAAATTAAGTTCACCTTAGTCAGATTCCTCAACCGTCGGAAACTATGCCCCCAGAAGGTATAGTCTTCTTGATTGACTATGGCCCTTGAGAAATCGCCGTCCAAGCCGTTCGGCGGCTTCTCGCAATCGCACGACATGTCCGAGGGCGGCTATATGGTAATCCTGCCCACCTTTTTGCATTTGCTGAATGAAACGAGCAGGATCAAGTTTCAGTCGTTGGAGAATCGGGGGATGATTTGTTGAAATGGCTCCCCGCTTACCTTCTCGAATTGCCCGGCCTGACCAGTCAACCAATTCGAGGTAATCTTTTATCGTAAAAACAAAGGCATTTGGGTGATGTGTTTGCTTTTGACTCTTTAGTGGGACCAAGCTTGGTTTGTCCTGGGTTTGTTTCTTAGTCTTTCTTTTTGATACTTCACGAACTCTTTGCTGAATAGAGGTGAAATCTGAGGTTTCAGGAGTATCGGCCATGCCTGCCCTTACCGGATTTAAATCCACATAGCTCATACAGGTCAGTACGGCTGCCTCATCAAGCAGGGCTTGACTCTTGAATCGGCCTTCCCAAAAACGGCCCTTGCAACCATCCTCCGCATTGGCGCGTCTGGCAAGTTCTT
This sequence comes from Sedimenticolaceae bacterium, assembly GCA_050294655.1. Lineage (GTDB taxonomy): Bacteria > Pseudomonadota > Gammaproteobacteria > Chromatiales > Chromatiaceae > Thiodiazotropha. The sequence continues at coordinate 30,576 of JBNKOL010000051.1, forward strand.
CGTTGAGGCTGCGCATGAACCAGGAGAGATCGCTCAGGCGCTCTCGCCATAGCGCTATGATGGCCTTTGCTTTTTTCCGCTGATCATGAGTCATGTTGCGACCCGCCTGATAGCTATCCACCAACAACGGTAGTGAAAACAGTTTCCCCCATCGCCCAATAACCTCCTGCTCTGACCACTGAAGCGCCTCATGACGTGACACACGCAGTACAAGATGGTAGTGGTTTGACATGATGGCGTAGGCACAAATATCAATGGAAAATATGGATTCGAGCGTTTTTAATCGCTCAAGTACCCATAAGCGACGGTGTGCGTAGTTTTGGCCACTGAAGTTATCTTGGCCGCAGAGAAATGCCCTTCGGACACAGCGGCAAATACAATGGTAGTACGGTGTGGTTTCAAGATCGACTATCTCTCGGCGTGCGCGTGTCATTATTAGCCCTCCTTGGCTGTAATTAGCACATAATATTATTAAACGACGTTTTGTTCTGTCAAATAAAAGATAAAAATAAAAGATGGGTGTCCTATCTTTCCAAAAGATGGGTGTCCTATCTTTCGTCCTTTCGACTAAAGATCTAAAGATGGGTGTCCTATCTTTCCTCCTAAAGATGGGTGTCCTATCTTTCCTCAAAGATGGGTGTCCTATCTTTCCTCTCCTATCTTTCCTCCCTATCTTTCCTACCTCCTATCTTTCCTATCTTTCTCGATCTTTCGCTTGTATTTCGTTATTGTTTCCAGTGAATTTGTGAAGTGATGGCTGCTATTGTTTCAGATAGAGTGCCTGCGCTTTCTATTTGAGCGGTGTACCCAACCTCCAAAATTTTCCAATAGGTCGCATTCCATGGAGAGACTTTCTCTATTTTGCTTTGCTTGAAAATCTGTCCGCTTTTTGTTTGTAGCGATTGAATCAAATAATCAACAATCTCCTTGGATCCTCCTTCAATAGTGATGGTCTCGCCCGCCTGTTCATCCGGGAACCAAGTGCTGACGCTCAAGTATTTTGACCAATCAGGTAAATGGATAGCTTCCCAGTGTTCGCCGCCTTTGTTGGTCAGCGACACGAGCCAATTATCATCCATCTCTGTAATGGCCGACACTTGGCGGATCGGCCTGTGGCCGCTCGTGTCTGTGAATTCTATATATCCGGACCCGAAGAGACCTAACAGGCTCGTTTTTACTTCGGTTTCACTTAAGCCATGGTGTGCGGTGTTGAAAATGGATTCATAGTCAGGACTGAAAAAATGGTAAATTCTAGTCTTAAGTTCAAACATGCAGTCTAAAAGGTTGTCGGAGGTGTTAGGCATGGTCGTTACGCTGGGTTCAATTGATTCAATATGAGCTCGCGTGTCTCGAATTTACGATTCAAAGTGTAGCGCATGATAGATTGTGATGCGCCCCATTAGAGGTGTATTCTGAATTTTTCTCGCAAAATTGGTCCTGATGGGGTGTCTTCGCAGCAAGTGCAAGAGGTTATCGATCCAAGCCTCTCGCTTCCCCTCTTTGGTCGAATGTTCCAATGCGTGCCGGCCCCTGGTGTGCCTGCGCATGGGCCGCCGGTTGCGCGGCTTGGATTGTGTGTTCGTATGTCCTCACCAACAATCTTTCGGAACGCTTCGGTTGCTTCTCGCATTCTGTTGAAGTTATATCCCCTTAGCCTTGAGCACAATACATATAGTGGATATCGTGTCTTGCAGCTCTCGCATTGAGTGGTGCTTGTGGCGCTTTTAGTGCCTGTGGTCGTGTTTGATTTTGTCCCTGAAGAGCTGGATAGCCATGTTATGAGGCCACCTATTACCAATATCTCGTCAAATGGTCCTGTAAACACGTCATCAACACCAGCCCATAGTCCCATTGGGTCAGTTCGCATGGTTGGGCTTCCGCGAGCATAACTGTAGCTATTCAAATCTCCAGCCAATCTCGCAGGATCCGACTCAAGGAATCTTCCCGTATCTGGATCATAGTATCTGAATCGGTTGTAGTATAACCCTGTCTCACTATCCTCATACTGGCCTTGAAATCTCAGCGGTTGTTCTATCTTGCGCTTCCCATAATGAGAGATTCTCCCCCACGCCTGATACTTCGCCGACCAGACCTGCTCGCCGTTATCGTCATAAAGCTCCTGCGGAGTGCCCAGTTGGTCACAGTGGTAGTGATGGATATGGTCCCGGTCTGCAGTCTGCAGTGCCTGGTGCAAGCGCACTTTCCATTCTTTCTGATGGAGTTTTTCCTTTTTCCATGTCTGGTGGCGCCGCCATTCCCGGACATGGGACTCGCATTTGAGCGTGTGCTCCAACATCTCCCAGTCGGTGACCGGGGGCATGTGGATGGTGGTGGGAAGATAGGCTTGCTGCCCTTCGCTTGATTCGATCCGTGCCAAGGGTACGAAGCTCTCGGGTTCGTAGAGGTAAGTGACTGTCCTGTCCTGGTGGATCTCCTGGATCAGGTTATCGCCGTCCCAGACAAACCAGGTGGCTGTGGGGTGGGAGTCTTTGGCGGTCCGAGCCTTCTGTTCGGGCTCTTCCCAGCGCTCTTCGGTGACTGTCTTGGCGATACGCCGCCCGAAAGCATCGTAGCTGTAGTGCGCTGAAATACTTGCCTGGTTCCACTGCTTCTTGGCTCGAATCAGACGGTTCTCTCGATTGTGGACGAGATTAAGCGTAGCGGTCTCGTTGGCGGCCTTGGAGCGGAACCCGGGAAGCAGCCTGATCTGTTTGATTGCGGTATTACCCAGAACGTCATATTCGTAGTTGAACAGATTGTAGTGCTGCAGACGGTTCTGGTGAACGAAGGTGAGAGCGTTGCGCTGAGAGGCGGATGCCTGATGGTCGGGTTTGGGTTTATCTCTCTCCTCTTCCATTGCCTCCAATTCATCTATTAGGTTACCTGCAGGATCAAAAGCAAATGTCTCCTCGAGGTCGGGATGTAGAGCGCTGAGCAGTTGGCCGATGGGGTCGTAAGAATAGCGGGTGTCCCCCCGCTGGCGGTCGTCGATACGGACGAGGTTGCCCACCAAGTCGTAACTGTAGCGCTGCTTGCGCAGCGTTTTTCTACTGCGGGTGAGGCGCAACTCGGAAATCCGGGACTGGGGGTCGTAGTCGCTGTGAAGCGTGAGACGTTCCCGGGCTTGACCTATTTGACGGGTGGTCTCCCGATGCAAGGCATCGCGTTCCAGGTCGGCGACGTTGCGTCCGGACCAACGCGTGGCGTGCCAGTGGCCGGAACCGTAACGCAGCGTGTCGACAACCCGTCCGTTGGGCAGCCGGATCCGGATTCGGTTACCTAGGGGGTCGTACTCGTACTGAAGCTTGAAAGCGGCGCTGGGGCGGTATTGCTGGGGTGGCTCGCCCGCTTCCAGGGAGTAGAGGTGGCGCTCCTCGATAAGCCTACCGGCGGCGTCATAGGCGTAGCGCTGCTCTGCTTGGGGGGTGCGCACGGCGGTAAGCCGACCCAAGGGGTCGTAGGCGTAGCGGCTGTGGCTTTCAGGTGTGAGTTTGGTCAGAAGCTGGCCCAGGGGGTCTCGGTGGTACACGGTGCGTGCGCCACCACACTCGCTGCTGATAAGTTGGCCGGTGGAGTCGTAAGCGTAAATTGTGATCCTGCCGTCGAAGCCGGTCTCGCTGGTCAGACGACCCTCTGCGTTGTAGGCGAGGGTGTAAAACGCGCCGTTGCCGTTGACCAGCTCTACAAGGCGCAGGGCGCTGTCATAGCGGTAGCGCAGCGTCTGACCTTTGGCGTCGATACGCTCGACGGGCAGACCATGGCCGTTGTAGCGATAGCGGGTGACTTGGCCGTTGGCGTCGGTGAGGGTAGTGAGATTGCTCTCCGAGTCGTACGCGAAGTGCTCGCTGGCCTGGTCGGGGTAGGTGACCTGGAGCAGGCGACCGAGTGGATCGTAAAAGTAGCGGGTGAGTTGGCCCAGGGGGTCGGTTACGGCGCAGAGCCTTCCTTCCTCGTCATAGGCGTATCGCGTAGTGCATCCGGAGCAGTCGGTAGAGGCGGTGAGTCGGCCTTGTGGGTCGTATTCGAGTTTGTTGACACCTCCCTTGGCGTCGATGTAGCGGACTAGACGGCCTGAGTCGTCGTGGTCGATGCGGGTGGTGTGGCCCAATGGGTCACGGCTTGCGACCATATTGCCGCGTTCGTCATAGGTATGATGGTGGGTGTTGCCCAGGGGATCGGTGACGGCCACCGGTTGGTTGTGGTCGTCGTGGGTGATCGTTGTGGTATAGCCAAGGGCGTTGGTGACGGTTCTGAGGTTGCCGGCCTGGTCGTAGGTGTAGCGCGCGGTGTTGCCCTCGGCATCGATCTCTGCGGTGAGGTTGGTGTTTTCATCCCACTCCCGGCGCCCGAGGGACTGGGCGGGGCCGCCGTCGGCCGGAATGCGGCGGACTTCAGTGGCCAGCCAATTCTCATCAAAGGTGTACTCCAGTACCCCGCCATCGGGCTCGGTGACCCGGCTGGTATCCTCATCAACGTACTCGATCAGGCAGCGATCGCTGCCGTCTTCGGCCACGCTACCGGTGGCCCGAGCCTGGTAGCTGTTGTATAGGGTGATAGGGTGGAGGGAGGCGAGCTCTTTCGCGTCGAGCTGGCTGCCGGCCCAACGCTCGCGCAGTTGTGCCAGGCTGATCCAGCTGAATCGGTAACTAAAGCCATTGTAGTTGCTGTATTGGAGCAGCAAGTGGTGACGATAGCCGTAGCGGCGGCTGTGTCCAAGGATGTTGGACTGCTCCACCAGGTTGTAGCGTTGAGGCAAGGTCTCAAAGGTTTCGTGGCCTTCGGGCAGCGTGGCATAGGCGGGTTTGGGAGCGACGGGCTCGGATTCGTAGCGATAGGTTACATGGCAGATGCGGCGCCCGTCGGGGAGGATCTGCTCGACACGGCCGATGCGGGGTGGTCCGTCTGGATCGGAGTTTTGTGGGTCAAGCGAGGCTTCGTCCCGCAGGGCCTCGATCAACAGGCCGTTGTCACCGCGCAGGCGCAGCAGTGGTTCGCCGGGGTGAGCGTCTTGGAGGCGTTCGATGGTGATGCCACGACCATCTCGTTCGGTGCTACGGGTGAGGTAGCAGCGGGCAGCCCGCTCAGGGGGTTGGGGTTTGCGCATGGCGTTGGCGCCATCGTAGCCGTGGGGCAGCCAACCGTCGGGACCCTGCTCAAAGGTGTCGGTTCTGCCATCGCGCCAGGTGAGAGTGAAGCGTGTGTCGCTGTCGCGGCGCAGGATGAAGCCCTCGATGCCGTTGTCGTGTTCAGCGCCTACGGCCAGCGGGGGCAGGCGCAGGGCGCGACCACTCTCCTCATGGTAGACGATGCCCCTGACACTGAGGGAGAGACAGGCGGTGTAGGGGGTGGCCCAGCGGGCCCCCAGCAGGCTCCAGTCCTCGCACTCGGAGCCGGAGCGGTAGCTGCGGGTCCAGTCGAAGGGGCTCTCGCCCTTGATCTCGAAATCGGTCTGTTCCAGGAGCTCTTCGCCGGTGCCGTAGTGAACCGGGAAGGTGCTCATGACGGCTTTGCCAGCTGGCCCCTTGTTTTTCGGGCATTTTTTACAGGGCTTGTCTTTCTTCTTTTTGCGTTTCTTGCCCTTGACCTTGAAGCCGTCCCGCTTACGGGGTCGCGCTTTGCGGGCGCGTTTGGTGAGCTTGCTGACCTTGCCGGCCCGGCGTGCCCTTCTGCTGGCCTTCAGGGCCATTCGGGCCCCCCTGGCCAGCTTGCCCGCCACCTTGCCGCCGGGCACCAGGCCGGTGGCGGCGAAGGCGGCCTCCTCGTAGTTGCCCTCGGCCAGGTAGAGTCCGGTGTCGATGGCGGCGGCGACAGTGCCGACCACGGGGATGAAACTGGCCACATCCAGCAGCCCGTGGGTGAGGCCGCTCCAGCTGAACCAGCTCGACTCCTTCTTGGTCTCGGGCTTGACCGCCGGGTTGGCCCCGGCCAGCGAGCCGGCGGCAACGGGCTGGGTGGTGTAGATGCCGGGGCAGTTGCCGCCGTTGAGTGTGCAGGGGTCCATCTCCCGGATCACCGGTTGGCCGGTGATGTGTGCCGAGCCGGAGCCCTGCACCGGTTTGACCTCGCCGGTGACCGTGCCGCTCTTGATCCCCTTGCCGGTCCCGGCGTTGTCGCCCTTGCACTTGGGTTGGGTGCTCTTCTTCAGCACATAGGCGGGACGGCCGTTGAGGCGCACGTTTTTGATCACCCCCACGCTGTTGCCCAGGTCGTGCATCACCGGGTAGGGGATGGGCACCAGGCTGCTGCCCACCGGGGTTTTGTTGATGCTGGGGGCGGTGCAGATGGCCTTGAATATGCCCTGTTTGCGGGTGCCGAGGAACTTAGCCATTTGCCGTCTCCGGGGGCGGATGATGTTCCGCCTGGGCGATGAAGGCGTCGACCTCCGGCTTCAGCAGCAGGCGGGCCTCCAATACCCGCACCTCCGGTTCCACATCGAGGGTGGCGCGCCAGACACAGCTCAGGCGCCTTTGCTCCGGATCGATGATCAGGGTATCGAGCTGGGTCGAGAGCTCACCGATCTGGCCCTGTTCGTAGCGCACCAGAACAAAGGGCAGGTCACCGGGCAGCTGGAGTTTCAGGCGGGTATTGCCCTGTTGATCCCGTACTGCACCCGGTGTGCCCGGGGCGCAGAGGTTGGTCAGTTCGATGATCTCGTTGCCGATCAGGTAATCGGTCTGCTGGTCGGGCCAGGCGGCGTTCCAGATGGCGAAGTCGAAATCGTCCGGCAGCCAGGCCTCGCTTTCGATGAACGCCTGGTCGATGGTGCCGACCAGCTTGGCGCGTTCGGGGTGGGTCTTGGGGCGGATGCCAAGGCCGGCTAACAGGTCGGCGCCTTCCTGCTCGCTGAGTTTGCCGCGCCGCGCCAATCGAAAGTGGCGCTCGTGGATGGGGTGTCTGGGGTGTTCGATTTGGGGGGCGGGAAGGCGTTTGATTCTTCTGGCTTTGAGGTACCAGTCTCGGGTCCAACCCCGGCCGATGGGATTGGGTGCGAAGGCCTCGTGGGCCAGGGCATGCTGTTCCGGCGGGGCCTCGGCGTCGGGGTGGGCGGCCTGTTGCTCTGGGGTCAGGCGGTGGCGCTTCGGTACCCGACCGGCCGATTCATCAACCACATCGATACGGCACTCGCCGCCGAAGGCCATCTCGTTGCGTAGCGGTGTGTGGGTGATGGGTTCTGGGGCGCTGAGATGCCAACCGTTTCCGCCGATCAGTCCGAAGCTGGCCGCCTTGAACAGACCGCCCAGCCAACGCAATGGTGCGGCGCGGCGGACGAACCAGCGCGGACCGGTCACCATCAGCTGCTTGTCGATCAGGATTGGGCCGGGCATGCGGTTATGACGCGCCTGTTCGCATTCGCTCAGCCAGGCCTGGCGTTGAGCCTCGGAAGGAGCCTGAAGCGGGTTGAGGCCCTGTGGCGGGGGAGGCGGCTCCGCCGACTCATCGGGACAGGTCACTCTGAGGCCGACTTGGAAACGCGCCATTGGCAGGCCCCGTGGCGTATGGGCAAAGGCGTTGACGATGACGTCGCATTGGGGTTTGTAGTGGCAGAGGTCGGACTCCTGGCGCACGCTGGCACTGAGGTCGTCTTCGAAGTGGCTGTCCTGCTCGCAGAGTGGGGGTTGTTCGTCGAGGTAACGCAGCTGGCCTTGATCGTTCCAGGTGAGGGTTTGGCGCAGAACCACCACATGGAACTCCTGGTCGAGCTGGTCGATGCCAGCAAAAGCCAAGGCGGGAAAAGGGGTATGGTTGCGAAACTCCATATCGCTGATCTTTGCTTATAAGATTTGCGTTGACAGACCCTAGTTGATGTCTACCAGTTTACCGTTGGCCCAGATATGATCCGAGGCCTCCAGTTTGATGGTCTTGCCTTTGATCAGGATGGAGCCATCCTTTTTCATCGATAGACTCGAGGCGCCACTGCCGACATCGATCTTGAATTCGTCACCGGCGCGGATGCTGAAGGTGTGTTTGACCAGCACGTGTTTTGATTGCCCCACCTCTTCCGACTGCATCAGGACGACGGTGGTGTTCATGAGGCCGCCGACCGTTACTTGGTAGGCGCCGCCGGTGCTGAGCGCCTTGGCCGCAACGATGGTCTCCGCCTTGCCCAGGGTGACGGTCTCGATCTTGTTGCCGCTGATGGTAACCTCCCGGTTGCCGCCGATACCGATGGTTTCGTGGCCGGTGACATTTTCCGTGCGATTGGCGCCGATGGTAATGGACTCGTTCTGGCTCACCGTTTCGGTCCGATTGGCGCCGATATTGATGGTCTCGTTCTGGTCCACTGTCTCAGTGCGATTCTGGTGCACGGTGATGGTTTCGTTCTGATCCACCGTCTCTGTGCGGTTTTTGTGTACCGTGGTGGTCTCGTTGCCGTCGATGGTCTTCGTTCTGTCGTTACCGACCCATTTGGTTTCGTCGTTCTCGACCTCGGTGAGTTGGTCCTTCTCCGCATGCAGCCAGAGCTGCTCTTCCCCCTTCTTGTCTTCGAAGCGCAGGGCGTTGGCGTTTTCCTGGGTGCCGGTCTTGGTGGAACGGCTGAGAATGCCCGACTGGGTCTGATTCGCCGGTAGGCCCCAGGGGGGCATCTGTTCGGCGTTGTAGACGCTGCCGGTGATGATGGGGCGGTCCGGGTCGCCGTCGAGAAACTCGACGATCACCTCCTGGCCAATGCGCGGAATACTCATGGCGCCCCAATTCTTGCCCGCCCATATCTGCGCCACGCGCACCCAGCAGGAGCTGTTTTCGTTCGACTCGCCGTAACGGTCCCAGTGGAACTGCACTTTGACCCGGCCATATTCGTCGGTGTAGATCTCTTCGCCGGCGCGTCCTACCACCACGGCAGTCTGCGGTCCCTGTACGGTGGGCTTCGGGGTGGTGCGCGCGGTACGGAAACTCTCTTTGCTGTCGATGCAAGAGAATTCGCAGTGGTAGATGTCGCCGTCAGCGTTTTGTGAACCGGCCTCGTTCATGTCATTGTGAAGCTGGTGGGTCGTGGCGGTGATCAGATACTCCCGGTTCTGATCTTTTCGTGGATGGTCGCTAAGGGTAAAGAACTCACCGACCGCGAGCCTTCTCACATCGGTCTCCCCCTGCATGACTTCGTGACTGGCTTGCAGCTCCTGGATGCGGCTACGGGCGTAGCTTTCGCCGTCACTGGCTTGGTCGTAGATACCGGGGTAGTCGAAGATTTCGTAGTCCGCGTGTGTGTGGCCTCTCGCCATCGGCGCGTTGGCCATGAGTGCGGCTCTGGGTTTTGTGAAATCGTAATCGGTATGTGCGTAGCGGCCAGGTTGCAGTTGTTTGCTCATGTGCCAGCGGGTGATGCTCTCTTTGCCCCGTTGACCTCCGCTGCCGGTTTTGGCGTGAAAGGGTAGTTTGCTATCCCCCTGCAGCGGTTTGTGAGAGCCGTAGTTGTCACACAGAACCAGGGTGTGTTTGTCCTTGCCGTGGCGAAAAAAATAGTAGATCCCCTCCTCCTCCATGAGCCGGCTGACGAAATCGAAAGCCGTCTCACGGTACTGTACGCAATACTCCCGGGTACGGTAGCTCTCGCCATAGTTCTGCTCGTATTCGGTGAATCCCTTGTCGTCGAATACCTCCTTGATAATCTCCGGCACCGTCCTGTGCTGATAGATGCGGCAGTCGCTGGTGCGGGTCAGGAACCAAAGCCAGGGATGGAGTACTGCATGATAGCGGCAGAGGTTGCCCGACTCGCCGATCAGGGTGAAGCGGCTGACAAAGGCGTTGAAGTGGCGCTTGCTTCGATCCGGCAGATCAAGTTCGATATCGACCCGCTGTCCCAATAGATTGTCCGGCGCAATGGCACCATCATCACTCAAAAGCTCTGCATGGTATTCGAACAAATGCCCGAGATTTTCATTGGCGTAGAAACTGGCGAGCTGCAGCTTATCTGTCCCCAGTGGGGTGTTGATGCGGATCTGACGTTTGGCTTGGGTGATCGACATCCCAGACTCCTGTCCGTTCAGGTTTCCCTAATGGGCGCTAACCGAATCGGTCACAACGGCGAGTACAGGTTTTGCGCCAAGACTGAATGGTAGTATTGCGAGCTGTCTCCTGTCGCATGGATCGTAACATCGGCTTCACAAGATTGGGATGAAAATCTTCCGCTGGACTGACGCGGAGTACGCCAGCGGCAGGCTACAATGTGTAGCGCCGATTGCTGCTCGTGCTGTTTTGAATTTCTCCAA
>JBNKOL010000052.1:0-5057 GCA_050294655.1 Sedimenticolaceae bacterium
GCCCTTCGGGTTGAGCCTGAACAAGCGCCACTCGGCGTTGCTTGTCGCTCATTTGGAATAACCAAACTTCGCTCCTCGCGCCTTGATTGGCGCTTTTTCAGGCCCAACAGGGCGTATTGGATTAGTGTTAACAGGCCCTAGAGCCTGTTAACAGGCCCTAAGCAAAATTCACAGGAAATTGCTGGTATGAACACGATGCTCAAACTGAAAAAAATCTCCCCACTGCTTGCTGGGCTCGGACTCTCGACGTTTTCGCTGGCGACAGCTGCATCCGACTGGATCATTGCTCCGGCCGTCACGCTGGAGCAGAACCATACGGACAATGCGTTTCTGACTCATGACAACACAGAGAGCGAATCGGTCACGGTACTGCGGCCAAGCATTTCAGTCTATCGCGAAGGGGCGAGGGCGAGGATCGATCTAAACTATGCCCCTGAGTATCGCCGCTACTGGGAGGATACCGAGGATGACGAACTGATCCACTTCCTGCGTGGCGACGGGAATGTGGAGCTGATGGAGGATCATGTCTATTTGGATGGCTGGGCCACGGCCGATATGACCAATATCACCAGCACCGGACGCACGGGTATCGGCGGATTGACCGGACGCGGCGACAGCACCGAGGTCTACACCGCCGGTATCAGCCCCTACTTCAAGGCGCGCATGGGTAATATCAGCCTGTTCGAGGCCCGCTATAGCGTGGATACCGTCAACTACTCGGCGGATGGCCTGGATGACAGTATGGGCCAGCGCGCCGATCTGGTGCTCGGCAGTGGTACTGCCTTTAGCAGTCAGGTCTGGGAGCTCTCCGCCATGCACAATCTGGTGGACTACGACAATATTGAAGAGGATAACGAGGTCAGCCAGTTCCGGGCCGAGTTCGCACAGCAGCTGAGCCGCCAGTGGGCGCTGGCATTTGCCGCCGGCTACGAAGAGTACAAGCTTGCCTTGAATGAGGACATCGACGATTCGCTCTGGAGTGTCGGTGTTATCTATACCCCTAACCAGAGAACCCGCCTTGCCATCGGCGGCGGCGAGCGGGCGTTCGGCAACGATTACTATCTCGACTTCTCCCATTTTTCCCGACGCACCGTCTGGACCGCCAGCTATGAGAGGGACTACACCAGCGCCCGGGATGAACTGCTGCGGCCCACGCTATTCCAGCGTCAGGACGCCTTCGGCAATCTGGTGCGTGACGCGGTGCTGGAGAATCCCCCAGTGGTGGAACGCGGCGGTGCCCCCGCGATCAGCGCCGAGTTCTACGAACTGGAGCGGTTCGCCACCGATTTCACCCTCGCTACCGGGAGAACCACACTCTCCCTGGGGGGTAGCAAGACCGATCGCATCTATGCGCTTGCGGTGAGTAACACGCAGGACGTGAATTTCACCGCCGGCCTGACACGCGAAATCAGCCAGCGAACCAGTGGCTACCTGCAGCTCAGTTGGAACGACCATGAGGAGCAGCTGCTCAATTACAAAGAGTGGGTTAGCTCCGTCAGCGGCAGCTACCAACTGGGTACCAGCACCGTTCTGGGCATGCGACTGGCGCATCTGGAACGGGATGCGGAGACCGAGGTGAATAGCTACGACGAAAACAGCGTCAGCCTCTATCTCACCGCCACATTCTGATTCCGGTTCGCATCCCCAAACCCCACGGAATCGGCTCAGCCGATTCCGTGGCTTGAATTTCCCCAGCCTAATCCCCATATAGCGCGGGATTGAAAAATCCCTATTTGGTATTGATATATCCATTGCAGACTTGGAGACCGGAAAAGACCATGACCGTTGAAGCCCAAAAGGAGACCCTGACGTTTCAGGCCGAAGTCAGCCAGGTGTTGAACCTGGTCATTCGTTCCCTCTACAGCAATAAGGAGATCTTCCTGCGCGAAATCATCTCCAACGCCTCGGATGCCGCGGAAAAGCTGCGCTTCGAAGCGCTCACCGACGAGGCTTTGTTCGAGGAAGATAGCGAACTGAGAATCCAGGTGACCTTCGACAAGGAGCAAGGCACGCTGACGATCTCCGACAATGGCATCGGCATGAGCCGTCAGGAGGTGACCGAGACCATCGGTAGCATCGCCAGTTCCGGTACTCGCAAGTTTTTCGAGTCCATGTCCGGTGACCAGGCCAAGGACAGTGAACTGATCGGTCAGTTCGGCGTCGGTTTCTACTCCACCTTCATTGTCGCCGATAAGGTGACTCTGCTGAGCCGACGCGCCGGTCTCGGTGAAGAGCACGGTGTGCGCTGGGAGTCGACGGGCGAGGGCGACTACAGCATCGAGAATGTGGACAAGCCAAGCCGCGGTACCGATGTGATCCTGCACCTGCGCGAGGACGAACAGGAGTTCCTGGACAGCTATCGCCTGCGCAGCATCATCGCCAAGTTTTCCGACCACATCACTATTCCTGTGGAGATGGTGAAGGAGCACTACGGCGAGGGCGAGGAGAAACCGGAGACCCCGGAATTCGAACGCGTCAACAAGGGCACCGCCCTGTGGATGCGTAACCGCGCCGATATCACCGAGGAGGAGTACCACGAGTTCTACAAGCACGTCTCCCACGACTTCGAGGAACCCCTGACCTATGTACACAACCGGGTCGAGGGCACCAATGAATACACCTCCTTGCTATTCATACCCAAGCGGGCCCCTTTCGATCTTTGGGATCGGGATCAGAAGCACGGCGTTAAGCTCTTCGTGCGACGGGTCTTTATCATGGACGAGGCGGACAAGCTGATGCCCCGCTATCTGCGCTTCGTCAAGGGTGTGGTCGACGCGGATGATCTGCCGCTCAACGTCTCCCGCGAGATCCTGCAGCACAACCGCAAAATAGACACCATCCGGCAGGCCAATGTGAAGCGTATTCTCGGTGCGTTGGAGAAGATGGCCGAAGAGGAGAAGGAGAGTTATCAGGCGTTTTGGGATCAGTTCGGCAAAGTCTTGAAGGAGGGGCCGGCGGAGGATTACGCCAACAAGGAGCGTATCGCCGGCCTGTTGCGCTTTGTCTCGACCCATAACGAGCAGGATGAGCAGACCGTCTCCCTGGCCGATTACGTGAGCCGCATGCAGGAGGGGCAGGAGAAGATTTACTATATCACCGCTGACTCCCCGGCAGCCGCACGCTACAGCCCCCACCTGGAGGTGCTGAAGAAGAAGGGCATCGAGGTGCTGCTGCTCTCCGATCGGGTCGATGAGTGGCTGATCACTAGTCTGATGGAGTTCGACGGCAGACAGCTGCAGTCTGTAGCCAAGGGCGAACTTGACCTGGGCGATCTGGAGGACAAGGCCGAGAAAGAGAGCAGCGAGAAGGCTGCGGAGGCCCATAAAGATCTGCTCAAACGCATGCAGGAGGTGCTTGGCGATACGGTCAAGGAGGTGCGCGTGAGCCATCGGCTCACCGATTCGCCCGCCTGTCTGGTGGTGGAGGAGCACGACATGAGCGCCAATCTCGCAAGGGTACTTAAATCGGTAGGTCAGGATGCGCCCCAAACCAAGCCGATCATGGAGATCAATCTCTCTCATCCTCTGCTGGAGCGGCTGGAGCAGGAGACCGAAGAGGATCGCTTCAGTGATCTCTCCAAGGTGCTTTTCGACCAGGCTCAGCTGGCGGAGGGTGGACAGCTCGATGATCCTGCCGCTTTCGTGCGACGTCTCAACAGCCTGATGCTGAAACTGGCCGGCGCTTGAGAGACTGCCTTCGGGCAGTCGGAAGAGGGGGCTCGCCCCCTCTTTTTTGTTGCCCGAATCCCCTGTTGAGCCTCAGCCGGAATCACAGGAACCACACATGCTGGATTGAATATCCGAACTCATCTGCTTGTTTGAATATTGACTAACTCAGTCTGGTTGTGCCTGATAATCAGTAAGTTATGCGAATAATTTAAGTGAAATCCCACCCCTGTGTGGTCTCATGTCAGTCGCATAAAGTCCCTGTATCCACCCATTCATAGCCTCGACTGGTCCGCCTCCTCCTGGCGTGGCACACTCCCTGCCTGAATATAACAACCAAGGGAGAAGCGAGATGCGCGTCATTCTGCTAGGCGGACCGGGTGCCGGAAAGGGCACTCAGGCCAACTTCATCAAAGAAAAATACAATATTCCCCAGATCTCCACCGGTGACATGCTGCGTGCCCACGTTAAGGCAGGTAGCGAGCTCGGTGTCGCGGCGAAGAAGATCATGGACGAGGGTGGCCTGGTCTCCGACGATATCATCATGGGTATGGTGAAGGAGCGGATCAAAGAGGACGACTGCAACAACGGCTATCTGTTCGACGGATTTCCCCGCACCATCCCCCAGGCAGAGGCACTCAAGGAGGCCGGGGTGCCCATCGATGCGGTCGTCGAAATCGACGTGCCGGACGAGGAGATCATCAAGCGAATGTCAGGCCGTCGAGTGCATTTGGCTTCTGGGCGTACCTATCACGTGGTGTTCAACCCGCCCAAGGTGGAGGGTAAGGACGACGAGACCGGCGAAGATCTGATTCAGCGGGACGACGACCAAGAGGAGACCGTCAAGCAACGGCTCAAGGTCTATCATGACCAGACCGAACCCCTGATCGGCTTCTATACTGAAGAGGCCGAAGCCGGCGCCTGCAAATATGTCAAGATTGAGGGTGTGGGCAGCGTCGATCAGATACGCGACAAAATTTTCACTGGATTGGGTTGATTGCATGCCTTTCAATGGCATGCTGATAGGGTGCAGGGAATGCTGACTCGTTGCCGGTTGTGGAAATGTGAATTCCCGAAAGTGAGGGTTTTTTCGTGGGAATTCATTAGTGCTTTTTGATACACTTCGGCAAAATTCACCTTCATAGCATGGGGCGCAATGTGGCTGTCGTAGAACTGACAAAAGAGGATTTTGAATCCACCATCACGGGGAATTCTTTCGTGATAATCGACTTCTGGGCTCCTTGGTGCGGACCTTGCCGCTCTTTCGCGCCAACCTACGAGAAGGTTTCGGAAGATTTCGCGGATGTGGTTTTCGCCAAGGTCAATACCGAAGAGGAGCAGGAGTTGGCAATGCACTTTCAAGTGCGTTCCATCCCCACCCTGATGATTTTC
>JBNKOL010000053.1:0-44271 GCA_050294655.1 Sedimenticolaceae bacterium
CATAGGACTGCTTCTCGGCACGCTGATTTCCTGCTGCAGTATAGGACACTACACTAGGTAGCCGGTTTGATGCCTGCTGTTTCGATGGTGCCGCCTCCGAGGCACTCTCGATTCTGATAGAAGACGATCGCCTGGCCGGGGGTGACCGCACGCTGGGGCTGGTCGAACACCACCCGGCAACGTCCATGCTGCCACGCTTGGATCTCACACACCTGGAGCGGCTGACGATGACGTATGCGTGCTTGACAGGCCAGTGGCAAAGAGGGGGCATCGCCGGCGATCCAGTGGAGTTGACCTGCTTCCAGGATGTCACACTGCAGCAACGGATGATCGTGTCCCTGGGCGGCGATCAGGCGGTTGCTTTGGAGATCCTTGCGGACCACATACCAGGGTGCTTCGCTCGCATTCTGGCGACCGCCGATACCAAGCCCCTGTCGCTGGCCCAGGGTGTAGTACATCAAGCCCTGATGGCGGCCAATGATTTCCCCCTCCGGGGTGACGATCTCACCGGGTTGCGCCGGTAGGTAACGCTGCAGGAAATCGCGGAATTTACGCTCGCCGATGAAGCAGATGCCGGTGCTGTCCTTCTTCTTGTGGTTGGGAAAATCGGCCTGATGGGCAATCTCCCGCACCTGTTGTTTGTACAAGCCGCCGAGGGGGAAGAGCGCATGGCGAAGCTGGGATTGATCCAGCATGTAGAGGAAGTAGGTCTGGTCCTTATTTTCGTCGGCGGCTCGGATCAGGCGACTGTGAGCGCCGTTGCGTTCCAGGGCGGCGTAGTGGCCGGTAGCGATGTGGCTGGCTCCGAGCCGCTCCCGGGCAAAGTCGAGGAAAGCGCGGAACTTGATCTCCCGATTGCAAAGTACATCGGGATTGGGGGTGCGGCCCGCCCGGTATTCATCAAGGAAATAGGCAAACACGTGATCCCAATATTCACTGGCGAAGTTCACCGTATGTAGGGGTATCTTCAGGCGATCGGCTACCGCCTGGGCATCCTTGAGATCCTCGGTCGCAGAGCAGTAGTCGGCGGTATCGTCCTCCTCCCAGTTCTTCATGAACAAACCTTCGACCCGGTATCCCTGCTGCTGTAACAGAAGCGCGGCGACGGAGGAGTCGACACCCCCGGAGAGACCCACAACGATGCGTTTATTTTCGGGCATGTTTGCTTCTTCGTCTTTGTTCCGGTTTTGCTGTTCCCCGGATAGCTTTCTCTTCGCCGGTTTCCAGCTGTCGCCATTCTCCGGGTGCCAGATGCTGCAGATTCCAGGGACCGATGGCAACACGAATCAGACGCAGGGTGGGAAAGCCAACCGCGGCAGTCATGCGCCTCACCTGTCGGTTGCGTCCCTCGCGCAGAGAGAGTTCCAGCCAGCTGGTGGGGATGGAGGCGCGATAGCGGATTGGCGGCACCCGGGGCCAGATAGCGGGTGGCGCCAGTGGCTTGGCTCTGGCCGGCCTGGTCATGCCGTCTTTGAGCTGGATCCCCTCGCGCAATTGCTGTAATGCTGCGGCGTCCATTTCACCCTCGACTTGCACCCAGTAGCGCTTCCAGGCCTTGTATCGGGGGTCGGTGAGGCGATGTTGCAGGGCGCCGTCATCGGTGAGCAACAGCAGTCCCTCGCTGTCCCGGTCGAGCCGACCGGCAGGATAGACCCCTTGCAGCGGGATATGGTCTGCCAGCGTGGGGCGGTTATCCGCGTCGGTAAACTGGGTCAGTACACCATAAGGCTTGTTGAAAAGGATCAGCATCGATTCAGGTTCAGTGGCTCCAAAATCCGCTATTATGCGCGATTCACAAGTGGGAGTTAATCGCTCTGCCTAAACAGGGTTTTCGGGGCATTACCACTGAATCGAGCGCGAAGTATGAATCTAGGCTAGGCTATAGGCTTTTTTACCAAGAGGTGACTGAATTGACCTTCTCCGACAAGCTATCCATTCCTGAGGGTGGAAGTGTCATCACGATGACGGCTGATGCGAAGCCGGTGGTGCCCGATAATCCGATTATCCCGTTTATTGAAGGCGACGGTATCGGCGCCGATATCACGCCGGCGATGCAGCAGGTGGTCGATGTGGCTGTCGAGCTTGCCTACGCAGGCAAGCGAAAAATCCATTGGATGGAGATCTACGCCGGGGAGAAGTCCAACCGGGTCTACGGTGAGGGCGTATGGCTGCCGGAAGAGACGGTTCAGGCGCTGAAGGAGTTTCCGGTCTCGATCAAGGGTCCTCTGAGCACCCCGGTGGGTGGCGGTATCCGTTCGCTGAATGTGGCCATGCGCCAGATGCTGGATCTCTACCTCTGCATCCGTCCGGTGCGTTATTTCAGCGGTACTCCCAGTCCCCTGAAGGCTCCGGAGAAGACCGACATGGTGATTTTCCGCGAGAACACCGAGGATATCTATGCCGGTATTGAATGGCAGGCGGGGACTGCCGAGGTCGAGAAGGTGGTGCGCTTTCTACAGGATGAGATGGGGGTTGATAAAATACGTTTCCCGGACAGTTCCAGCATCGGTATCAAGCCGGTCTCGGAAGAGGGCACCAAACGTCTGGTGCGCCGCGCCCTGCAGTATGCCATCGACCACGACCGCGACTCGGTGACCCTGGTGCACAAGGGCAATATCATGAAGTACACCGAGGGTTCATTTAAGAACTGGGGCTTCGAACTGGCCATGCAGGAGTTCGAGGGCGAGCTGATCGACGGGGGGCCCTGGTGTCATGTGGCGAATCCCAACACCGGACGCGACATCCTGGTGAAAGATGTCATCGCCGATGCTTTCCTGCAGGAGATTTTACTGCACCCGGAAGAGTTCAGCGTCATCGCCACGTTAAATCTAAACGGAGACTATATTTCTGACGCCCTGGCGGCGCAGGTGGGTGGTATCGGTATCGCACCCGGCGCCAATATGTCGGATCAGGTCGCTATCTTCGAGGCTACCCACGGTACGGCTCCCAGAATCGCCGGTCAGAATCGGGCCAATCCAGGTTCGCTGATTCTCTCGGCAGAGATGATGCTGCGTCACATGGGCTGGGGCGAGGCGGCGGATTTGGTGGTCAAGGGTGTGTCGGGGGCAATTCATCATCATACGGTGACGGAGGATTTTGCCACGCACATGAACAACGCCACCTTGCTAGGTACCATGGAGTTCGGTCAGGCGGTAATCAAGAACATGAAATAGTCATTGGGACTGTTGACGCGATAAAGGTTAACAGTCCCTGACTCGGCAATCGATGAGACGATATTCAAACCTCAATGCTTCAGACCGAGGCGCGACTTGCAGGCCATGAATGCACACAAGCACCTCAGGGGGCTCCCCCGGCTTGTCTGTACATGTCACCCTTGCTGTAGGCGTAGTGCAGGGCGCAACACACCTTCCAGCCAGTTAAGCTGCATTGGCGAGCTGAATATTGCCTAACCCTGGATGGGCCAGCGTGAGTCCATGCCGATGGGAATCCCCATCGGCATTACCCCCTACAATATTGGGGTTTGACTACTCCCCGGTGACACGCTGAATATTGGTTGCGTGCAGCCCTTTAGGTCCTTGGCTGATATCGAATTGAACCTTTTGACCTTCCTTTAGTGTCTTGTAGCCGTCCATCTCAATAGATGAGAAATGGACGAAGACATCCTGGTCCCCGTCTTCCGGTGTTACAAAACCGTAACCCTTGGCGTTGTTAAACCACTTTACGACTCCAGTCGACATTGCTGATACTCCTCGGCTATCCAATGCTTGAGAGGAAGATTTTCATAGCAGACAGGTAAGAAGAACTCTCATGGTGGGCGTTTGTAGAAGCTGTGAGTCTCCAGCCGCAAGCGGTTAGAAAACGCCGATATCAACCTCAAACGCCAATATCCTTTCGAGGTCCACTTAACGAGTCAACTACGATTATTATTATCAGAGTGAAAACTCACTCCATCCACTCGCTCTAGCATTAATTTCTACATAATGTAATTCGGTCGCCAATCAACGACCCGATTACGGTGCATCGCTTCTCTGGGACGGAAACGTTAACTGCCACCGTAAGAAGCAAGTATAGTGAACCCTTGGTGTTGGTCAACTATTGTCCAACTATTCCACTGGGCCTAGCTGTCGTCAATTAGTGAGATCCCGTATATTACTTCGTTAATTCCTTAGTATTCCCCCGAGAATCATTAGGCTTTTCAGGTCCGCCAGGCCTGCTAAAATCACCCATTATGAGTAGTCGAGAGCAAACATCACACGAAGACGGACTGGCTTTACAGGAGGCGACACCCAAACTCAAAAAGCCTCCGCTGTATAAGGTCATTATTCTGAACGACGATTACACTCCCATGGAGTTCGTGGTTCAGGTATTGGAAACTTTTTTCAGTATGGACAGGGAGAAGGCCACACGCGTCATGTTGCATGTCCACACACGCGGTGTGGGGGTGTGCGGCCTCTTCACCAAGGATGTCGCGGAAACCAAGGTGTCCCTGGTTAATGATTTCTCTCGCAGTAACCAGCATCCGCTACTTTGCACAATGGAGGAGTCCTGAGCGCCTCCCTGGAGTTCCATGAGATGTTGAACAAAGAGCTTGAATTTACCCTGAACCAGGCGTTCAAGGATGCAAAAGAGAGGCAGCATGAATTCATGACTGTGGATCATCTGCTGCTGGCGCTGCTTGACAATCCGGCGGCTGTTTCCGTACTGCGGGCCTGTGGAGCGGATATCGAGAAATTGCGCAAACAAGTGCGTGAGTTTGTCGATCACACCACACCACTGATTCCCGATGGTGATGAACGTGAGATTCAGCCCACTCTTGGTTTTCAGCGTGTGCTGCAACGGGCTGTCTTCCATGTGCAGTCATCCGGCAAGAATGAGGTCACCGGCGCCAATGTGCTGGTTGCCATATTCAATGAACAGGATTCGCAAGCGGTCTATTTTCTCGGGCAGCAGAAAGTCAGTCGCCTCGATGTGGTCAACTACATCTCCCACGGCATCTCCAAACTGGATGAGAGCGAGCAGGATGGGGAAGCCAGTGTGGAGTTCAACACCGAGAACAGGGGTGATGCTCAGGCGAGCCCACTGGAGACCTATGCCTCCAATCTGAACCAACTGGCAGAGCAGGGTAAGATCGATCCGCTGATCGGCCGCCATTCAGAGGTGGAGCGCACAATTCAGACTCTCTGCCGACGGCGCAAGAATAACCCACTGTTGGTGGGTGAGGCCGGTGTTGGCAAGACAGCCATCGCCGAGGGTCTGGCGAAGAAGATCGTCGATCATGAGGTGCCGGAGGTGCTGGCCAACGCGACGATCTACGCCCTTGATCTGGGCACCCTGGTGGCGGGCACCAAATACCGCGGGGATTTCGAGAAGCGTCTGAAGGCTGTTCTGGCTCAGCTCAAACAGGAACAGGATGTGGTGCTGTTTATCGATGAGATTCATACCATCATCGGTGCTGGCGCGGCCTCCGGTGGCGTGATGGATGCCTCCAACCTGATCAAGCCAGTGCTGGCATCCGGCGAGTTGCGCTGTATTGGCTCCACCACTTATCAGGAGTTTCGCGGGATCTTCGAGAAGGATCGCGCCTTGGCCAGACGTTTCCAGAAAATCGATGTGGAAGAGCCTAGCGTGGCGGAGACCATCGAGATTCTGAAAGGGCTGAAGAGCCGTTTCGAGGAGCACCATCACATCGAATATACTCAGGAGGCGCTGCACAGCGCCGCTGAACTCTCCGATAAGTACCTCAATGATCGTCACCTGCCCGATAAGGCAATCGATGTAATCGACGAGGCGGGGGCCAATGTGCAACTGCAGCCGGAAGAGGAGCGCAAGAAGATTATTGATGTGGATGAGATCGAAGCCATCGTCGCCAAGATTGCGCGGATTCCACCGAAGAAAGTCTCCACCACGGATACTGAGGCCCTGCGCAATCTCTCCCGCGATCTCAAGCTGGTGGTGTTTGGGCAGGATGAGGCGATCGAGGCCCTATCCGCTTCCATCCGCATGAATCGTTCCGGTCTGGTCAATGAAGGCCGGCCGGTCGGCTCATTCCTGTTCGCCGGTCCCACGGGTGTGGGCAAGACCGAGATCACCCGCCAGTTGGCGCGTATCATGGGCATGGAACTGATACGCTTCGACATGTCGGAGTACATGGAGCGGCATACCGTGTCGCGTCTGATCGGCGCCCCCCCCGGTTATGTGGGTTTCGACCAGGGTGGTCTGCTTACCGAGGAGATCGCCAAGCATCCGCACTGCGTGCTGTTGCTGGACGAGATCGAGAAGGCCCATCCGGATGTCTTCAATCTGTTGCTGCAGGTGATGGATCACGGCACCCTGACGGACAATAACGGTCGCAAGGCCGATTTCCGCAACGTAGTGATCGTCATGACCACCAACGCGGGTGCACAGGAGATGAGTCGCTCCTCCATCGGTTTCACCAGCCAGGATCACAGCAGTGACGGCATGGAGGTGATCAAGCGCATGTTCACGCCGGAGTTCCGTAACCGTCTGGATGCCATTATCCAGTTCGCGGGGCTCTCCCAGGAGCACATCGCCAAGGTGGTCGACAAGTTTATTTTCGAACTCGAGGGTCAGCTACAGGAGAAGCATGTGAGCCTGGTCATCGAACCGGAGGCCAGGGTCTGGTTGGCGGAACATGGTTACGATCCCAAGATGGGTGCGCGGCCGATGGCCCGACTGATTCAGGAAGAGATCAAAAAGCCTTTGGCGGAAGAGCTGCTGTTTGGCAGCTTGGCCGGTGGCGGTACGGTGCGGGTGGACGTATTGGAGGGCAAGCTCCAGTTCGACATCTTGGGACAGCCGGTGCCGGATGCGACAACGGAAGACGGTTAGTTGTATCAGCGGGCGCGGTAGGTGATTCGGCCTTTGCTCAGGTCGTAGGGTGTCAGCTGCACAGTTACCTTATCGCCGGTCAGGATGCGAATGTAGTGTTTGCGCATTTTGCCGGAGATATGGGCGGTCACCACATGGCCGTTTTCTAATTCGACCCGAAACATGGTATTGGGCAGGGTCTCGATCACTGTCCCTTCCATCTCGATGAAATCTTCTTTTGCCATATAGAGTACGTTTCCTGAAATTCGCCGATACAGCCGCGAAGTATAACATAGCCGCTGCACTGAAGAGCGCCATTATCAGTATATTTACGCGTAAGGCAAGTTTCTTGGTCTGTTCCCGACTACTTCTCCAGTGTATAGGCCATGGCATAGTCGATCAGCATCGGACACTCGATCTCCGAGGGGATCTTCGGTAGCGGTAGTGAGGCTTCGATTGCCTTACCCGCCGCTTTTCTGAGCAGGCTGTGCTTGCCGTCTATTTCCAACGCCTCCACTTCACCGTGACAGCCGAGGCGAAAGCGAACCTGGATCATGCCTTCCAGATTTCTCCTGCGGGCGATGGTCGGATAGAACTTGTTATTTTCGATCTTCGCCAACAGCCGGCTGAGGTATTCGTTGCGCAAGTCGACCTGTCGGCGACTCGCCGTCGGCGGCGGCATCGGTGTCGATTTTGGCGTTTCTTGCACAACCTCTTCGAGCTTCGGTATTTCCTCGGCAGGTGCCTGTACCGGTTTTGGCTTCGGTTTGGGGACCGGCTTCGGCTTTGGTTCCGGTTTCGGCTCGGGTGGAGGTTCAGGCTCTGGTTCTGGCACTGGCTCCTGAGGTGGCGGTTCCTCGACCGGCATGACAGCTTCCGGTTGAGGTTGTGGAAACTCGATCTGCACGAACAGGGAGTTGGGGGGGTGTTCTGTCTCCTTGGCGGAGATCAGCGGTTGATCAGACCACTCGAGGAGAACATAAAAATGTATCAGCAGCGAGGTGGCTACCGCAGCCAGTCGCCAGCTCAAATCCTGTGCAATCATGGCTTTTCGGTCAGAATATCCAGTGATTCCGCACCGGCGGCGCGTGCGGCATCGATCACCTTCACCCCGAGACCGAATTGGGCGGCATGATCCCCCTTCAGGCGTACAAAGCGCTTTTCAGGAGCGTGCAGCGCACCTCGCAATGACTCCTCGAGTGATTCGATGGGGGTGGGAAAGCCGTCCACCAGCAGTTCTCCAGCAGGGGTCATGGCCACTTCGACATACCCCTCGTCCTCGCTCGCCGCACTGTTTTCTGCTTCCGGTAACTGGATCGCTATCGCCTGATCTTCAATGAAGTGGGCGGTCAGCATGAAAAAGACCAGCAGCAGAAAGACAATATCGATCAATGGCGTCAGATTGAGCGCCATCGATGAATGCCGTCTGTATTCAGACGCCATCGGTGATTTGCTCCCAGGTGTGGGGCTGCGCAGGCTCATTCCCTTCGAGTGAACTGCTGTTCCTGCGTTCCAGCAGCAGGGCGAGGCACTGACTCATCTTTTGGGCGCGGCGCTCAACGCCACCCTCGAGGAAATGGAGCAGGATCAGCAGGGGAATAGCCACGGCCAGTCCCACGCCGGTGGTGATCATGGCCTCCCAGATACCACCGGCGAGGGCTTGGGCATCCACTTTACCGCCGGCCTGCTCGATGACCATGAAGGCCTTGATCATGCCGGTGATCGTACCCAGCAAGCCGAGCAGTGGGGCGGTGTTGCCTAGAATACCGAGGGTGCGCAGACCGAACTCCATGCGATGGATCTCCTGGGCGCGAAGGCGCTGGCCGACACCCTGGAGGTCTTTCACACCCTCTTCGCTGGCCTGCACCACAGCCTGGATCAGGCGGGCCTCGGGGCCTTTGAGGTCGGCCACCAACTGGGGGCTGTTTGGCTGGTCCAGCAGTCTGTCGAGTCGGCCCAGCCACTCCCTGGGGAGTTGTCGCAGACGCAGGAAGAGGATGTTGCGCTCCAGTACGATGGCCAGACCGATCGAAGAGTAGGCGGCCAATATCCATACCACGGGGCCGCCCTTGGCGAAGAGTTCTGCAATATTCATGGTGTGATCCATCCCATAGCGGTGGCGGTGCCGGTCAAAACCAATAAGGCGATACTGGTGTTTTCGAGTGCGGGCCGGTGTTGTGTCAGATGGTGTCTGATCTGCTCGCCGAAATGTGCCACCCCGATGGCGAATACCCAGGTAGGGACAAATACGGCGCCGAGAGCAAAGCCGGCTCCAAGAGAAATGCCGTTAATGATGCTGGCGCTGGTTGCTGATGCCAGTATCACCGTCGTCAAGGGAGCGCAGGGATTCAGCGCCATGCCAAATCCCATCATATAGAGACTGCCCGGCAGCATGGAGTCGTTAGCGGTTGGTTCTCTGTTGGAAATCGTGCTCAGGGGAACAGCTTGGCTGTCACTGCATGCGCTGCGGCAAGATGAACGACGACGAAACAGGATCGAGAGCGCCACCAGAACCGTCGCGCCACCGAGCAGCCAGCGGACCCAGGGTGCCGCCAGCCAATCCTGGACCAGCAGGCCGAGTCCGCCGGCCAGGCCTCCGAGCAGGGCATAGCCCGATAGACGCCCAAGAGAGAAGGGCAGCAGGGTGCGCCAGGCGCCTCGGATGCCTCCTTCGGTGGCGGCAAACACGGGTCCCAGATAGGGCAGGCAAGCCACATTGCAGGGGCCGGCGCCATAGCCCAAGCCCAGTAGCAATGCGGCGCCGAAGCTGAGAATAACGGGTTCCAAGGGGGTCATGGCGTCTCCGGTTGGGGTTTCTCGCGGCCCGCTTTGAGCCAGCCCAGCAGGTTCGATTTTTCCCAGGCTGCCTGAGCCTTTTTGCGCCGCTTGAAGTAGTCAGGGCCTGACGAGAAGATCGGGATGAAGGTGTATTTCAATTGCAAGACATCCTTGTCCGGGCAGAATTCCACACAACGTCCACACAGGGTGCAATCTTCAAATGTGACATTGCGGTGCTCCATGTCGGTATGGATTTCGCGAATATCCATCGGACAGGCCTTGGCGCAGAGACCGCAGCGCTCACAGCGGGGGCTGGCGTACTTCGCCAGACGCAGCAGTCCAAGTTTTCGGAAGCTGGCATGCAGCGCCAACATGGGGCAGATACGGCAGAAGGGCTGCCTTACGGTCAACGCCAAGGCGACCATCAGGCCGAATAGAAAATCGGCCAGCAGCGAGAGCACGATGGTGGTGGTGTTGGCGGTGTCCACATGCAACTGCGAGCCGTCGCCGGTGGCCAGGGTGGTCAATATCCGGCTGGGACAGATGCTGCAGAAGGGATCGCCCAGATCGTGGTTGACCATGCCGATACCGGCCAGCAGGGGAAAGCCGAAAACCAATAGCAGCAGGACAAACCATTTTACCGGGCGAATGCGCTTGACCAGGCCCTCGTCCAGGGACTCCCTGCGCTGCAGCCCAAGCTTCTGCCCGAGTAGCTGCAAAAACTCCTGGAAGGTTCCCAGTGGACAGACCCAGCCACAGAATGCCTTGTTGAGAAAGACAAACAAGAGGAGAAAGGTGCCGAGGGTGATCAGGGTAGGCATGATGCCCATCATCAGATTACCGCCTGAGGCGATGACCTCGCCCAGCCGGTGGTCCATCTGGTGCTGGAAGGGGACCAGGGTGCAGAGGTCCGCTCCCTTGTGGTCATAGGCGCAGCTGAGTGCAGGTAGGGCGCCGCTGATTTTCTCTTCCAGGTAGTAGCCGGTAACCAGGCCGCCGTAGACGAAAAAGACGAAGGCGGCGACTTGTACCAGTTTGCGAACGAGTGAGAGATTCATGCTGCTTTCCCTCCACGCACTTTTTGTCTGCCGAGCAGACCACCGGCGATAAAACCGAGGCCCACCACCATCCAACCCATGGTAGCCGATTGCCAATGGGATGGATTGAGCTGATAGCTCGCGCTGAGCAGGGTCTGGTAGGTTTTGCCATCAGCCTGGGTAGAGGTACTGACGCTGAACTCGCCACTGCGCTGATCCCGCACTCCCGGCGCCACATCGGGAAAATCGTCGGGCAGGCGAAACCTCGCATAGCCCTGAGTATCGGTCACCGCCTGCAAGCGGGTACCATGTTCGGTTTCCAATGTGAGTGGAAGATCCGCCTGAGGTTGACCCTGCAGCCGCACCTGGAATCCCCAGGTCTGATCCGACAGATAGCGGAAATGCTCGCGGGGTATAGGGGCCGGTACGATTTCAAGCTCGGTTTTTACCGCACCGGCCAACTCGCTGGGGCTGTGTTTGCTGGGGCGACCGAACATATATTCATAGCGGATCACCGTCTCTTTGCTGTTGCCCCAGTCCTTTTCCGCAACCACCGTGTGGTAGTTGTCCATACCGGTTTTGGGGAGTGTCACACCACCGTGTACCGGCTTCAGCGGCTGGGTGGTCAGGTCGGGTTTCCAGAGGGTGATTACAGCGCCATCGGCGTTCTCCAGCATCAGCTGTTTGGGTCCCCGATGGTTATGGGCGGCGCTTGATTGTTTCGCCGTCGGTCGTTTGCCCTCAGGCGCGGCGTCGGCGGCCGGTGATGCCGCCGGCAGTAGCGGTAGCACCAGCAGACTAAGACTCAGGTAACGATTCATTATGATGCTCCTAGAAGGAGTAGCCATAGGCGAGCATGGCCGTGCGTGGTGCGCCCGCCGAGTAGCTCTTGTCGCTACTGGTACTCTTTTTCACTTCACTGGCGTAACGCTTGTCGAACAGGTTCTCCACGTTCAACTGCAGACTGTGGGCGCCCTGGCTGTAGCCGAGCATGAGATTGGTGACGAACTCATAGCCTTCATACTTTTCCGTGTTCCCGTTGTCGATGTAGTAACTGCCCCAGCTGTTACTGCGGACCACTGCTTTGAAACCGTTGGGGTGACTGTAGCCAAGACCGAGGCTGTACTGCTGCCGGGGCACGAAAGGTATCTGATTTCCAGCGCGGTCGGTGGGGGTAAGGATAGGGCCCGTACGTACCAGTTCGTCGAATTCCGTAAAGATGTAGTTGCTGAAAGCAAAGCCGCCTTCCAGCCAGAAACGCTTGTCGATGTCGTAGCGACCGCTGATCTCCACACCCTTTTTCAAGGTTTCACCGGCATTTTGGAACTCGGTGGTCATGTCGGGATTGAGGACGGAGACGATCTCGTCACTGACGGTGGTGCGATAAACGGCCAGATCGATCGACCAGTCCCGAGTGCGCCCCTTCAGACCCATTTCGATATTGCGCGCGGTGGCGGCATCCAGATTGGGATTGGTTTGAATCTCCGATTCGGAAGGTACCTGACCCGATTGTGCAATTACGCCATAGAGATTGAATATCGGGTTCAGCTCATAGGTAACACCGAGCTTGGGCGAGAAGAGGTTGAAGGTCTTGTCGGTTTTGGTGACCACGGGGGTAGCGAAATAGTCGTAGTTGGTACTGCCCCAGTCGTATTCTCCGTAGGCGGTGTTGTCGATGTCGAAATTCGTGCGGTCGAAGCGAAAGCCGATATCGATACTGGTCCGTGCATTGGGTGTCAGGCTCTCCTGCAGGAAAAATCCGTAGAGGGTATTGGTCGCATTCTCCTCTTCCAGCAGTGCCCCTGTCTCGTCGGAGAGGGTGCGCAGGATGGGTGGTGTGGGGTTCCAGAAAGATGGGGTGCCCAGGATCAAGTCGGCATAGGCATATTTCTTAGCGCCTTCGGTCTTGTCCTGTCGGGCGGTGATGCCGCCGACCAGCGTACTGGGTCCCCAGAGTTGGTGGTTGAAGGCAAGTTCCAGATCGGCGCCGAACACGGTGGTTCCCGGATTGTCGTTGATGGCGCCGGTGACCGGGTGGTAGTGATCCCAGCGGTTGGCGTAGATTCGCGGTTTGAGCGTCAGGCCGCCGATCTCCTGTTCGTAGCGGGAGTTGAAGAACCAGATGGTGGAATAGCGACCGCTATGCTGCCATTGGCTGCTGGTATCTTTCTGTTCGCCGGTTTCGAGATAGTGGTTGAAATCGGCTTCATCCATGGAGGCGGGGATCTGCAGGTCCGCCTTGTGATAGCTCAGTTCCGATTCAAGGGTGGCGCCGCTGTCCAGCAACAGGCCGTGCTTGAAGCTGACCTGGCTCGACTCGAACTCATTGTGCTCACGCCAGTCGTTGTCGCTTTTACGATAGGAGGCCGTCAGCGAGAAGGCGTTGCTGTCGTTGATGTCTCCGGCCAGGCGTCCGTGAAGATTGGCCTGCCCCTGCTGACCGGCACCGACCTTGACCCGATTGCTGTCGGTGTCGAAGACCGATTTCGAAATGATATGAATGGTACCGCCCGATGAGCCGGCACCGTAGAGGGAGCCCGGTCCCTTTGTAATCTCGATGCGCTCGATATCCTGGGTATCGATGAAGTCGAAACGGGAGAAGCTATCGGGATCGGTCATCGGCACACCGTCGCGTATGACCATGATTTCCCGTACGCCGTAGTTGGCCTTCTGACCGGCGCCGCGGATGATCAGACGGCTGTCGTAGGCAGAGTTCTTGGAGTCGATGAGTACGCCGGGGGTACCTTGAATGGCATCCTTGATGTTGAACATCTTTTCACTCTCGATGCGCTCGGAGTCGACCACGTCGATGGCGCCGGCGACCTCTTTGGTACCGCGCTCGACACGTGTCGCTGTGACACTGATGACATCGTATTTCTGCGTCTCAGTCGGTTCGCTCCCAACTTCATCCGCCGCTTGTGTCGCGGTTGCGGACAGTATGGTCAGCATGGAGAGGGAGAGGAGGGTTTTGTTGCATCTCATGAGGTACTTCATTAACTTCGGGATCCCGTCAATCAGTGAACAGTGGCTGGTAGTGCTGCATGAGATTGGCGGCGAGCTGTGTGTATATCCGCTTCTTTGAGCACACCCCGTTCCCTATAGCAACTGACGAGCCAATCCTATCTTATTGATCAATAAGGGAAATTAATTTTACATTTAAGACGGGATCGGTGAGATCACTCATGGGTGAGTGAAATGCCGCAGTTATCGGACGGGAGAGGCGAGTGAGATGTCAGGATTTTGGGTTGTGGCGCAGCCAGCTTTGGCCGTTCCAGGCCTCGTAGGGACGAAAGCGGGTCTTATAGTTCATTTTGTCGCACTCTTCGATCCAGAAGCCGGGGTAGACCCACTGCTTACCGAGCTGCCGCGCCTGCTCGATCTGCCACAACAGGGCAAACACGCCGAGACCGTCATGCGACAGATCGGGGTCGAAGAAGGTGTAGATGGAGGAGGTGCCGTCGGGGAGGAGATCGCTTACCGCCACGGCAGCCAGCTGATCATTCCGACGGAATTCGACGAACTGGGTCTCTGCCCATTCACAGGTCAGGAACTGGATATATTGACCGGGACTGGTGCAAGTCATGGCGCCGTCGGGATGCCGTTGCAACAGGTAGCGCTGGTAGAGCTTGAAGTGAGACTCATCATATCGCGGCGGCATGCAGACGACTTGGTAGCGCTCGATATTTCGCCGCCAGTTACGGCGCTGACTGCGCGAGGGTTGGAAGCTCTCCACCGGTATTCGCAAGGAGACACAGGCCGAGCACGTTGGGCAGGCTGGTTGATAGAGATAACATCCACTGCGGCGGAAACCACGGTCAATCAACTGCTGGTAGATCCCCAGCGTGACGTCGGCTGCAGGATCGAGGAACAGGCTGCGGGCCTCCCGGTGCGGCAGGTAGGAACACTCGTGGGTCTGGCTGATGTAGAGGGCGAAAGCCGTATCCAGATGAAATCCTGATCCGTTCAGCATGATGTGATTTCCGGGATGGCTGGCGGAACCTTTGACCAGCTGCCGGTTTTACCGGGCAGTTGACACCACTGGATGAGATGTCGGCAGAAAGTCCGCCTGGGTATCTCTTCCGCACCCAGGTTAGCGAGGTGTTGAGTGTAGACCTGACAGTCGATCATTTTGTATCCCCACTCCAGCAGGGTCCGGCTCAGGTGTACCAGGGCAATCTTGGAACTGTCGGGGACCCGGCTGAACATCGACTCACCGAAGAAGACACCCCCGATGGCCATGCCGTAGAGTCCACCCACCAAGAGATCATCCTGCCAGACCTCCACGGAATGGGCCAGTCCCAACTCATGCTGTCGGCGATATGCTTCGATCATTTCCGGCAGCAGCCAGGTCCCCGGTGATGTCTCGCGGGGCTTGGCGCAGGCTTGTATTACGGCATGGAAGTTTTGATCGAAACTTACGGTAAACAGCTTTTTTTTCAGTGTCTTGCGAAGACTGCGGCTGATCTTGATGCGCTCTGGAAAGAGTACGGTGCGCGGGTTGGGAGACCACCAGAGAATGGGTTCACCTTCGCTGAACCAGGGAAAAATCCCTTGTGTATAGGCGTTGAATAAGCGCTGTGGTGAGAGGTCTCCACCCACCGCCAGTAACCCATTGGGTTCCCGCTCGGCCAGGGAAACATCGGGGAAGGGGGCGTTGGGTTCCTCATCCAGAAGAAAGATCATCGATATCGTGATTCAGTTTGACCGGGATAGGCTGTTATCCTAGCAGCACTTGTTTCACAGAAAAAAAATTCGCATTATTCATTATCAATCACATGGTTTCCGGATAATACTATCCCGACCAGAGGTTTGACGCTTTGCAGAGCTCCAATGGTGCACGGTTTGAGGCCTGAGTTGCAGGGAAAGAGGCATAGGGAGCGCTTTTTACAAAGCTCGCGAAGGGTTGGGGCCATGTTTCCGCCCAGCGGCGTTATCACTCGCTCATGTAGAGTGACTCCACCTCACTCATTCTGCCTTGCTGGACGGAACGATAGCCCCGGTAAAGCCGATTGGATTGATCTTAACAGGCCCTAGTAAGCCAGCATCTGGAGAAGCATTTGGTTGATCCTGTCAAACACCTGAAGATTGGTGATGTACTGCAGCTGCAGTTCGCGCCACCGAGCGAGATTCAGGATCGCTATGCGACCACTCTGGTGGGGTTCATGCCAGGGCATAGCCTGATCATTACCACCCCGCGAAAGCAGGGCAAGCCGATTATCGTGCGTGAAGGGCAGGCGTTCACCCTGCGCATGCTACAGGGTAGCAATATTTTCGGTTTCGTCACCCGGGTGCTGAAGGTCTCAGCCAAACCCTTTCCCTATCTCCATATCGATTATCCCGATGAGGTGGAGACGGCGGTGGTGAGAAATGCCCCACGTGTAGTGACAGAGATTCAGGCCACTGCCAGCCAGCCATTGAGGGGCGATACGACTGAGCATAGGGTGATTATCTCCGATATCAGCAGTACCGGTGCGCGCGTGATGCATACACAACCCTTGGGCGAAGTGGGGACGGTGATTCAGGTCACTCACCCGATCTCGGTCTGTGGCGGGGAGGACACCATGAAGGTGATGGGGATGATCCGCAATGTCCGTGAGGTGGAGCGGGATGACAGTGCCAGTGTTTTTGTTCACGGCATCGAGTTTCGAGGCCTGACCCGCTTTCAGGAAGTCTTGCTCTGTGCCTATGTGCTGAGCGGAATCGCGAGGGTGATCGATTAGGGTTGTCAACGTAGCGTCGCCGATCAAGCGGGGGGGGGGCAGTCATCCGGGGCGAGGCTCCTCGCCCAAGGGAGGAGCCTCGCTCGTCTATTCGCCCAGGCGTGGCATTGTTGGTTGCCGGGTAACTATTCCTGTGCTTCCAGGGCATCCAGGTAGCGTTCGGCATCGAGCGCAGCCTGGCAGCCGGTGCCGGCCGAGGTGATGGCCTGACGGTAGACATAATCCATCACGTCGCCGGCGGCGAAGACACCCGGAATCGAGGTCTGAGTGGCATTGCCCTGCAGTCCACCCTGGATCTTCAAATAACCGTTTTCCATATCCAGCTGGCCCTCGAAGAGGCCGGTATTGGGGCTGTGGCCGATGGCGATGAAGACGCCCTGAAGATCAATCTCGCGGGTTGTGCCGTCCTTGACGTTCTTGATGCGCATGCCGGTCACGCCCGACTGGTCACCCAGCACCTCATCCAGCACGTGGTCCCACTCGATAGTGACATTGCCTTCCTCTGCCTTCTTCTTCAACTGGTCGGCGAGTATCTTCTCGGAGCGGAGCTGATCCCGACGATGCACCACCACCACTTCCGAGGCGATGTTGGATAGGTAGAGGGCCTCCTCCACGGCGGTGTTGCCGCCGCCGATGACCGCTACCTTCTGGTTACGGTAGAAGAAACCGTCACAGGTGGCGCAGGCCGAGACCCCACGACCGCGGAAGAGCTGCTCGGACTCCATGCCCAGATACTTGGCGGAGGCGCCGGTGCAGATGATCAGCGCATCGCAGGTATAGACCGCCGAATCACCGGTGAGGCGAAACGGACGTTCACCCAGTTCGGCCTTGTTGATATGGTCGAAGATGATTTCGGTGTTGAAACGCTCCGCATGCAGACGCATGCGTTCCATCAGGTCGGGGCCCTGTACCCCGGCGTTGTCGCCGGGCCAGTTGTCAACCTCGGTCGTGGTCATCAGCTGACCACCCTGTTCCATGCCGGTGACCAGCACCGGTTCCAGGTTGGCGCGCGCGGCATAGACAGCGGCGGTGTAGCCGGCAGGTCCGGATCCGAGAATTAACAGGCGGCAATGCTTGGTTTCGCTCATGTATACTAACTCCTGCTGAGAGAGGTCCGGATGGGTACCGCTCCAGTTTAGAAATGTCTGCGGTCCTGGTCAGGTCGATGCGGGAATCAGTGATCCTGTTCCAAGTCCGCGAAAATGAATGCGGGAATACTACGGAAACATCCCCCAAGGGTAAAGATTCCAGTCCGGCGGCAGGGGTATTCTTGCTTCGTGATGGCGAGAGAGCCCAATCGAACGGCAGGCCGGTAACCCACCGGCGTATCAATTGTCCTACCTTCCGAGATGTCAGTTATGAAAATCGGTATACCCAAAGAGATCAAACCCCTGGAGGGGCGGGTCGGTCTGGTGCCGGAAGCCTGCGGCGAGTTGGTGCTGGCCGGTCACCAGCTGTTGCTCGAAACCGGTGCGGGTAGTCTCAGCGGCTATCCGGATGCGGTCTATCAGCAGGCCGGGGTTGAGATTGTCGCTGACGCCTGCACGCTCTACAGCAGAGCAGAGCTGGTGATCAAGGTCAAGGAACCCTATGGCCCGGAACCGGCGATGTTGCGCCGGGGGCAGCTGCTGTTCTGTTTTCTGCATCTGGCGGCGGCGGCGGATTTGACCCGCCAGTTGCTCGATTCGGGCGTCACCGGTATCGCCTTCGAGACCCTCTTCGATCAGGGCGGTCTGCCGATTCTGGCGCCCATGAGTGACATCGCCGGACGCCTGGCGGTGCAATACGGCACCACCCTGCTGCATCGTCCGGAGGGTGGCAAGGGCCTGTTGCTGGGTGGTCTGCCAGGTGCGGAGCGGGGTCATGTGGTGATCATCGGAGGAGGGCAGGCCGGTGGTAACGCCGCGAGAATGGCAGCGGCAATAGGTGCCCGGGTCACCGTTTTCGAACGCCAGCGTGAGCGTATGCTGGCGTTGCGGGATATCGGGGAGAGTGTCACCGCCCTCTATCCCTACGCTCACAGCATCGAAGCGGCGGTGGCCTCGGCCGACCTGTTGATCGGGGCGGTATTGGTTCCAGGAGCCCGTGCCCCCCATGTGGTGAGCCGCTCTCAGATCGACACAATGGAGCCTGGCAGCGTGGTGGTTGATATCTCGGTGGATCAGGGGGGGTGCATCGAAACCACCCGGCCCACCACCTACGAAGACCCTACCTACAAGGTAGGCGAGGTGACCCATTTCGCGGTCACCAACATGCCCGGCGCGGTGCCTCGCAGCGCCTCCCAGGCCCTCTCGGCCGCCCTGATTCCCTATCTCAAGCAGCTGACAGCCCCTGACTGGCGCGACGACCCCCGATTGCGTGCGGCGGTAAATCTCGACAATGGCGAATTGGTCTATCCGGCCTTGCGTGATCAGTATCTGTGAACTTAGAATAAATAATATTCGTAAATACATAATTCAAAAGGAATATCATCAGAGTGTCAACCCAGGCAAAAAGCCGACAGATGTCAGAGCAGAGCGCTTTTCAGCGTCATGTCAGCCATGCCCTGCGTGAAGGGATCATGTGGAGTTTGTTCTGCCTCAGTGGTTACCTGTTGCTCTCGCTGTTCACCTATTCGACAGAGGATCTGGGTTGGTCCTACACCGGACCCTCGGTACATGTTCTCAATTCGGGAGGCCCGGCCGGGGCCTGGTTCGCGGATGTCTTTCTCTATCTGTTCGGATTTTTCGCCTATCTCTTTCCGGTCATGTTGAGCTGGAGCGCCGTGCTGGTATTTCGACGCCGCAACCCCGACGACAGCATCAACCTCAACTTGGTGTTGGTGCGCTGGCTCGGCTTCTTCATCACCCTCGCATCCGGGTGTGCCCTGGCGGCACTGCACGCCAATCAGTTGGGCGAGGGGCTTCCCACGGGCACCGGTGGTGTGCTGGGTGGTTCTCTGGGCAGCTATTTCGAAGCCACCTTCAACCTATCCGGCAGCTCGCTGCTGATGCTGGCCCTGTTTCTCAGCGGCTTTACCCTGTTCACCGGCGTCTCATGGTTTACCGTGATGGATCTGTTGGGCGGCGCAGTGCTTAGCGTGGGGCGTAAAAGCTATCTCTTCTACATCCATCTGCGTGAAAACATGGCGGCAAAAAAGGCCCGACAGGAACGGGTTGCCCTGGTCAAACAGGAGCAGAAGAGGGCGGAGACCCGTAAGCAGCCCCGCATCGAGCCGGTGATCAAGGCTCCCAAGGCCAGCAAGCGGGTGGAGAAGGAGCGTCAGGTCTCGCTTTTCGAGGTCGACTCCAACAGCGAATTACCGCCTTTGGCGCTGCTCGATCCGGCACGGCAGACGGTGCAGGCTTACTCACCGGAAGCGCTGCAGGCCATGTCGCGACAGGTGGAGCTGAAATTTGCCGATTTCGATATCGAAGTGCATGTGGTGGCGGTCCATCCGGGTCCGGTGGTGACCCTCTATGAACTGCAGCTGGCGGCCGGCACCAAAGTGAGCAAGATCACCAGCTTGTCAAAGGATCTGGCCCGCGCGCTCTCCACCATTGCCGTGCGTGTGGTGGAGGTGATACCTGGAAAGTCGGTCATCGGACTTGAGATCCCCAACGAGTACCGCGAGACGGTGTTCCTCAGCGAGGTCCTGCAATCGGAGACCTATGAGGCGGCCAAGTCGCCCTTGACCCTGGCCCTGGGCAAGGATATCGCCGGCAATCCCATGTGCGCCGATCTCGGCAAGATGCCCCATGCCTTGATCGCCGGCACCACCGGTTCCGGTAAGTCAGTGGCCATCAACGCCATGATTCTGAGCCTGCTCTACAAGTCCAAACCCGACCAGGTGCGCATGATCATGGTCGATCCCAAGATGCTGGAACTGTCGGTCTACGAGGGTATCCCGCATCTGTTGACCCCCGTGGTGACCGACATGCAGGAGGCGGCCAACGCGCTGCGCTGGTGTGTCGGCGAGATGGAGCGGCGCTACAAGCTGATGGCCTCCCTGGGCGTGAGAAACATCATCGGCTACAACCGCAAGGTGAAAGACGCGATCAAGAAGGGCGAGCCGCTGAGGGATCCGCTGTTCCACCCCGAACCGGATGCGATCATCGAGGCGATGGAGCACCCGACGCTGGAACCCCTGCCTTATATCGTGGTCATTATCGACGAGCTTGCCGACATGATGATGATGGCTCGCAAGAAGGTCGAGGAGCTGATTGCCCGACTGGCGCAAAAGGCGCGCGCTTCGGGCATCCATCTGATTCTTGCCACCCAGCGCCCCTCTGTGGATGTGATCACCGGCTTGATCAAGGCCAATATTCCAACCCGCATTGCATTCCAGGTTTCATCGCGGGTAGATTCACGGACCATCCTGGACCAGATGGGCGCGGAACATCTTC
The DNA here is from genome assembly GCA_050294655.1 of Sedimenticolaceae bacterium. Lineage (GTDB taxonomy): Bacteria > Pseudomonadota > Gammaproteobacteria > Chromatiales > Chromatiaceae > Thiodiazotropha. Next base: position 20,710 of record JBNKOL010000053.1, read on the forward strand.
TGGGACACGGCGATATGCTCTACATGGGCACCGGCAGCAATATCACGCAGCGGGTGCATGGCGCCTTCGTTGATGACAACGAGGTCCATCGGGTGGTCAAACACCTGAAGTCGACCGGCCAACCCGACTACCTGGAGGAGGTTCTGCAGGAGGCGACCGAGTCTGTGCCCGGCTTCCCCGCGGAGGGGGGCGATACGGAGGACAGCGATCCCCTCTACGACGAGGCGATTCAGATTGTCACCGAAACACGGCGGGCTTCCATATCGGGCGTACAACGCCGGCTCAAGATCGGCTACAACCGTGCCGCACGGATGATCGAGGAGATGGAGCGCACGGGCGTGGTCGGACCGGCCGAGAGCAACGGCAGCCGGGTCGTGCTGGCGCCGCCACCGCCGAAGGATTGAGCGCAGGACGGTGCGGCAAGCCGCACCCTAGCGCAAGGATCGAAAGAGTGGAAAGACGTTGGGTGCGGCTTGCCGCACCGATAGCTCATCGGTCTTTCTTAAGCCCTGAATGCATGCCCGGACGCCATGTCTGAAAACGAGTGAGTATGAAATTCCGTTATCCTATTCTGAGTCTGCTGCTGTTGAGCTGTGTTGTCCCATCAGCCATGGCCGCCGACGGGTTGCAGCAGTTCGAGGCCTTTATGCAGGATCTGCACACCCTGCAGGCGAGTTTTCGCCAGACCATCCAGCAGCCGGATGACGATACCGTCTACGCCAACAATGGGGTGTTCTATCTCAAACGTCCCGGCCAGCTGCGTTGGGAGTACGAAGATCCCGCCACCCAGGTGATCGTGGCGGACGGCGATCGTATCTGGCTGCACGACCTTGAACTGGAGCAGGTCTCCCACCGCAGTCAGAAGGCCGCGCTCAAAGGAACCCCAGCGCAACTGCTGAGCGGTACGACGCCGGTGGAGAAGGATTTCGAGCTGCAGGATCAGGGACAACAAGAGGGCATCAGCTGGATTGAATTACGCCCCAAGGACAAGGAGGCCCAGTTCGTCAAAGTCCGGCTGGGGCTGGCCGATAATCAACTGCAACGTATGGAGATGTACGACAGCTTTGGCCAGATCACCCGCTTTATCTTCTACGACATGCAGCGCAACCCGGAGCTCTCCTCCGAGCTGTTCGTCTTTGTGCCGCCGCCTCAGATCGACCTGATCGGCGATCTATGAGCGAAGCCGACCTGTTTTCCGCCGAGCAGGGCAGCGAATACCGGCCATTGGCGGACCGCATGCGGCCGCGCACTCTGGACGAGTTCATCGGCCAGAACCAGATCGTCTCCCAGGGCAAACCCCTGCGACGGTCGATCGAGGAGGACCGGCTCCACTCGATGATATTCTGGGGACCGCCGGGGACCGGCAAGACCACCCTGGCGCGATTGATCGCGCACCATTCCGGCGCCCAGTTCCTCAGTCTCTCGGCGGTCCTGTCGGGGGTGAAGGATATCCGGGCGGCGGTGGAGCAGGCGAGACTCTACAAACAGCAGTCGCACCATCCCACCGTGCTCTTTATCGATGAGGTGCACCGCTTCAACAAATCCCAGCAGGATGCCTTCCTGCCCCATGTGGAGGATGGCACGGTGGTCTTTATCGGCGCCACCACCGAGAACCCTTCATTCGAGCTTAACAACGCCTTGCTCTCGCGGGCGCGCACCTATGTGCTCAAGGCATTGACCAGTGAGGAGATCGAACGCATCGTCGATCAGGCCCTGAGCGATTCGGAGCGTGGTCTGGGGCGGTTGGCGCTGCACATCGGCGAAGAGCCGCGTCGTCTGTTGGCGGAGGCGGCGGACGGAGATGCCCGGCGTGCCTTGAATCTGCTTGAGATCGCCAGCGATCTGGCCGAATCCGAGGAGATCGATCTGGCACTGATCGAAGAGGTGGCCAGCGGTACCCTGCGTCGTTTCGACAAGGGTGGCGAGGCCTTCTACGATCAGATCTCCGCGCTGCATAAATCGGTACGCGGTTCATCACCCGATGCCGCTCTCTACTGGCTGGCCCGCATGATCGATGGGGGTTGTGATCCGCTCTATGTGATCCGCCGGGTGGCGCGTATGGCCTCGGAAGATATCGGTAACGCCGATCCACGCGCCCTGGAGCTGGCACTCAACGCCTGGGATGTGCAGGAGCGCTTGGGTAGTCCGGAAGGCGAGCTGGCGATCGCCCAGGCAGTGGTCTACATGGCTTGCGCAGCGAAGAGTAATGCGGTCTACATGGCCTGGAAGGCGGCCCAGGCGGAGGCCAAGACCTCCGGCTCCCTGGAGGTGCCGCTGCATCTGCGCAACGCCCCGACCAAGCTGATGAAGGAGCTCGACTACGGCAAGGCCTACCGTTATGCCCACGATGAGCCCAATGCCTATGCCGCCGGCGAGAACTATCTGCCGGAGCCTCTGAAGGGACGCCGTTACTACTTCCCCGTGGAGCGTGGCTTGGAGATCAAGATTGCGGAAAAACTGGCCATGCTGCGCCAGATGGATGATGAGGCATCGAAGTAAAGTTGATAATCTTCCTGCCGTTAACTCAGAACAGGCGCTCCGCTAGAGGATGCTGCCCGATTAAGCCCCCCCGAATATGATGTAAGCGAGGAACGATATCCATGGAGACATCCAGCCCCTATTCACCCCCCCAGACAGACCTCCTGAGCGGCCAGGAGGAGTATGGAACCGTCAAGATCTTATCCGCCAGCGGACGTCTAGGGCGTTTGCGCTATATCGCCTATAGCTTTGGTATCACCTTGCTCTGTTATATGGTCATGGGGGGGCTTTCGGGCGTCGCCGGTGCGACCCTGGAACAGGACCAGGCCGGTCTGTTCCTGATCGCTATTTTTGTCCTCGGTTATGCGGTCATGCTGGTCGTCAATGTACTGCTGACCATTCAGCGATGCCACGATTTCGATGTCACAGGCTGGCTGAGCCTGGTATTGATCATCCCCCTGGTGCCATTGATTTTCTGGTTCATACCCGGGACCGAGGGTGTGAATCGATTCGGACCCCGGCCGCCGCCCAATAAGGGGGGGGCCGTCATGATTGTCGTTATCGTCCTGATGGTCGTGGTATTGAGTATCCTGGCGGCGATTGCCATTCCCGCTTATCAGGGCTACATGGAGCAAGCCGCTGCGGCAGGGATGTGATCCTGGTCAGCGTGCGATCAGGCTCAAGCGAGAGCAAATGATCCGGCTAAAGTGGGTTGCGGGGACGTGCAACCCACTTTGTCGTCTAGCGCATAAGATCGAGTAGGCCGCCGCTGCCCTTGTTCTCTTCGATATAGGCGGCAATGGCTTCATGGCCGGCCCGACTGGCCAGTTGCTCGGCATTCTCACGCCGCAGATTCAGCAGTCGTGCATCCGCGCCTGAGGCCATCAACCGTTTGACCACCTCCAGGTGACCCTCCTGTGCCGCCAGCATCAGGGCGCTGTTGCCTGCCCGGTTGCGGTGGTCGATGTCGGGGCCTTTCGCCAGAACAAGCTCCACAGTGCGAAGCGAGCCGTTGCTCGCCGCCAGCATCAGGGTGGTGTTGCCGTTGTTGCTCTCGCGGTCGATCTGTTGTTCGTTCTTCAGGAGCAGCTCCACCACTTCGGCATGTCCCAGAGAGGCGGCATGCATCATCGGTGTGACGCCATCCTTGGCCGTCAGATCGATTTTAGCCCCGGCCTCGAGCAGCAGATCGAGGCTCTCCCGATTACCGGCATCTATTGCATGATGGAGTGGGGAACGTCCTTTCTTATCCGCCTTATCGACGGCCGCTCCACGACTCAGCAGGGTCCTTACGATCATGGGCTGTTGGTTGTTGACGGCCAGGATCAATGGGGTTACGCCCTCTTTGGTTGTGGCGTTGGCGTTAGCGCCCTGGAACAGCAGTCGGGCGGCCATTTCCCGGTTTTTGTTCTCCACGGCGCGGTGCAGCGCGGTGACGCCATTCTCCTCTGATACGTTGATACGGGCTCCCTGCGCCAGCAGGACTTCGGTCAGTTTGAGATGGTTGCCGCGAGCCGCCAGCAGCAGAGGCGTGGGTTTGTTGTCGCCGGTGAGGTTCGGATCAGCGCCATGTTGCAGCAGAAATTCCGCCGCTTCCTCCTGGCCTTGCCATACGGCGCGAGCAAGCGGGGTAAAGCCCTCGGGATCGAGCCCGTTGACGTCGCCTTGCTTGGACACGAGCGCTTCAATCAGGGGCATCTGTCCGCGCCAGGCAGCGAGATGGAGGGGACTCCAGCCGGCATGCGGGTTTGCCGTGGCTTCTCCGCTCACAGTGGAATTGACCGACTGCTGGATCTTGTTCAGGTCGGGGAAGTCACGCTTGTTGTCCTTCTGTGCGGTAGCCACCCCTCCCGCTGCTTTCAGCCGGGTGGCCACGCTCTCGAATTTTCTCAGCTTGGCCAGATCCAAAGCCGTCTGTTTCTTGGTGTTGCGGGCATTGACCTTGGCGCCCTGGCGTAGCAGCAGATCCACCACTTTTCGCTTGTTTTTGCCTGCAGCAATCAGCAATGGGGTGTTGCCGTTGGCATCTTTCGTTTCCAGCTTGGCGCCCGATTTCAGCAGCGAGCGCACAATCTTAAGATCTCCCAAGCCGACGGCGGTGTGCAGAGGCGAATCGCCCAGGCTGTCCCGGGTATTGGGATTCGCGTTGGCGGCCAGCAGGACCTCTAAACTCTCCGCCTGTTGATTGATGGCGGCCTCATGCAATGCGCTACGGCCGAATTTGTCTTTGCCATTGACGGGGGCGCCGGCCGCCAGCAGACGGCGAATGGTCTCAGTCTTACCGGCGGCTGCCGCCCGGTTGAGCAGTTCGGTGGTCTGGTTTTTGTTCAGATCTTCCAATGGGGATGAAGTCGCCAGGCGCTGCAGTCGCTTGGCCGCCATTTTGTTTCCCCCCTCGGCGGCGCGGGAGTACCACATTTTTGCCTTGGCGGTATCCGCCTTTACTCCCCAGCCGTTCTCGTAATGGGTGCCGGTTGTGTACTGTGCCTTGACGTGTCCCTGCTCGGCCGCCTTGGTGAGCCAGGCCAGGGCCTGCTGGTGATCCTTTTTGACGCCGCGCCCGGAGCGGTAGAGATTACCCAGGGCGAATTGGGCCTCCTTATCTCCCGCCTTGGCCATCGCCAGGTAGAGCTGAGCCGCCTTCTCGAAATCCCGGATCCTGACCGCCGCCTCCGCTGCCTCATGACTGGCGGCCAGACTGGTGGACATGAAAAGTGCACCCAATACCCATGTCAGAATAACTATCCCGTTTCTGAGGTGCTTCGAACTGCGCGGGATAGGTTTAGGCTGAACCATGCTTGGTCTCCACATTGATGCCGGTCTCCTTGAGAAAGCCGGTGGGAAGGATGCCGCCGGCACAGATGATTGTCGCTTGATTGGGCATCTCGATGAGTTCTCCCTCTTGCTCAATGGTTACGCTGTCTGAGGTGAACGATTTAACAGTAGACTTGAACATCAGATTGATGCGGCCCTCTCCCACCGCCCGCTCGACCCGCTCCCGGTTCTTGCGCTTGGCCCTGCCGAAGGCGCCGCTGCGGTAGGAGAGAGTGACCGTGGTTCCAGGTTGGTCGGCGATACTGGTGGCCGCTTCCAGGGCGCTGTCTCCGCCGCCTACCACCAGAACGTGCTGATTACGGTACTGTTCGGGATCGATCAGACGGTAGGTCACCTTACTCATCTCCTCGCCCGGGACGCCCAGTTTTCTCGGTGTGCCGCGGCGTCCTATGGTCAGCAGCACACTGCCGGTGTGATAGCTTCCCTTGTTGGTCGTGACCTCATAACCCCCTTGTGCATGGGGTGTAATGCTTTCGACCCGCTCGTGGTAGCTGATCTGTACCCCGGTCTTTTTCTCTACCTGCTGCCAGAATGCCAACAACTCCTCCTTGGTTGTCTCGGTGAACTTCATCTCACCGACCAGGGGCAGGTGGACCGGCGCCGTCATCACCAGCTTGCCGCGTGGGAATTGAAATACCGTGCCGCCGAGGGAGTCCTGCTCCACCGTCTTGCAGCGCAGTTTTTTCTCGATTGCGCGTAGTGAGGCGCTGAATCCCGCCGGACCCGCACCGACGATCAGCAGGTCATAGTCAGCTTTGGCTCGCCGGGATTTGAGATCTTCATGGATATAATCCAGCGCCTTATACCCCTGTTCGATGGCATTGCGGATCAGGCCCATACCGCCCAACTCGCCGGCGATGTAGATGCCGGCCATGGATGTCTCGAAATTGACATTGAGCACCGGAATATCCACGCCACGTTTCTCAGTGCCGAAAACCAGGGTGATGGCGTCGAAGGGACAGTTCGTCTTGCAGGCGCCGTGTCCGATGCAGTTGGTCGGCGCAATCAACTGTGCCTTGCCATCGATCAAACCCAGTACCGGGTGGTTGTGTTGCTCGGGACAGGCTTTGACGCAAGTCCCGCATCCCATGCATTTGGCGGGATCGATCAGGGGATGCAGTGAGGCCGGCTCGGTCAGACCGGCTTCGAACTCTTCCTGCATGACAGCCATGTTTTTTCTGCTTTTCAATCGCTTATGGGTGATATAGACCACCCAAATCAAGCCGATTGGCAGTATGTATACCAGATAAAGGTCGAGAGAGAGTTGCATATATAGGGAGAAAAATTGGGGTTATTTGACCAGATTACTGAGTCAAGTGTGAGATATTACTTAGAAAAATCCATTATGCTTTTAAGTTTCCGTTAATCGGCCGACAGGATACTCAACAAAAGTGGGCGGTTTTGTGAAGCCACTCAAAGATGGGAATTATCTCCCATATTATGATGCCCCTTAATTGAAATGGACTTCGATTCGCTACGCAATGTGCGTAAACGATAAAATAACCCATTTGTAGTCAGAACAGAAATTTAGGTGATTTGATGGAAACGGCAGCACTTCCACCACAAACCGATACCTCGGCGTTTCAGGGGATTACCAGCATTCTCAAGCGCTCAGCCGGGTATCTGAGCACCCTGAGTTTCAGCCTGCTGGCACTTTTCCTACTCTATTTGGGATGGCTTAACCGTGCTCAGGCGGTGTGGACGGCCGAGGATGGCTGGGGTTATTGGTTCGGCATCGTCGGTGGTAGTCTGATGTTGCTGCTGTTGCTCTATCCCATGCGCAAGCGACTCCATTTCATGTCGAGGTGGTTGACAGTCAAGTTCTGGTTCCGCCTGCACATGGTCTTCGGCGTGCTCGGACCGGTGTTGATCATGATGCACTCCAGTTACCACCTGGGTTCACTCAACGGCAGAATCGCGCTCTTCAGCATGCTGATCGTCGCCATCAGCGGTCTCTTCGGTCGCTATTTCTATACCCGGATCCACTATGGTCTCTATGGACGCAAAGCGACCTTCGCTTCGTTGCGGGCCGACTCTGATGTATTGACCAGGAAGCTAGGTCCCCTGTTTGAACTCCAGCCGAAGACCAAACAACTCCTGATCGACTACGAACAGAGTGTGCTACAGGCCCCCCGGGGTATGATCGCCAGCGCCGTTCACTGGGTGTCCATGCGCTTCGCGGCGGCCAGGCTCTACCACTCGGTGGTCAGATCCCTGAACAAGAAATTGCTGGCCGCAGCGCATCGGAAAGGATGGGATAGGGCGAAGGTGCGGCGTAAACAGATGCGCCTGCGCACTATGCTGATCGAGCATCGGAAATTATTGCGTCAGATTCTCGAATTTCATTTCTACGAACGGATGTTTGCCATTTGGCATCTGCTGCACATGCCGCTGTTCATTATGATGGTGGTAACCGGGTTTGTGCATGTCTATGCCGTTCATGCTTACTGATTTCATCAACAGCGGCCGTTACCTGTGAAGTACTTGATCCGGCAAGCGGTATTGCTGTCTGTCTTGATCGCCCTGTTTGTTGCTCCCATGTCGCTCATGGCCGGCAAGCTGGATCTGTTGCTGATGCCCGGATACTTGATCCAGGACCATGCCGAGTTCGAAGAGAAGTGCGAAAGCTGTCATGAGACTTTGAAGAAAGCGAGCCAGGCGGGACGCTGCCTCTCCTGTCATGACCATGAAGATATCGAATCCGATATTGACAAGGGTGAGGGCTACCATGGGCGGCTGGACAAGGATTTGGCGCATGACTGTAAACACTGCCACACGGACCACAAGGGACGCGAGCGCGATGTGGTGAACCTTGATACCGAGTCGTTCGATCACAAGCTGACCGATTTCGAACTCAAGGGAGCGCACATGATCGTCTCATGTCAGCTTTGCCACACTCAGGAGCTGAAGAAATACCGCAACGTTTCAAGCATCTGTTTCGATTGTCATGAGGCCGATGACGCGCACAAGGGAAAGCTGGGTGAGGAGTGCGACAAGTGCCATAACGAGAAGAGCTGGCGCGAACAGGCCTTCGATCATGACAACGATACTGAGTGGAAGCTGATCGGCAAGCACAAGGACGTCGACTGCAAACTTTGCCACGCCGATGAACACTACAAGGATACGCCCAAGGAGTGCTACAGCTGTCACCTGATCAATGATGTCCATAACGGGCGCTACGATACCAAGTGCGAGAAGTGTCACAGCAGTGAGGAATGGAAGGAGCTGGTTTTTGACCACGGCAAGGACACGGAATTTCCCATCGAAGGACGGCACAAGGAAGTAAAGTGCGACACTTGCCACAAGCAAGGCCCCTACAAGAAAAAACTCAAGAAGACCTGTTTTTCCTGTCACGAGAAGGACGACGAACACAAAGGCCGCAATGGTGAGAAGTGCCAGGACTGCCACAACGTGGAGAGCTGGAAGAAAACCGATTTCGACCATGGCAAGGACACCAAGTTCGAGCTCAAGGGGCAGCACAAAGAGTTGGTTTGCAGTGCCTGCCATCGGACGGCCGCCATGGATGCGTTAAGTGATGTCACCTGCATCGACTGCCACCGGGCGGTTGATGTGCACAAGACCGAGCAGGGGGAGAACTGCGGTTATTGCCACAATGAAAACGCTTGGAATCAACGGGTCTTCTTCGAACACGACATTACCCGTTTTCCACTCATCGGCATCCACAGTGTGACCGCTTGCGAGTCGTGCCACTTGAGCGCTCAGTTTAAGGAGGCGGATATCGAATGTCTCTCCTGTCACAAATCGGAGGATGAGCACGAGGGCCGTATGGGTAAGAAGTGCGGTGATTGCCACAACCCCAACAATTGGCTGTTGTGGACCTTCGATCACGAAACCCAGACCGACTATTCGCTCAAGGGTAAACACAAGGAGCTCACTTGCGAGGCCTGTCACCGGGTCCCGCTCGAGGAGCAGAAAAAGCTATCGAAACGGTGTTACGGATGCCATCGGGCCGACGATGTACACCATGGTGGATTCGGTCGCCACTGCGAGCGCTGCCACGATAACGAAACCTTCAAGGAGCCTGTTTTCCACTGAGCTCAGCTCATAGCATCAGGCCGGGATGAAAACCATGAATCGCGCAACAATGAACACCGACTTCCATTCGCACCGGATCACTGGGCTGCGGCAGTTTCTCGCCTGTCTGCTGTTCGCGCTGGTGGGAATGCAGAGCCAGATAGCGGGTGCGGCGATCAGTGAGTTCGATCACTTCGCTACCGGCTTTCCACTGACCGGCGGTCATAGTGACCTGGAGTGTGACAGCTGCCATGTCAACGGGCTGTTTGTGGGTACGCCTCAGGAGTGCGAAAGCTGCCACAATAACCTGCGCGCCGAGGGCAAGTCGCCGAACCATGTTCAGAGCGACGATCAGTGCGATGATTGCCACACCAGCACCGACTGGCGGCATGCCCGTTTCGATCACGGTAATGTCTCCGGCGACTGCAGCAATTGCCACAATGGCACCATCAGCATCGGTAAGGATCCAAGCCATATTCAGACTGGCAACAGTTGCGGATTGTGTCACTCCACCTTCAGTTGGACCCGGATCAGCCGTGTCGACCACACGGCAGTGCTTGGTACCTGCGTCAGTTGTCACAATGGGGTAGCGGCAACCGGTCAGTCGCCCTCGCATATCGCGACCAACGGCAGACCCTGCGAGGATTGCCATAACACCGTCTCCTGGAGCGCGGGCACCTACGATCACGCGGGTGTCACGGGCAACTGTTCAAGCTGCCACAACGGCACCACCGCCACTGGCAAGCATGCGCAACATATCCAATCGACACAGGTCTGCGAGAGCTGTCATCGTGTCAGCGCCTGGGCGCCGGCGACCCAGGTCGATCACGCCAATGTGATTGGCGCATGTTCGAGCTGTCACAACGGCACTATCGCCATCGGCAAAACGAGCGACCATATTGCGAGTACGGATGTCTGTACCGATTGCCATACAACCAACGGCTGGATCCCCGCTAACTTCGATCACGCCAACGTCAGCAGCAGCTGCTCCAGCTGTCACAACGGTTCGTCGGCCACCGGTAAGAATGCCACTCACATCCAGAGCACCAATGTGTGCGAGGCTTGCCACAGGAACACGGCTTGGATTCCGGCGACACGGGTCGATCACACCCAGGTGCAGGGGAGCTGCTTCAGCTGCCACAATGGCACTACCGCACCGGGCAAGAACGCCACCCATATCGCCAGCAATAACGCTTGCTCCGATTGCCATACCACCACCGGCTGGATTCCCGCCACCTTTGACCACGCCAGTGTCACCACGAATTGTGCGAGCTGTCACAACGGCACCTCGGCGACCGGCAAAAACGGCACTCACATTCAGACTACCAATGTGTGTGAAGACTGTCATCGCAACACCGCCTGGACACCGGTGATCCGGGTCGATCACGCCGACGTGATCGGCACCTGCAGCAGTTGTCACGATGGCACCACGGCACCCGGTAAAACAACCGATCACGTGGCGACCACGGAGGATTGCATTACCTGCCATACCACGGCCGCTTGGATACCTGCGGATTTCAACCACACAAACGTGAGCGCCAACTGTGCCGGCTGCCACAACGGCTCGTCCGCCACCGGCAAGAACGCGACCCACATCTCGACCAACAATGCATGTGAGGATTGCCACCGCAACACCGCCTGGGTGCCGGTGATCCGGGTCGATCACAACGACGTGATCGGCACCTGCTTCAGCTGCCACAACGGCTCCACGGCCACCGGCAAACATGCGGCCCATATACAGAGTGATAACGCCTGTGAGGCTTGCCATACCACCACTGCCTGGACGCCGGCCAACTTCGATCATGCCAGCACCACGGCGAATTGCTCGAGCTGTCACAACGGCACCTCGGCGACCGGCAAAAACGGCACCCATATTCAGACCACCAATGTCTGTGAGGACTGTCATAACAACACCGCCTGGGTGCCGGTGATCCGGGTCGATCACGCCGACGTGATCGGTACCTGCTTCAGCTGCCACAATGGCACTACGGCCCCTGGCAAGAATGGCAGCCATATCCAGAGCGGCAACGATTGCGAAACCTGCCATAACTCCAGCGCCTGGGTGCCGGCCAACTTCGACCACGCCAGCACCACGGCGAACTGTTCGAGTTGTCATAACGGCACCTCGGCCACCGGCAAGAATGCGGCCCATATTCAGACCACCGATGTGTGTGAGGATTGTCATCGCAACACCGCCTGGGTACCGGTTATCCGGGTCGATCACGCGGATGTGATCGGCAGCTGCTACAGCTGCCACAACGGCACCACGGCCACCGGCAAACACGCTACCCATATTGCCAGCGACAACACCTGTGATCTCTGCCACACCACCAACGCCTGGATACCGGCCACCTTCGATCATGCCAGTACCACGGCGAACTGTTCGAGCTGCCACAACGGCACCACGGCAACCGGCAAGAACGGGACCCATATCCAGACCACCGACGTGTGTGAGAATTGCCATCGCAACACCGCCTGGACGCCAGTGATTCGGGTCGATCACGCCGATGTGATTGGCACCTGCTTCAGTTGCCACAACGGCACCACGGCCACCGGTAAGACGACGGATCATGTTGCCAGCGACAACACATGCGATCTATGTCACTCCACCAACGCTTGGGTGCCAGCGAATTTCGACCACGGCAGCATCACCATTAACTGCTCCAGCTGCCACAATGGCACCACGGCGCCTGGCAAGAACGGGACCCATATCCAGACCACCAATGTGTGTGAGGATTGCCACCGCAACACCTCTTGGATACCGGTGATCCGGGTCGATCATGCCGATGTGATCGGTACCTGCAACAGCTGCCACAACGGCACCTCGGCGACCGGCACGCCTTCGGGACACTTCGTCACCACCCAGCAGTGCGACGTCTGCCACTCCACCAGTGGCTGGTTGCCGGTTTCCAGTTATGTGCATGTGGGTAACTACCCGGGCGACCATCGGGCCGCTTTGGCCTGCACCGATTGCCATACCAGCAACAGCGAGACGATACCCTGGCGCTTCCCGGCTTACGCGCCGGACTGCGCCGGTTGTCATGCGGATGACTACGACACCGGCGAGAGCCACCACAGCAACCTGAGTAATGACCGTGACTGTGCGGGAAGCCGTTGTCACAGTGTTTCCGATCGCAAGTGGGATTGATGAGCATGCCTGTATCGGTAGTTAAGAAAGCGGCGGTATAGATAGCATGCGACAGATCATTCGATACGCCCTCGGGCATGGGCTGTTGTGTCTGCTGTTGATTGCGGCCAGTTGGCAGGCGGCCGCCGCGTCACGGGTGCTCGATCGTATTGAGATTCGATCGGAAGCCGAAACCAATGTGATCGCGGTGCATTTCAACATACCGGTGCGCTATGTCTCCCATGTCAGCAATGACGAAAGCAGCGAGATTGGTATTCAGCTGCAGATAGTGCAGTCGCCCGAGCTCGATCTGGCAGATCTGATGTCGCGCGATCAGCTGACCTGGAATCCCACGGAGGAGATCCCGCTGTCCAAAGTGGTCTATCAGGGTTCCGGAATCGGTACCTCCAGCCTGCTGGTATCCTTCGCCACCCCGGTAAAGAAGTATCGGATTCGGCAGAGCCGCGACTTCTACGTCATGGAATTCATACTGAAAAAGCCAGCCAAACTGCCGCAGATCGATGTCAAACAGGTCCCCATGATCGAGATGGATGTGCCTGCCACCCGACCGCCCCTGAGCTTTAGATCACTACCGCTGGTAATCTATGTCATCAATCTGAGTTCCGAAACCTCCCCCATCGATGTGGCCAGGATCGCGCCGGTGCCGGTGGGAGGGAATCAGGCGCTCTACACCACCAGGGCGCAAGTGAATGGTCGAGAGTGGCACCGCCTGCGTCTCGGTTTTTTTCGCACCAAGCAGGAGGCCGAGCGCAAACTCAAGGCGGTGAAAAACTTCTATCCGAAGGCCTGGATTGACCGTGCCGAAAAGCTGGAGCGGCATCAGGCCCTGTTCGAATCCGGGTTGTTACCCGAGTCGGAAATGGCTGGCGAGCCGCTAGTGCCTGGCGCCGGCGTAGTCACAGGTGTGATCAGTGCAGTGGGCGCTGCCGGTAGCGCCGGCGCGGCAGGCGCCGTGGATGCCGCAGAAGCGGCAGGGGAGTTAGCGGCCAGCGGCGTCGACGCGGATGCGGAACCGGAGGTCGAAACACAAGCCCCCGATGCCGAGCAACCGGTATTGCCGGCAGACGAACGCCTGACCAAAATGATCGAACTGATTCGCCACGCCATGACTGCCGGTGAATATGGCAAGGCCATTCGTATGTTGGAAGGTTATCTGCAAGAGCCCGAGAACTATTACACCAAAGAGGCGATGGAGTTGCTGGGACTGGCGCGTGAGCGTAACGGTCAGACCGCCCATGCCAAGGCCGAATACGAAGCCTTCCTGGAAAAATACCCGGAAGGGGAGGATGCCGAACGCGTGCAACAGCGTCTGTTGGGTCTGATTACGGCGCCCAAAACGCCGAAAGAGCCGCTGCGTGATCAGGAGCAGGAGAAGGCGGTTGAGTGGGAGACCTATGGCAGCCTGTCACAACACTACCGACGGGCTTCGGTCGACAACCCCGGCAGCGAGGACGATGTCGTCTCCCGATCCGAGATCGAGACCTTCGTCGATCTGAACAGCCGGCGCCGCAGCCAGTCGCTCGACATGCGCATGAAGCTGACGGGAAGTTATGTTGCCGATTTTCTGAGTGACGGTGAGAATGACGAAACCCTGACCGATGCCTACGTCGATGTCGAGCATCTCGATTCACGCACCAACATGCGTTTGGGGCGTCAGCGTTTGCGCTCCAGCGGCATCCTCAGCCGCTTCGATGGCATGGTGCTCGGCTATCAACTGACCTCCGATATCAATATCCGGGGCTATGCCGGTCTGCCGGTGGAGAGTTCGCGCGATGTGTTTCTCAACGAACACAAGAGCTTCATGGGCGTCAGTGGCGATATCGCCAATCTGTTTGAGAACTGGGATGTCAGCCTCTTCTTCATCGATCAGAATGTGGATGATCTGGTGGATCGGCGTGCGGTAGGCGGCGAGTTCCGCTACTTCGATCAGGATAAGTCCCTCTACGGTCTGCTCGATTACGACATCCACTATGGCGAACTCGATATCTTCGCCCTGCAGGGCAACTGGACGCTGGCCGACAAGACCCGGCTCTATATGAACCTCGATTATCGCAAGTCGCCCCTGCTGCTGACCTCGAATGCCATCAGGAGCTACAACGATCCGGATCTGTTCGCGTTGACACCCCAGGTCATCGACCCGGTTGAGTCGATCGAGGAGCTACTCAAATTCGAGGCCGCGGATGCCATCTACACACGCGCCGAGGAGCTGACCACGGATACCACCACGATACAGTTCGGTGCCAGCCGGCCGCTGACGCCGACCCTGCAGATCAGCGGTGACGTGACCATCTCCAATACCAGCGGTTCCAAGCAACAGGGGACCATCGATAACAGCGGGACGGTTATTTCACATGACTACCTGGCGGCGGTGGATGAGACCGGTAACCAGTACTTCTACAACTTTCAGTTGATCAAGAACGACCTATTGAAACAGGGTGACATCGGCATCCTCAGCATGCGCTACTACGACACCAGCACCTCGAATACGCTGCGTATGGGCGTCAGCAGTCGTTACCCGATCAACAGCGTGTGGCGGATCAATCCCCGTTTCGATGTCTCTTACCGCAAGCGAACCGACAACGACGACACCCGGTTGGTGGTGAGTCCCTATCTGCGTATGGATTATCGTCTGCGCAAGAGCTTTACCCTCGAGTTCGAAGGGGGGTTGGACATGTACAAGGACGAGAACAGCCTGGAGACCAGCAAATACACCGACTACTTCTTCATAGCCGGCTATCGTTGGGATTTCTAAGCCTGACTCACATTCTGGCTGGTCTATTCCGATCTGCACCGCCGAATCGGTTTTAACTGAAACGCGTCTGCCGGTTATAATCCCGCCTTCAACGCAAGCCGCACGACGCTTGCCCCTCCACACGAAAGGGTTCGGGATTGACACAGCTGATAGCCATTGCCGCTGGGGGCGCCGCCGGCGCACTGTTTCGTTACTGGGCCTCCAACGGGGTCTACCATCTGCTGGGCCGGGGCTTCCCCTATGGGACCCTGGCGGTCAATCTGCTCGGTTCCCTGGCGATGGGTTTTCTCTACGTGCTGTTATTCGAACGCTCGACCGCATCGCCTGAGTTGCGTGGTGCGCTGCTGATCGGTTTTCTCGGCGCCTTCACCACCTTTTCGACCTTCTCCATCGAGACCCTCAATCTGATCGAACAGGCCGAGCTCCTGAAGGCGGGATTGAATATGCTGCTGAGCGTCAGTGCCTGTATAGTGGCCTGCTGGATCGGGCTGGCAATTGGGAGACAGCTATGACACAGAGCGAAGTGACCATGGTCCGGATCTACCTGACCGAAGGCGACCATCAGCTGCGCAAACTGCTGGACTTTCTGCAGCAGGAGGAGCATGTGCGCGGGGTCACCGCCTTTCGCGGCATTGCGGGCTTCGGTCCCTCGGGCAAGCTGCACGACTCCTCGCTGCTCGACATCTCCCTCGATCTGCCACTGGTGCTGGAGTTTTTCGATCAGCCGGAGCGCGCCGAGAAGATCAAGCGGGATTTACATCAATGGGTCGGACCGGGTCACATCGTGAGCTGGTCCGCTTACGTCAATATGGGTGAATGATCAATGCTGGATCCGAGACTGTTAAGAAACAATCTGCAAGCGACTGCCGAGCAGCTGGCCAGACGGGGTTTTCAATTGGACACCGCCGCCATCAGCGAGCTGGAGGAGCGCCGCAAGCAGCTTCAGGTGGAGTCCCAGGAGCTGCAGAATGAACGCAACAGCCGGTCCAAATCCATCGGCAGGGCGAAGGCGGCGGGGGAGGATATCCAGCCGTTGCTGGCTGAGGTGGCCGAGCTTGGCGATCGACTGAAAGCCTCCCAGGAGGCCCTCAGCGCCGTGCAGGCCGAGCTATCCGAAATCACCCTCGGCATTCCGAACATCCCCCATGAGTCGGTCCCCGATGGGCGTGACGAGGCGGACAATCGGGAGGAGCGTCGTTGGGGCGAGCCGCGCCAGTTCGATTTCGAAGCCAAGGACCACGTGGATCTGGGTGATGCCAGCGGCCTGCTCGACTTCGAGGCGGCGGCGCGCCTGACCGGCTCTCGCTTCGCCGTCATGGCCGGCCCCCTGGCGCGCATGCACCGGGCACTGATCCAGTTCATGCTCGACACGCATACCACCGAGCACGGTTACACCGAGGCCTATGTGCCCTACATGGTCAACGCCGACAGCCTGCGCGGCACCGGACAGCTGCCCAAGTTCGAAGAGGACCTGTTCAAGCTCTGCGGCGAGTCGGGCTACTACCTGATCCCCACCGCCGAGGTGCCGGTCACCAACCTGATCCGCGACCAAATCATCGAGGCCGACTACATGCCCCGCAAGTGGGTCGCCCACACCCCCTGTTTCCGATCCGAGGCCGGTTCCTACGGCAAGGACACCCGGGGTATGATCCGCCAGCACCAGTTCGAAAAGGTGGAGCTGGTGCAGGCGGTGCCCGCCGGGCGCTCGTTCGAGGCGCTGGAAGAACTCACCGGCCACGCCGAGGCGATCCTGCAGAGGCTGGAGCTGCCCTATCGTGTAGTCACCCTCTGCACCGGTGATATCGGTTTCTCCTCCACCAAGACCTACGACCTGGAAGTCTGGCTGCCGGGGCAGGGCAAGTATCGGGAGATCTCCTCCTGCTCCAACTTCGTCGATTTCCAGGCCCGCCGCTTGCAGGCCCGCTGGCGCAACCCCGAAACCGGTAAGCCCGAACTGGTGCACACCCTCAACGGATCCGGACTGGCGGTTGGCCGAACCCTGGTGGCGGTGATGGAAAACTACCAGCAGGCCGATGGCTCAATCCTCGTGCCCGAGGTGTTGCGCGGCTACATGGGTGGAATGGAGAAAATCACTTGAGGGATATAGGGTTAGCGCAGGTCTGAGCGGTAATAGCCAGACCTTGCCAAGCCGGTAGGGTGCGGCTTGCCGCACCGCACCATCCGGAACGCGCCTTAGATCAGTTGATGGTGGAGTAGGGTGCGGTTAACCGCACTACCCGAATGCGCGTGAGCTCAGACCATCAATATCAGCAGCGCAACAAATCCGACGACAAACGCCAACGGGATGACTACCGCCTGCCAATCCCCTTTCTGTGCCTTCGGACTCGCTGTGAGCATCCGTTTGGCATTCGGCCAGAGAAGCAGAATAATCCCGCCGATGCCAATTGCCCATAGAATTTGCATCCAATCCATCTGATTGACCTCCTTACAAAAAAACCCCGGCATAGCCGGGGTTTGGCGCTCAGTTGCTGAGGATTCTCAATCTTCGCCGGAGAGGGCGCCCAGCAGCGAGAGCAGGTGAATAAAGATATTGTAGATACTCAGATAGAGGCCGATGGTGGCCATGATGTAGTTGGTCTCACCACCGTTGACCATGCGGCTGGTGTCATACAGGATGAAACCACTCATCAACATGATGACCACGGCTGAAATTGCCAGATGAAGCGCGGGCATCTGGATAAAAATGCTCGCCAGAATGGCAACGAAGACAACCACCATTCCCATGGCCAGGAACCCCCCCATGAAGCTGAAATCCCGCTTTGTGGTGAGGGCATAGCCTGATAGGCCAAGGAAGATGATACCGGTGCCAGCCATGGCGGTGCCCACGAGCTGAGGCCCGTTGGTGAGGCTCAGATACGCATTCAGCAAGGGCCCAAGGCCGAAACCCAACAGGCCTGTGATGGCGAACACCACATAGAGCCCCGCGGCGGAGTTGGCGGTGCGGGGGAGCACCAGCCAGATCAACGCGATGGAACCGAAAAAGGACGCCATATAGGTCCAGGGCGGCGCCGCGATGAAGACGGATACCGTTGCCATGATAGCGCTGAAGACCAGCGTCATCGAGAGCAGCATGTAGGTGTTTTTTATAAGTTTATTGGTCGACAGTACCGATTCCGTGGAACGGCCTGCGGCGATATTGAGACGATTCATGGTGGCTGGATCTCCTGATTCGTTGCCTGAATTCATTCTGCTGTTTGAGACAATCATTGTCTCAAATTGTTCAGCAAAGCATACAGTCTGCCCGGAAAAGGTCAACTCTGCCTAATGTGGTGATAAAGCTGGATATTTCAAGGTTTTCTAGTGTATCCTAGCGCCGCTTCGGAGAGGTGGCAGAGCGGTTGAATGCGACGGTCTTGAAAACCGTTGAGGGTTAATAGCCCTCCCAGGGTTCGAATCCCTGCCTCTCCGCCAAATGAAAAGGGGGCCAGCCGGCCCCTTTTTTATTTGTGGTGCGACAGGATTTGATTCAACCCTCCGTTCGACAAGGCACGCAGCGTTTCAGGACACCCCGAAGGTGAACCTGCATTATAGGCGAATCACAAGCCGCCTCAGGCGACGATGGCCTGAAGAACGAAGCCCACGCAGTGGCTGAGTAATATCTGTGCCCCAGCAGGCGCTCAAGCCAGCAAGTCTCCCCAACCGTTCGATATGGCGCACTGAAACGGAAATATTTATTTCACGCCATTCCGGAATAATTAATTCTGTATCACAGCCAACCACCTTTGAGCGAGAAGTAACAGGGCTAAAAGCCTATCCAATAGACTCCTAGTCCACTGACCACTATCCCCGCTACATGGGTAAGGATCATGGTAGTGAATACAACGACGTGTCTCAGCAGATCCCGGATTGTACGAATGTCCGTCCTGGCATTCTACTGATGAGTAGCAAACGAATGGTGCAGCGTAGCCTGGAGACATGCATGGTGATACTTGCCTTATCCGTTGCAATCTTGATTTGCTTCCCCTTTCCGTAACGCACCAAAACATTGCTGTATTCAGAATCGGGATCGAGCATACGCAACCGGACGCGCTGCATGACATGCAGTCCAGTGTCGTACATCAGGTGAATGAGGAGCCAGTTGAGACCGGTAAGTTGCCTCAAAAGCGAATTGATCTCCCGAGGGCTTAAAAACGGTCGGAAGTCGTTTGGGCTTTTTCGGGCGCTTATAAGGCCCGATATCACCCAGAGGGCGCTCCAGAACACGGGAGAAAAGGAACTCCAGTGCATTCAGAACCTGGGCCTGAGTTGCACCGGAAACCTTGCGTTCAAGGGGCAAATGTTCTAGAAAAGAGGCAACCTCCGCAGCGCTACACCAGGGTAGTCTCAGGAAATGCCCCATCAAAATCCTCAAGGCATCAACCTTTTGGCGGAATTGCCAATCAGTCAGGTTAGGGTCTCTGCCTACCTTCGACAGCCACCTTTCCACCGATTCTGCGGAATGAGAAAGCAATCTCACGTCAGGATGGTCGGCAATGAAGGCTTCAATGTGACGTCGATACCAGGGAACAGCCTTCGCTGGAACGCGAAATTGTCGAAGAAACTCAGCGTATTTGATCCAAAATCGCCCTATCCCAGGATCGGGCTGATGCTCTCCAGATTCCATGAGAGTAAGCACTCCTTGCAATATTTCACCAATGTGAGTGCTTTTATGGAACAACTGGCGTCGTATTGCAATTATTTGTGCCGGCGTCATATCACGTTTTATGTGCCGTCCACATAATCAACTGTAATGTTTCTTGAGGCATTATGGACCTGAATCCGCCGTTAGATTTACGTTGCCCGAAATGCAATATTAAAATTGAGCAACGTGTTCAACGAAGAATGAATAAGTTCTGGGCTGGATTGCAAATCACAGAGTGTGAAGGTTGTGGCAGTAGAATACAGTGGCACCATTCTTTGCATAGGAAATTTAAAATAGGCGGGGTTATATTTAGAGTGGGGGTGTTTGTAGTCTTCTGTTCGCTCATTGCATTTATATTCCAATGGAAGACATATGGTTCGGTTTTGGTTGTCGCGGGCTTAGTTACAATTATGAGTGGGCTATTTGCTACGCGCACACCAAATGAAAAGGTGCGAGTGGAGTTAGTCGATGAAACATACAACAGCATCAAAAACGAAGTCTCTATATGAAAGCAATCGTGTATAAAAATTATGGGTCACCCGATGTGCTTTCACTGGGTAATATCGCGAAGCCGGTACCTGGTGATGACGAAGTCTTAGTGAAAGTGCACGCTGTATCCATAAATTCGTGGGATTGGGACATGTTGACGGGAAGGCCATTGGAATATCGATTATTCAGTGGTATTTTCAAACCAAAAAACAAAAAAATGCATGGATGTGACATAGCTGGACAAATCGAAGCGATAGGAAGCAATGCCACTCACTTTGAAATCGGAGATCAAGTGTTTGGTGACTTATCGGAATCTGGGTGGGGTGCTTTTGCTGAGTATGTCTGTGCGAGTGAGAATTCATTACGAATTAAGCCTTCACGCATGACATATGAAGAAGCCGCATGCTTATCTCACGGAGGAAATCTTGCTGCGCAAGGTCTCATTGATTATGGAAATATTAAATCCGGACAAAGGATTTTGATAAATGGTGGTGGTGGCAGTACGGGCACATTGGCTATCCAGTTGGCTAAACAATTCGACGTGGAAATCACGGCTGTGGACAGCACTGAGAAATTGGACATGATGCGTACGCTCGGTGCGGATCATGTAATTGACTATACAAAAGAAGACTTTACTGATAATGGAAGGCAATATGATCTGATTTTTGATGTTAAAACTAATCGTTCTATTTATGATTATTGTCGCGCATTGGTTCCAAATGGTGCTTATATTTCAGTAGGCGGGGGGACCTCGCGAATACTTCAATTACTTCTTTTGGGAAAACTAATCAAAAAATATCGGTTGAAAATGGTGGCCTACAAAGCAAATAAGGATTTGGACTATTTGGTTGAGCTTTATGAAGCAGGCAAATTAAAGCCTGTTATCGATAGATACTTCCCTCTAGAGCATACTGCTGATGCTTTTCGATATTTTGGAGAGGGGAGATTTAAAGGGAAAATCGTAGTAAGGATAAATCACGATAATAAATCTTAAAGAATTACATCCTATGGATTGTTTGCCTGTGAGCATTCGTATTGTGTGTTTGCAGATAAGTTAATTGAATAATTTTAAAAACATTTTTGTGATCTCAATGCAGGCCTGCTGTCTTTGTCAGGGTGTTCCAGGCACACTGCTGGTCGAAGTCGGTTCTACCGGATGACCTGGAAATTCCGAGTCCCGGCCGGCGCCTGGGAAATCTGTATGGCGGTTTAGGCGTCTATCCTGCGGATGGGGGCACCTCTGCGGCTACGCCGGTCCCCTGACAGCCTATAACTGTCAGCTACCTTCATTGTTTGAATTCCCATCCAGCAGTAATCTGCGCATCGCCCCTGCGGCATTCGACAGCGTACGTTTGCGATGTGTCACGATACCCAGCGAGCGGGTCAGGTCCAACTCGGGGATATGCAAGGCTTTCAGGTGCTCGTCGAGCAGTATCTCCGGCAGCAGGCTCCAGCCGAGACCGATGCTGACCATCATCTTCAGGGTTTCAAGATAGTCGGTGGAGAGGGTGCAATTGACCTGCTGGTGAAACTGATTGATCCGCTGTTCCAGGATGGTTCGGGTATAGGTGCCACGGGTCGGTAATACGGCGGGGTGGGCCAGTAATTCTTTGACACTGACCTTTTGCTTTTTTGCCAAGGGGTGATCCAGACCCACCACTGGCCTCAGTGGGTCCCGCCAGATGACCTCGGTATGCAGGGTCTCGGCCGGCGCCAGGGGCAGGGTGACCACCGCCAGTTCCAACTCTCCGTGTTCCACCGCCTGGCAGGCCCTCTCCGATTCCATGAAGCGGATGTCGAGTTCGACCTTGGGGTAGTTGTCGCTGTAGGCCCGCAGTACCAGCGGCAGCCGGTGCAGGCCGATATGGTGGCTGGTGGCCATGGCCAGACGTCCCGCCACTTCACCGGAGAGGTTGCTCAGCTCCCGGCGGATGTCGGTCAGTTCATGGATGATCCTCTCCGCTCTCGGCAGTAGGTGACGTCCCGCCTCGGTCAACAGCACCTGGCGGCCTGCCCTGTCGAACAGACGGGTGGCCAGCTCCTCCTCCAGCCCGGCGATACGTTTGCTGATGGCGGGCTGGGTCAGGTAGAGGCTTTCAGCTGCATGTGAGAACGAACCCTCGCGGGCTACCTCGACAAAGGCGCGCAGGCTGGCAAGATCCATAGCTATTCCAAAAAAGAATAAATAAAATGAAAAATATGAATTTGTATTATTTATCACACTCCCCTATGTTTTGACTACCGTAAACGAGAGCGAATTAAACATGAGTGCCAAGACCCTATACGACAAACTCTGGGAGTCCCATGTGGTGCGCACCGACGAGGATGGCACCGCACTCATTTATATAGATAGGCAGCTGGTGCACGAAGTGACCTCGCCCCAGGCCTTCGAGGGCCTGCGTCTGGCCGGTCGCCAGCCCTGGCGGGTGGATGCCAACCTGGCAACGCCCGACCACAACGTGCCGACTACCGAGCGTTCGGGCGGCGTCAGCACCATTGCCGATCCCATCTCCCGCACCCAGGTGGAGACTCTGGATGCCAACTGCAGTGACTTCGGCATCACTGAGTTCAAGATGCTCGACCCGCGTCAGGGGATCGTGCATGTGGTGGGCCCGGAGCAGGGGGCTACGCTGCCCGGTATGACCGTGGTCTGCGGTGACTCCCATACCTCCACCCATGGCGCCATGGGCGCGCTGGCCTTCGGCATCGGCACCTCCGAGGTGGAGCATGTGTTGGCTACCCAGTGCCTGATCCAGAAGAAGTCGAAGGCGATGCAGGTTCGCGTGGAAGGTAAAGTGGGCCCTGGTGTCACGGCAAAAGATATCGTGCTCGCCATCATCGGCGAGATCGGTACCGCCGGCGGCACCGGCTACGCCATCGAGTTCGCCGGTGAGGCGATCCGTGATCTCTCGGTCGAGGGCCGGATGACCGTGTGCAACATGGCTATTGAGGCGGGTGCGCGCGCCGGCATCATCGCGGTCGATCAGAAGACCATCGATTACTTTAAAGGGCGCGCCTACGCACCGCAGGGCGATCTGTGGGACAGGGCGGTTACCGCCTGGCAAACATTGCACAGCGATGAGGATGCGGTGTTCGATGCCGAAGTGCGCATCGCTTCTGCTGATATCGTCCCGCAAGTGACCTGGGGGACATCGCCGGAGATGGTGGTGCCGGTGGGCGCCA
>JBNKOL010000054.1:0-22918 GCA_050294655.1 Sedimenticolaceae bacterium
TATTTCGAGAATCAGCGGCGCCCAGTCCCGGTTGAAGAACCATTCGCCTTTGTAGTAAGTCCGGCCCACCTTGACTTGGCCGCCCATGACCTTGATCCGCAGGTCTTCGATGTTTTTGAAGAACTCGCCGTGGGGGAGTTGCACTCCGGCGCTGGCCTGGAAGCTCAAAGCGAGCAGCAAGAGGCAGGCGAGTGCGTGGCGGAGGGTCTTCAATCCAATCATGCTTCTATCCATCGTTAGCGTTATCCGTGGGTATGCTGTTACGTTCGAACTGGGGTCAGAGTAAATCTGTGATTTACTCTGACCCCATGCTTGCTCTAACCGCCATGTGGGCCACTCGTGCTGCAACAGGTGTCGCAGTCGGGCTTGGGCAGACACTTGGCGCCCGGCAGCGAGCTGTACGACATCGATCCGCCAGCCTGTCCGACACCAACGCCGGGGCTTCCGCCGTACCAGATTGAGCTGCCCGTGTTGGTCGCCCCACAGCTGCTCAGGCTCACCGGGCCTGCCCAGGAGTGAGAGGTCGAGCCTCCCGTGACATTGCCGTTTGTGCAGGTGTAGTCGTAGGACACTTGCAATCCTTTGGAATAGCCGTAACAACCGCCACCACTGCCGGTGCCGTCAGGCGACAGGGGCGCGAGCGCGGTGATCCGGTAGGGGATCAACAGGCTCTCCTTCGCTTCCAAGGTATCCGGCAGTTCTGCCAGGAACTCGTATTGGAAGTAGGCGTCGCTGCTTGGGTAGCTCATCCGCAGGTTGTCGGCCCGGATCAATCCGTGGTTGGTCAGGCGCAGCTCGCCGTAGAAGACATCGCCCACCGCCATGTCGGGCAGTGTGGTGCTGCTGGGTTCGAGTACGATCACCGCCGCCGGTACGTCGGTCTCGAAGGTGGCCTGCAGGGTGATCTCGTATTTGTCTTGGATGGTGATCTCGGTCACCGACCACTCGACGGTGATGAGGTTGAAGTCGAGGAAGATCTCCTGTGCCGTGGTCACGCCTGGTTTGATGGTGAGGCGGCCGAGCAGGTCTTCGTGGTTGGGGGCGCTGGCGCGGAAGCGGTAGCGGCCTGCCGGCAGGTCGCTGATCAGTGCCTCGCCATAGCTGTCGGTGGTGGCCGTCTGCTCGATGGTCAGCACCTCTTCGTTCTGGATGCGGATGCGCGCCCCGGTCAGTCCGGGGATCGGGTCGCCATTCTCATCGAGGGTGGCGGTGTAGATGTCCGATGCCTTGAACAGGGCGTTGCCTATCCCGGACTGGGTTACCGCCACATAGATATTGATGTCGGTGACCTGGTAGTTGCTGCTCTCTACCCTGAGCTTGAAGGCGTAGATGCTATCGGGTATCGAGCTGTCGGGACTGGCCGTGAGTTGTATCTGCTTGCTCTCCCCGATAGTCAGATCGCCCTGGGATTGGGGTGACAGAAGGTAGATCCAGTCCGGTGCCGGCGCCCCTGCATCGGTCAGCAGGGTGACATGGACATCGGTCAGCTCGGCCAGGCCCCGGTTCTCCAAGGTGATCGTTTCGTTGACGCTGGCGTTGTGCGCCACGCCGGTCTCCAAGAAGTTAGGGCTGAAGTAGAGGGCCGGGTCGGCGTCGGAGAGGGCGTACTCCAGGTTGACCAGGGCCAGCGGCTCGCTACCGCTTTCGTCACTCATGACCTTCAGTACGATAGTGCCGGCGAGGTCGGCGCTGTTGTCGCCGGTGATGGAGAAAGAGAGCTTGCCGCTCTGCTCCGGCGAGAGTGTCTGCGGACTGCCGAGGTTTACCGTCATGCCGCTCGGGAAGGTCCCCCCGCTCTGATCCGCCGCTTCGTAGACCAGGCGCAGATTGGTGGCTGTGGTGCCCTCACCGGTGACGGCCTGGATGACATCGAAGCTCTGTTCGACGTTCTTCGGCAGATTGAGCCTCAAGGTGGTCGGCTTGACCAGCACCCGGTTGATGGTGAACTGGCCCTGCCCGGGTCGCGCCAGGATATCGGGATGGACGGCGGAGACGGTGAAGATGCCCGACTCGGCAGGCAGCGGATCGAACTGGTACTGATAGCTGCCGCTGGAGTCGGTGGTGATCTCGGCCTGACGCTCGAAGCCGTTGGCGACGATTACCAGCTTCAGCGGCACCTGGGCAAGGGGCTGGGCGGTGGCGCGCTCCAGGGCCTGACCACTGATCAGGATCGGTTGGTCGCCATAGCTGCTGGCCGGGGTGACGCTGTCGATGGTGGCGGTATAGGCGGTATCGCTCAACACTCCATCCTGACTGGTGCCCAAGCCGGCAATCGCCAGATGGTCGCTCTGCCCCAGTTGATAGTGGAGTTGGTCGATCTGCAGCCGGATGCGTACCTGATCCGGAGCACTCTCTGGAATCGGCAGGGAGAACCAGTCGGAGGTGAAGCGGACGCCCGGCTCGATGCGGGCCACGGTGTTGCCGCTGCTGAGGGTCAGCACGCCGCTGCCCACCTGCTGCATGAAGGGGGCGGTGGCGAGCACGTTGCCGTCCAGGTCTTCGAGCAAGAGTGTGATCTCCGGTGTGGGATTGCTCCCCTGTGCGGTGATGATCTCGGTCACCACATCGCTGCTGTTCTCCAAGCTAAAGCGGATCTGGCCATTGGCGCCTCGGGTGAGCTCCTGGGTCTCCACTTGGGCCAGCAGGGAGGCATCGCCGACGGCGATCTGGCCGTTCTCCACGATCTCGGCACGTTCGCCGGTCGCTGCGGTGATCTCAGCCACTGTTTGCAGCGTGGCGTTGTCGGGCAAGGTGTCGAAGCCGCCGATGATCATCTCGACGGTGCGGCTCTCGCCGGCGGCCAGCTCGAAGGCGGATGAGGTGTGCAGATGTCCCTCTACGTCGACCTTGAGCTTGACTCCACTGACGGCGGACGAGGTGAGGTTACTCACCACATAGCCGACCCGGTTCATGATGCCGCGCTTGATGCCGGTCTCGGATTGAGGGCTGACGTCGATCAGCGGCAGCTCGACGGTTCTGCCCAGGCTCTCCACGCTGTTCACGTCTACAGCGGTCAGCGTATAGCGCCTGACATTGTTGGTGTAGCCCAGGTCGGTATAGCTGGTGTCCGTTATCAAGCCGCTGTTCAGCGGTGTGGCGCTGCCGTCCAGGTAGAGGTTGTAGCCGTCAATGACACCGCTGCTGTGCGACCAGCTGATCAGCGGATAACCGCCATCGGTCTGGATGACCTGCAGGCTGGAGACCGGCAGCAGGCCCACATGCAGATAGGCGGAGGTCGATGGGGTCGATTCGTTGCCCACCGCGTCAACCGCGGTCACTGCGTAGGTCGACTCGTTCTCATCGGGTGCGGTGTCGATAAAGCCCAGAACGCCCTGGGCGTCGGCAACGATGTTGCTCTGAATGGGTGTCAGACCGCTCACATCGGTCAGGCTGGTGCCGCCGGCACGGTAGAGATTGTAACTGAGTGCTTCTGAGCTGCCGCTGGGGGCGTCCCAGAGGGCTTTCATACCGGCGCCTACCAGCTCCAGGCTGAGGTTCTCAGGCACTGCGGGGGCGAGGCTGTCAGAGCCGACGGTGACCGGGGCACTCTGGCCGCTGACACTCTCCTGGGCGTTGGCCTGGCGTACACTGGCGACGCTGTAGATGTAGTCGCCGTCGGTCAGGCCGGTATCGGTATGGCTGGTGGTGGTGACACGGCTATAGGCGGTTAACGCCGTCTCGCCCGGGGCCTGTCGGTAGAGCTGGTACTCGACCACATCGTCGACACTCTGCCACTGCAGATCGACACCGCCACCGGGCAGGGCCGTGGCGTTGAGGCCGGCCGGTACGTCGAGGGGCGGCAGCACACCCTGATAGACCTGGTGGCTGTTGCCGGTGTTGATGGCGTGGCTCACCGTGTCCAGGTCGTCCTGGGCGGTGAATTCGAAACTGAGGTTTTCAACTTCAGTGAGACCGGCATCGGCGGGGAGCTGGAAGCTGCCGCGCCAGACCAGGGCATCGGTCTGCACCAGGTTGGTGATGGCGGTGGGCTGGCGGCCCGCACCGGAAAGCCGGTAGTTCATCTCGGGCAGGGTGCCGCTCTTGACCGGCTGGTCGAGGGTGAACTCCAGGTTTACATCGACCGGATTGACCTGATCGTTCTTGATCGGAGACGACGGCGCCACTGTCATCTGGCTGATGGCGGGTCCAGCCGTATCGATCAGGATGGTTGCGCCCTGGTCGATCGCATTGCCCCGGTTGCCGACCCGATCGCGGGCGGAGAAGACGGCGTATGCGGTGCCGCTGGGGGTGGTGTCGGTAATCTCGAAAGAGCCCGCATAACCGGTCTCCGAGGTCTGACTCAGGGTGACCGCAATCGGTACACCTCCCGGCGGGGTGAGACTCAGGAAGGGCGTGGCCAGCAGCGGCTCGTTCACTTCCACGGTCACATCGACCTGGCCGGCGGCCATGCGTCCGGTAGCCGAATCGAAGTTGCCTAATGGGGTGTAGTCGATGTTTACCGCCTGCGGCAATATGCTGTCCGCTTCCGCACTGCTCTCGTTAGAGGAGAGGCTCGATGTGCCCACGTCGTTGAGCGCGACGACGCGATAGTAGAAGACGCCCTCGGCCAGCGGCAGATCGACAAAGCGGTTGGTGGTTACCGGATTGCTGTTGGCCTTGACCGCCTGACTGGTGTCGCCAAAGGACTGGTTGGAGCGGAAGACGTCGTAGCTCACCACCCGCTCGTCCGTGGAGAGATTCCAGGTCAGCAGCACCTGTCCTTCGGTCTGCGACTGGGCGTTGAGGCCGGCCGGGCTGTCGGGCACGCTGGTATCCAGGGTCACGTTGATTGCGGCACTGACCGAACCGGTACCGCCCCGGTTCTGGGCACTGGCGGTGATGACATTGAGCCCTTCGCTGAGCGTGACGAGGGTCTGGAAGTTGCCGTTTGTATCCGGGCTCAGCGGACCGGCTACCTGTGTGCCGCCGATCTGTACCAGCACCTCGCTGTTGGCTTCGGCACTGCCGGTGACTGTGACGCTGTCCAGATTGGTGGTGATGCCGTCGGCGGGCGCCGTGATGGTCGGCGCTTCGGGCGCGGCCAGCGCCACTGTGATGTTGCGTGAGAGGCTGTACGAGTTATCGAGGGTATCGTATGCCACGACGGTGACGGTGTGCGCCCCGTCAGTCGTATCGGGCAGGTTCCAGAAACCCGTGTAGCCATCCGAGCCGTTGATGTCGGTCGCCAGTGTCACGCCGTCCAACTGGAACTCCACGCGACTAACACCCGATACGTCGGTCGCGCCGACAGCAAAGGTACCGGCCGAGGAGAGCGTGGCGCCATCGGTGAGGAGAGTGCCGGCGAAGGTCAGATTGCTGATCTCCGGTCCATCGAGATCCACCTCGGGTGTAGCGCTGACGGTTGTCACTGTTTGGGTCTCGCCATCGGAAAGATTGATGGCGGTGACCGCGAAGTAGTAGGTCGTGCCGTTGGTCAGGCCTGAGACCTTGATGTCGTTTCTGGCGGCATTGAGCAGGTATGCCGGTGTGAGTCCGGCAACCGATGAGAAATCGGTGGTACTGATATAGATCGCGTATTTCTTTACGAAGTTGGATGGCAGCGAGGGGTTCCAAGCGAGATCCACCATACTGCTGAGGGGCGCGAAGGATGCAATTGTCGGATTAGCTAGCAGTGTAATGGCATTATGGAAGAGCCCGCCACTTTCGTTGCCATCGTTGTCTATGGTGGTGATTGTAACCGGATATCCTGTTGCCGCGCTGAGGCCTGCAACGCTATGGCTGGTCTCGTTGGCGACCAGTGTAGTACCGGCATCGTTGTTGAAATAGACCTTGTACGCGGCCAGATCGCCCGCGCTGTTGAGGGAGTGATCCCAGTTGATGACGATATTGTCCGCGCCCACGGTGATCTGCAGGTTTCTTACCTCTTCGGGCGGCACGACATCCGTCGTGGTGGCGGTGACCGGGGCGACGGTGTTGTCGGCGCTCCCGTTAAGGTCATAGGCCACCACGGCGAAGTAGTAAGCCTGGCCTCTGTTCAGGCCACTGATATCATGGGTTTTCTGGCCGGCCGACAGGTTGGCAACAGCCGTCATCGAAGTCACGTCGGTGAAGGGACTGGTGTCCACATAGACCCGGTAACCGTCGATGTCGCCGTGAACGCTCTCGTCATAAGCCGTCCAGTCCAGCTTGGCGACGGTGCCGATATCAGCCGCGTCAACCGTGAGCGAGTCTACGGATGGCGGCGCCAGATCGTCATAGGTAATCTGAACCGTCGTACTGGTGCTTTGATTGTTGGCCAGATCCTTCGAGTAGAGCGTGAAGCTGTTGAGACCGGACGTCAGTGAGACCTCATGTGACCAGCTTGTACTGGAGTCAATGGGGATGATTTCAGTGTCGTTGATCCAGAGTGAAGAGTTGGACTCTTTTTGACCCTGAAGAAGCTGCGTATTGGTCGTGGTGGGAGAAGTCACCGTATTGACCGTCGGCGCCACCGGCGGCGTGGCATCATAGGTGAAACTCGAATTCAAGGTCGTTGAGTTGCCCGCGATATCGGTGATGGTTGCCGTGACCGTATAAGTGTCCTCGGTCAACAAAGCGCCTGGCGTGAAGATCAGCTGATTTGAGCCGTCAATGGTCCAGGTACCTGCAACCGAGGCTCCAGAGTTTCGGGTTACACCAGCGGAGGCAATAATCGATGCGGTGTCTAGCCCGCTGTTGGCTTCCTGAAGTGAATAAACAAATGTTGATGGCCTGGCGGTAACATAGCTGTTATCGGCTGGAACGGCGTTTGTAATGAGAGGCGCAACGGTATCCAGGATGATACTGGCCTCTACCGCTGTACTGGTATTGCCTGAGCCGTTTTTAGACTCGATGATGAAAGTGTTGAGTCCCTCCGTGAGCGGTTGATCGTAGCTCCAGGTGGTGGCGCTATCGAGCGCCACGACCAAGGCGCTATCGATGTAGATAGCCGTGTCCGCGCTTTTTGTGCCGCTGAGCGTAACCGGCGTAGTCTGTGTCGTTGCGGCAAGCGTATCCAGGGTAAGCTCGACAGGGGCCACGATGTCGACAGTCACGGTGCGGCCGGCGGCTGGTGTTTCGGTGTAACCACCCGTAGTAACCGCTCTGGATTGAAGGGTGTAACTGCCGTTTCCGTTCGAGATGGTCCAGTCGTAACTCCAGTTGTCGGTCCCTGTGGCGGGGTACCAATTCGTTCCGCCGTCTGTACTGACTTCGACCCGGTCCAATGATGAAGAAGTAGTGCCTCTCGCCAAGCCTTGTATGGTGAAGGTGGGGGTGGTGATGACATCAGCTTCGACAGGGTTTTTGAACCAGGAGGTGATGTTATATGTCAAGGGCTCCGCTTGGGCCGCCGTCAGCCAATCTCCGTAATCGATCGCGCCTTTGGATATATCATCGGAAGTGTCAAATAGGCCAGTAAGATTCTTGGGGTTGGAACCGGTGGCTATTTCCGCATAGATGGCGTCTCCCCACCAGTTGTAACGGGCGTCCACGCCGGTGGCGCCATCGTTATGGAGAGCGATACCGTTGGTGGCGTCGTTGCCATAGAGATTGTTGAAATTGACGATGCCGGGATTAGTCGCGGAGAGTCGAATGCCTTGGCTGGCATTGTCGTGAATCGTGTTGTAGACCAGATCGTAGCCTGAAATCTGATACAAGCCGACGCCGTTACCCGCATTGTGATGGATATTATTGAAGCTGAAGCCGGCATCGACGGCTGTACTCGGATCGCCGCTTTCGATATGGGTGCCTTCTGACCCATTGTTAAACACAGTGTTGTTAACGATCGTTGCGTTGAGTGTTCGCAAGGTGCCAAGGGCAAAAACGCCATTGCCTGCATTCTGATGGAGTTGATTCCGGTCGATGGTGAGGTTTACGTCGGCATCGTTTTGCTCAATATATATACCGTCATGTGAGCCATTAGCGATTTCATTGCCGTTTACGGAGTAGTTGGAAAAACCCGAGGAATAGGTTCCGTTGTGCACAATGCGAATGCCCGCTCCATCTTCACTCGCCACAGCGCTTCCACCACTGTTCGAGATGGTACTGCTGTCTATGGTCAAATCATGCCGAGCATGGGTATCCGCGATGATCGATACGCCATTCAGACCGGTTGTGTCTGTAGTGATGTAGCTGATCGATCCTTGTACGAGCGTGCTAGCGCCGCTGCTGCGGATATCGACTCCACGCCCGTCAATGTTTGCAATTTCGTTTACTGAGATATTAAGCGTAACCTGCGCACCGGCCTGACTATCGATGATGATGCCAGCTCCTGACAACGAAGTGAGGACATTACCATTGATATACGGACTTCGAACAATTGAGCCTGACTGACGGTAGTCAACACCGTCAACGGCGTGGTAGATCTCCGCTCCCGTCATGTACAGTTCGCCACCGTTAAGTACCCGGATACCCCGCCAGTCGCCGGGTTGAGGCGTACCGGCGTTGCTAGTGAACACCGCCGCCCATTCCAGAGGGCTGCCCTCGATGCGTAAACTGCCACCATCAACGATAATTTCGACGCGAGTCCCATCGACGCCGAGATTCTGCGAATCAGAGAGCGCGTTGACTTCCATCGTCGTACCCCCTTCGATCGTCAAGGTGACGCCGGAGGGAACGAGAATGTCGCCCGTGATCTGATGCGTATCGGAGGAGTCCCAGGTTTCGTCCTGAGTGAGTTGACCTGCGTGCTGGATAACCGCTAAGGCATTTGAGTGAAATAAGACACCCACTATCATCAGCATGATGGAAAAAGGCTTGAAATCCCTGAACAACTTACTTCCCCTTAGCGTCCTCGTGGCGCGATACGTTCGCGCACACACTTCCCAATCGCGAAATCCGTTATAAGTCAGCTTGGGCTGTCCCCAAGTGACACGAACCCCCAATAATTCTCTCTACTAACTAACTAATTCATCGTCACCGACACATCGGGTGACGATGAAAAGAAATTCTGTGAGTCCCAATTTTGAGTCCCCTTTTTATCACTGATGAATCGCATCGCAATATACTCGCTGGATTTCTCCATCAGCACCTGCCTATCGGTATCGACGAGATACCAGGCCCCATCGACATAGACTTCATTCCAGTTGTGGTAGTCCGCCGGTCTCAGAATCCTGTTTTCTCTCGCCACAAATCCCGCGACGTTTCGCGTGGGTATTCCATTGGCTCTGGCGAGTGCAGTGAAAAGATACATGAATTCAGTGCAATCCCCGGATTTGTTCTTCAGCGCCTCTACCGCGCCCCGGTCGTCCCGCGTATAGCCGGACTTCTTGACGTTTTTGACGATCCAGTTGAATGTTCTTTCAATCGTCTCACGGTGATCATCGGAACGCAGTCGTTTGGCAATGCGCTGAATGTGGGGATGCGATAGCTGGACAAGTTTCTCATCATTCAGGAAATCTTCAGCCTGTATCAGATCGTTTGGCTGTCCGCGCTCCGATAAGTCGACTGAGGCCGTTACAGAGATATTCCAGGAACCGTATGGCGGTAGTTTATCAATCGCAAATGTCATCCTTTTTGCGCCCCATTCATCTTCCTGTATCTCAAAGGGCCGGTTGGCGTTGAGCGCGGCCGTTTTCTGAAATGGACTGAGCGCGATGGGCGCAATGACCTGCAGTTGCGCACCTTCCACGGGGTGGTTGTTCGGGTTTTTGACGGTAAAACTGTATTTGACAGTACGTTGTATGGGGTAGCTCGGCTCTATGCCAGGCGTATCCGTCGAGAACTTGTCAATGGCGCTCAATACGATGATTATCGACAACGATGCGCTCAGAATCCATACGGCTGGAGATTTCACCCACTGCAACGGTACTGCTCCCTGAAACCGCGCGACAGTCTCTCAATCAGGCTTGAGTGTGTCTGCAGATAGCGATTGAACTCATCAATGCCACCTGAGAGATAAAATATGTCTTTTGCATTAGTTAGCTGTAACAGTTTTTTAGCCTGCGAGTAGTCCTTGCCATCACGACTGACAACGAGAAATCCACTCAATGCAGCCGGACTGAATTGACTTTGTGCCTGATTGACCGATTTCACCATGTCAGCCGTACTGGCCGGGTATTCAATGACATCGGATTCCGGTAGCAAACGATGCTCCATCTGGCCTAGAGATCGATCCAGATCTATTATCTTCCAATCTCTCTCGGACAGTGCGGAGATCAGCTCAGCAGGTGATACCTGACCCAGTTTTGTCACCGCCAGCCTGTCACCGTTGATGTTGAACCCAGCCCGGACCCATGCATGCAGACCGCCAGCCATTACTGAAATACGCTGAAATCCTGCGGCTTTCAGCTGATTACACAAATCTTCCAGTTGCCCGAGGTTGTGACCATTGTTGACGAGAACAAGTCGTTTTTTTGTCAGATAACGCTTTGACTTGATGGAAAAAGGTGCAAGATTTAGAGAGCTGGGTATGTGTAGGATTTGATACTGCGCAGATCGCCTGACATCGACGAGTAAGGCGTCGCCCCTGATCCATGCGCCGTGTATCTCCTGGACCGATGCCAAGCAAGTCAGAGGTCTATGCTGGGATTTGGCCCGCTGAAGGCTGGCAATCGGCGACTCAATTTCACCGACGACTTTGTTCTTCGAGATACCTTCACACTGCGAAGTGCTCTGTTGACCCGACTCCAGGCCGCTTGTGGTCGCTGGCCGGCGCTGGGCGTTTGTCGAATCGGATGCCTCGGCAGTAGTTAAAGTTAGCAAACAGACTGTAGCTAGGACCAGAAGCGCAGAATACGCCGCACTGCATGACGAGAATAGTGGGAAATAGGAGAGAGCATCCTTGTGACTATGATCAATCATCCGATGATGGCGCCTGCGCACTCCATGTATTGATTATTTTTTGATTTGCGTTGATTTATATTGAATCAGCGTTTGCCAACATTATCAATCATGGCATGGCCTGGCAAGTCTTTTTTCCAATTTCCCTTTTTAATCAGTTAAATCTCATGTGGTAAAAATCAGGATCAAATCTTGCCCTCATAGGTGGACGGAAAAGTGCATTCAGACAGTAGGTTACATATCATACTCTTGGAAGTGTCATCGATTTCCGGTGTGATGGTCACAACGTAGATGCGGCGTTTCCGCTCCCAGCGAGCCAGCAGTTCCTCGATTATTTATATTCCAAGTGACTCTGTACCGGAGGCTGATACCTTCCATGCCTTTTTTCACGAATGCATCAATGACGAGTTCGACAGGGATCGGCTCTGCTGCATGCTGAATTGATTCGAGATAGGCTCAGTCCTACAGGGGTAATGTGCGTAAGCTTCACCTGAATGTGAACAGTCCAAAACCGGAGTTTTCCGGCAAACACAACCCAGGAGGCGCGGTTCAAAAATGCAGGTCATGAATATGTTTTAAATTTGATCTGGCCATTCTGGCCAGATGCCACCATCTAATCCATCACGTAGCCTTTCTCTCCGACGGATAGGATTTTGATTCCTGAGGATTATTTATGCAACGCGACTTAACTTGCAGTGATTGCCTTTTTACTCACTTTCAAGTGAGTTGTCATATGTTGCTTTAGGCGGTACCTGTTTCACTGTTTCTCGTGCAAGGTATGCGTGTATTTGGCTTCGATCCCGATAGTTCTGAAGCATTTTTTCATCACACACGCGAACTGGTACCCATCGTTTGATTAGCCGCTTGTTCTTCATCCGTTCAACTTGAGACCAGGAAAAGCAATTCCGATACTTTCTGATTGCATCCATGAAATTGACCAGATCAAAACGTTGCATTGGCCGTATTACCCCGTGAACTTCATATTCCTGAAAGTCGAAACCATCAATGTCATAGGAATCGAAGTAGACAAATCCTTCCTCGATAGGTAATTCACCAGCTATCGGGTAGCCGAGGATCGACCATTCCTGACTGTCGGTCGATTTATCGGCTTGTAAAAGGAAGAACATGAACTGCTGTCCTGGCATGTAGGGTACCTGTCTCGGTGCGAATATTATAGATCGCTTTACTCGCTTTATGACAATCGACTCCGTTGACGGAAGTTGTTGTTGCAGAGATTCGTCGATTCGGATACGCAGTCGTTCGTCAGTAATCGCCTCGACGGTACCGATCAGCGATAGGTCGGCCATTCCGATCAGTCGTTCCATCGGCAACGGTGTGTAGTCAATGACGCTGGAAGGCTTGGTAGAGCCGGTGGATGACTCTGCTACAGCAGGGTTGCCTATTTGGTGCTGCTCCGTCACTTCGTTGTTTCCGCATTCACCTGTACAGGCAACAAGCAGAATGCCGAAGCAAAGCGTGATGAACCAGGTTAACTGTTTGCCAAAGCTGTCGATGTTGTTTACCTCTCGATGCGATTCGCCTGACTGGTCGGCAGCCTGGAGGCCTGAACAACAGGCCTCCGGATGCCGGACGGTTTGACTTCATCGTGATTCAAGTCTATCAATCACTTTTGCGACTGAAATACAACCACAGGATGGTGAGAATCAGTAGCAACCAGATGAGGTACGCCCACCACTGCTGATCATCGCTATCGGGTTGTGGTTCAGACTGTGGTGGTTCCGCTTTGTCGATAACACCGTTCTCGTTATCGTCAACAGCGGCACCGGTACGGATGTCGATCAGATCGTCGACCCCATTGTTGTTGAGGTCGGGGACGATACCGGTGAACTGGTAGAAAACCTTGGACTCGAGCGGACCGTTTACATAGTCGCCGGTTGCGCGGTCAAAGTATCGCGCGTCGGGATCAACTATCGTAGCCGTTACGTAGATCGATGTCGCCGGAAACAGGCTCAGCGAGTTGCCGCTGATGCAGTAGTGCATGGAGCCGCCTTCCATGTCGCCGGCAGCTGGAATTACCTTGATTTGATTTGGGTCGCAATCGGAAGCGTCGTGAACGACATCGACAAAGCGATCGTCTGTCAGGTTGCCGAGATGAAATTTACGGGTGTTACCGAGCTTGAAATCGCGTCTCGGTTTGCAACGTTTGGGATCGCAACTTGCGTGCGGTATTACAGGTATTCCACGCACATCCACCATTGCTGCATCTTCAATCATCGCGTTGATGTCGACCAGGCGCGGCAGATACCGGATCTGCATATCACTGATTGTCATGGCTCCCGCAGCAGAGTCCGTGTTGTACATCGCCATTGCGAAATCGCCGCTTGCGAGGTCGAGTGCGCCACGGTCGAAACCAGCCATCCTGGGGTGGAGTGTAAGTACATTACCGCTGCTATCCTTAAGCGAGGTATCGTGCACGATTACCAGATCGGACTCTACAAAGCCGGCACCGATGTGAAATTCAGCGCCACCCGGCACAACGCCCGCGCTGCCGCCGCTCCAGGTCTTGTCCACGCTAAAGTCAAGAATGAAGACGTTATATGTCGTGCCTTGGAACGCTTGGGTACCACCCGTGGCGGTAATGGTCGGGTCGCGCCACGGGCTTCTCGTGCCGTTCCACCAAGTGCTGATATTCAGCGATGCAGCGGAACTCAGAAGCGTAATTTCGAGTTCGTGAGCGTCTTCCGCATTGGGATTCATAAGATCCCAATTGTAGACACTCATAATGTTCAGGCCGATATTGTGGGCGAGAACCTCGTATGACTGGTCGCTGAAGTGTCGGCGTGTACCCGCCCTGTCTTCGCCGTCAATCGTATTCGTATAGGAACAACCCTGCCCCGACACATTCCCTGTATTCATGATGTGGTTCGTTTCAGTGTCTTCACCCGTGAGTGAACCGGCTTCGCAATGAGTTACACCGTAGTTATGGGCCGCCTCGTGCGAGGTGGTGCTTCCGATTGCGGTTGCCCAGCGTTCAAGGGTTGAGTCGGTTCCGTTAAGTGCGCCACCGGTGCCACCATAGGCATTGTCGAATGATGCCGCCCAGACGCGCGTGTAGTCTTGCGCGTCGGCGTCACCCGTATTGGAGCCAAGAGCCGAAACCCCGAATAGATCGTAGCTCATGTATGTTTTCGAGTCAGAGCCGATGCCGACGATCTGCCAACGAGCGATCCCGGCTGTCGTGGGCGCTGTCGTGGTCATAGTGACGTCGACATTGAACTCACAGTAGTCCTCGGTCACGATTTCTGCGATACGATCGCGCAGTTGCGCAGTTGTGCCGATGCCGGAATCCAGATCAGCAACATCGAATGCTGCGAGTGGCGAGGTCGAAATTCCAGAAATTGACGATTCGAACGAGGCATCCGAGGAGGTGGGAAAATAGAGAAATAGTGAGTTGCCTTTGGCGGAAGTCGTCGCCCCGTGTGAGCATTCTATACTCATCGCGCTTTGTAGCGGCGTGAGAAGAAGAGTGAGGGCCAAGACAGCAGCGACTGTGCTGTAACCGGAGGGTCCTCCGCATTGCATGGAGTTGTGGGATTTCATATTTCTGCTCTCCCTTGCTGATGTATGCCGAAATAGCATTGATGGCCTGCGAGTCAATGACTCATAGTCCCTGATGGAGTTGGACAGCAGCGATTCCATCCGCAATTTGGAGCAAGCTGAGTATCAGTAGACGCTCATGTCAAGCAAACTAAATCCATATTCCATGGTCCACGATATATCCCATCTGTTGATAGTCTAGTGAGCTTTCCTAATAGCTCAAATCAAAAAGCACACTTTTATTGTGACTTATTTACTTGTAAAGCGCTGAGAGCAGTGTGATACAAGCATTCACACGCTGGTTGCTCCACACTGTTATAGTCGGAGTTGATATTTTCTTTACTAAATCAATAGAATGTAAGCCGATTGGCAACTGCCCTCGTCTACCTTAGCGCACAAAGAACCCCCGCTCGCGCAGGAACTCCAGCATGTGTTCACGCTTCTTGCCCTGCATCGTGTTGGCTGTGGCGTGGGACCAGTCACTGAGTTTGACATTGGCACCGCGCGATGCGTAATAAGCTTGCATCCGTGTATCGTACTCGGCCATGTGTTCGTCTGATGGATCCTGGTATTGATCCTGATGCAACACGCAATCGACCGATAGGCGGGGTTTGACTTGGTTGTCCTGGTCCGGCCAGCCCAGGCACATGCCGAATAGCGGTGCGACCCACTTCGGTAATGCCAGTTGTTCGACAACTACCTGGGGGTCGTTGCGAATACCACCGATATAGACACCGCCAAGCCCCTTGGATTCGGCGGCGAGTAAGAGGTTTTGCGCCATCAGTGACACATCGATGACGGCTGCCAGGCTATGTTCACTGTATCCCTCGAGCTCTCCCCTGCCCGCTCGCTCACAGGCGGTATTGATCCGCCGCAGGTCGGCACAGAAGATCAGGAATTCCGCCGCCTTTTCTATCCACTCCTGACCTCCGGCGGCTGCCGTGATGGCCGCCCTCGCCTCTTGGCGCGTCACGCGCACGATGGAATAGGCCTGGATGAAGCTCGATGTGGCGGCTGCCTGGCCGCAGCGGATCAGCTCTTCGAGAAGACCCGGTTCAAGCGGCTTGGGCAGGAAGCGTCGTACCGAACAGTGGCTTAATTGCAGTTGTTGAGTTTCAGTCAATGGCATGGCAAGTCCGATTTCAATGGCAGGCACGCTCAAGTCGTGCCTGGAGATAGTTACAAAAAAAGAGTGTAAAGGCCGGCAGGTCCATCCAGTGCAGCACCCCGCTGTTGTGTCCGCTGGCTCTGTCTCCTTGTCGATCACCAGCAGTGACAAATTCGGCTGACGACATTTCAGTTCCAGGGCCAGTCCCGGACCGGTTACTCCGGCACCGAATATCATTCTGTCTGGGTTTGTGCGCAGGAAGTTCGGTAAATTTCGATTATTCTGTCAGCGGTCTCTCTCACCCGCTCCCGGAGGTAAAGCACTTGCCAGTGGCCAATGCGATCGATTCGAAACGCTCCGCCTTGGAACGGAGAGGTTGCCTGACAATCTCTTCATACTCATGGATCCCCCACGAAGACTACATATTTGATCGAGGAGCTTCCGGCATCGAGTGAGATCCACCTGTCTACCCACAACCCAAATGCCTGTCGCATGCGGCATATTGGAAACACTCCCTATGCAACAGCATAACCGCAAGTGGTTCGCTTTTGTATTCTAAATTAAAAATCGAACTGGTAAATTCTCGGCGAAGTTTACATTGCACAGCCGGTCGATAATGCTGTCTTTCACTAACATACGATTTTAGCTAACAAAGTGATTTGAGGTATGGGAATTGCTTTACGACATGGCGGCTATTGATAGTTTGTGGTTTTTCTTGTGAGTTGAAACTATTTGCTTAAGAGGTGACGTGATGAAAAGGAACATGATTCGGTTACTGCTTTTGTTATTTTTTGCCGTTGTTCACGGTAATTTATATGCCGGTAAAATCGTACTCTCGAACGATGAGTGGGAGTTCACTGATTACGGATTCTCTCAACCTGTCAGCGATTCTGGTATTTTTGCCACCAACGTTGCCAGTTGGTTTACCGGTGGGCCGACTGGAAACTTCCTTGCTTATAGTTCGAAGTTTGGGCTCACAGGTTCTTCTCTCGCAAACACAATGACATCGGCAGGACATGGCTGGACGGTAACGACAGGCATTACTTCAGTCTATTTTTTCTAAGCGACCGGATGAAACATGCGGGCTAGGCCGGTTTATTTTCGTTCACATTGCAGGGGTGAAATTACACGCCTTCCGGGGGTATGCTCGCACAGCGGCTTCAGAAGAAGAGTAGCTTGATGATAAATGCCGATAGCGCCAGATAGAGGACACGCCGAATCAGTGTCTCGCCATGACTGATCGTCGTGTGCGCGCCGAGCCAGCCGCCGATCGAGTTACCGACCGCGAGCCCGATTCCGGTCCACCACATGAGTTCCAGCTGTGTTGCGAACACGCTCAGTGCCACGATGGTGTAGACCAATACAATAAGCACCTTATGCATGTTCACCCGTACCAGATCGAGGCCGAGCACTCGGTGCAGGATCGGCATCAGGATGAAACCGACACCGATCTGAATGAATCCGCCCCAGAAGCCGGCTCCGACCATCAGCAGGTGTCCGGCGACCAGATTTTTTGCCTTGGCGTCACCGCCGATGGGTTTCACCTTGTCGTGTCCAGTCGCCATCAGCAGCATGACCCCGACCATGACCAGCGCCAATACGCGGTCGAACCACTCGCCAGCGAGGTGTACGCCGAGTGATGCGCCACCGATGGCGCCAAGCGATGCGGCGGCGGCCAGACTCAGGCCGAGCTTGAAATCCGAATAGCCGCGGCGTCTGAA
The DNA here is from genome assembly GCA_050294655.1 of Sedimenticolaceae bacterium. Classification (GTDB taxonomy): domain Bacteria; phylum Pseudomonadota; class Gammaproteobacteria; order Chromatiales; family Chromatiaceae; genus Thiodiazotropha. Next base: position 17,149 of record JBNKOL010000054.1, read on the forward strand.
TGCTGTCACCGCAGTGACATTCTGCGCCAGGATTGCGATGCGGTTGGTGCCGTTGGCGACCGGCCCCGGGAGGCCCATGAACAGCATCACAGGTACCGTCAGCAGCGAACCGCCGCCGGCCATGACATTGAGCCAACCGGCGGCGATGCCGACCAGGAGAAGGATCAGGATCTGCCAAAATTCCAAGTGCGTCACCCTACCCTAATATCTTATCTGCATAGCGGAATCAGACCCGTTGCGCGGCTGGGGCATATGAAAGGCGTCATTGTCGGTGTAAGGTACCACGAATCCAGGGGGATTTTAACTGCATGATATACATTAATATAGCGATGTAACCTGCTAATATATATGTTGATTGTGTGGTTATTATTTGCTCAATGTCACTCGGAAACAGTAACATTGAGTTAACATGGAAGATAGTACCTTCAATAGCTTTTCAGGTTTTCCTGGTCGCTGAAGCGCTTTTTGATTTGTGTTACCTGATACTCCATGGTCTCTTCATCGGGACTGAGAAGATCACCATTCAGTCTGGCGCTGAGTGTCGGTAGCCGCAGTTCAAACTCCACACCACCGATATCCAGCGCTCTGAATCTCAGTACCGTGTTTTGATACTCCTGTCTTGTTTCGAGCAACCAGCGTGGGTATACGGGCTGGCTGGGATCATAGATGACCTCTTTGCTGTTCAGGGTTTCCACATCGACGCAATGGGTTTTCTGATCGCTGCGGTGAGTAATTTCAATATTGCGCAGGGAACCGTGAATTTTCCATCTCAGAGCCGTGCTACCCTGACCAATACCCGATTTTCGGCATAGTGGCTTATTATTCTCGATAACCAGCTCGATGACATCGGTAATAATCTCCCCTTGCGTGGTTTCAAAGCGCAGAGAAACCACCTCTGGCAGGTTGGCTATGTTGTGAAAATCCAGTTTACCGTCATAGCCTTTAACAATTTCATTAACGAAGTAGAGCCCCAATCCTTTGCCGTGATCGCCTTTTTTTCGTCGGGTTGAAAAGCCAAGTTGAAATATATGCGGAGCGTTCTCGCTACCGATATGCGGACCACGATTGTAGACACGGTAGCGGGCATAACCGTCCTGTTCATCGAGACGAATAGCGATGCCTGCATGGTCCTGCTTGTATTTACGTTGTCCAGTGTAATACTGCGCGTTACTGATCAGATTCTCGAGTGCCAGCACGATATGGTTCTCGTTGCCGAGCAATCGGTCAACAGTTTTTATGGACAATCTTACCAATGGATGATCATCGACATTGATATGTCGATAGTCTGTATCGTTCAACGCAACGCCGAAGCAGCGATCTATCGATTTATCCAGAGCGTTGACGGCGTAGAATACATTCTGCGAAGGGTATGGCTCATGCTCTTTCTCAATCAGCTCTGACTGAAAAATTGTCTCTTCACTTTCGCATACCTGATTGGCGATATGTAACGCGATATTGTCAGTGGTGGACAAATCCAGTAGATCCCATAAGTAGACCAGGCTCTCCAACGCCGCTTGCAGAGGCCTTGCCTGATCGTTGTCATTCAGTTTTTCTATTTGCGCTACCAAGACAGTCTTGACCTTGTCATAGCTGATCACGCCATTATGACGAACTTCCGATGCGATGCTTTTGAAATGTAAAAATTTCTCGTCATACTCGATGAATTCAATCAGTTTATCGCTGATAAACAGCTTTAGTTTATCTGCATGGCCGGCAAAAACATGGGCTTTTGCCTGTAGCTGTTTTTTATTCTCCAGAAGTTCTTCAATCTGTTGTTTGATCCGTTCTGTTTCATGCTTTTGGCTTTTACAGCGGCGTCGATAGATGCGGAGTTCTATTATCAATGTGACGACGAATAATGTGAGCAGCAACGCTTCCCATGGTTGCGCGAAAATCCGTGTTGGCAGCCGATAGTAAAGTACTAACTCGGGCTTTCCTGCAAGATAAAAATAGGCGATGGAGAACACCGCTGTAAAGACGGTGAAAAATGGATACAGCGAGCTTCTCGTTCTCATGTCTTGTCCGGCTTCCAGAAGTAGGCGTGTTCATCACCAAAAGTCACAATACCGTAGCCCTGTTTGCATAGCGCATTAAAGTGGCCATTGTTATCTTCAGCCAATTCAAAAGCATTACGCAAGGTTTTAATGTGCTGCCGGTAATTGGCATAGGAAAAGCGTTCAGGATCGGTTTCGAGAAGATCGGCAATTTGACCGGTGGTCAGCGCTCGCGGGCTGCGTTGGACTAAAAACCGCAGTATTTTTCTCGGTGTTGGCGCCAGTGGTCGCTTGGGGTTATGGGGGTTCATCAGCTTTTTATTCTTCCAGTAGACCTCCCAACTTACAAGATCAATACGCAGACTCCCGCTTTGGATGGTATTGGTGGGATCCTGCGTGTGTTGTTGGTGTTTGTTTAACGCGGCCTTAATCCGCCAGCAGAGTACCGCTTCAATATTGCGTTGGTGCTTAGCGATGAAATCTTCAGCATTGGCCTCCGCAAAGGCCTGCTTCTCCAGTTCGGTACCACTGTGTTCGGATAGATAGATAATCGGTAGTTGTGGCCACTTTTTTCGTAACGCACGCGATATGCTGAAGCCCGCTTGATCGGAGCCGTTCATATGCGCATCAAGGATTGCGATATCGGGCCGTGAGCGCTCATCGAGGGTGGCAATACGCTGTTTTGCCGCCGCAGGAAATTTAAAGATCTCCAGCCTGGTTTCGGTGCCGTCAAAGTCGGTTTCGCGCAGGATTGCGCTGAATTTATCGATCCAGTGGGATTGGTCTTCCACCCAAAACAGCTTTGCCATACCTATAAAACCCTAGATATTTTTGTGATCTAAATCACGCAGAATCGAGATAGTACCACATGCGAAATATAGCGTAGAAAAACCTGCATCAAAAAATTCACGGATTATTCACAAGCCTAGTCGAAAATCACTTATCAAGAGCGACGGAAACGCCTCCGTGCGCCATTGTTCACATATTTTGAGGAGAACGATCATGATATCAGACTTGCTTATGATCTGGTCAGACCGGCTGGGCACTTCGCTCGCGATCTGGCTTATGATACTGGTTACCGTGTTGTATTTAGCACGACTGCCGGCTCATCAGCTATTGAAAACCACCGGACGCAGTATATTCCGCTTCATGCGCGGCGCCGCTCGGGCCGTGGCGCATATCGAGCGTCAGGTCATCAGTCGTAACAAGGAGGTGATTCTATCCCAAGGCCGCGAAGCCAGCGAAAAGGTCATTGAGAGAGAGTTTACCCGCGTTAGTGAAATCGTGGCGAAGGACCTGAGCCGCTACCCTGCACTGCATCGCGAGATCAGCGATACCATTGCCAAGCTGGAAAAAGACTACGCTTCGTCCACTGATGCGCCACCGCTGCCGCCGGAATGGCTTAATGTTGTGCAAACGATATCCGAGTTGCCGAAGCAGAGTGACCCGTTGGTATCGAACATCCTGGAAAATATCAAGGATGAGGTCACAACAGCTCATGAAAACACCCTTAAGGAGTATCAGAAGACCACTGCTGAACGACATCGTCTGCTGGCGGGGATGCAACCGCAGTGGCGCTCGCTCAGCGCTAAAATGGATACGGCCAAGACAGCAGTCTCCATCTCGCGAGAGCGTGCGGATGCCATCGATCGTCATATGGAGATGTACAGCGCCATTCGCGATGGTGAAGACAAAGCTGCCCGCGCCTTGACAGCCTCATCGTTGACGCAGTTTTTTATCGCTGCCCTGGTGCTGTTTGTGGCGGTGATGGGTGGACTTATCAACTTTCAGCTAATTGCCATGCCGATGTCGGAAATGGTGGGCGGCGCCAGCTACATCGGAAGCCTCAAAACCTCCAATATAGCGGCGCTGGTAATCATCATGGTGGAAATAGCCATGGGGTTGTTTCTACTTGAATCACTACGTATCACCAAGATGTTTTCGGTTATCGGCCACATGGATGACAAAATGCGCAAACGGATGATGCTTATCACCTTTACCATATTGCTCATTCTCGCCGGTATTGAGGCATCACTCGCCTATATGCGCGATTTGCTTGCGCTTGATCGTGAGGCGCTGAACCAATCGTTGGTCGGTGCCGGTGTGGTTGAGGCGGAATTTCGCTGGATTCCATCGATTGGACAAATGGTGATGGGCTTTGTGTTGCCTTTCGCGCTCTCTTTTGTCGCGATTCCTCTGGAGTCGTTTATCCATTCATCTCGCACAGTGCTTGGCTTGGCCACGGTTGCCGTGCTGCGCTTTGTTGTGATCACTTTGCGCTTAATTGGCGGTCTCGCAAATCAGCTGAGCAAGATGGCTGTTTATCTGTACGATATGGTTATCACTGTACCGCTCGCGATCGAAAGAATGGTGCGACTGGCTGTCAAGGGGCGTAGCGGAGCGGCAAAGCCGCAACGGGCCCAGTCTGCTTTTGTTGAAGAGAGACCCGTCAAAGCATCGGCAACAAAAAATTCACGCAACAGCCGCCGCGATAAAGATCTGATGGAAAACGACGATCTCGCGCTCGGTAAGAGTTAGGAGGATATGGTTATGAAATACTCAGTTACGAAAATATTTTGTTTCATCCTGCTGTCGGTAACTGTTCTCGTTGGCTGCAGTCAGAGCGCACCCTCGCACAGAGCGGTATACCTACTGATAGACACTTCAGGTACCTACGCCGAAGAATTGGCCAAGGCGCAGTCCATCCTCAACTATTTGTTGGCGACTCTGGATAGTGGAGATTCAATCGCTGTGGCGCGAATCGACAGCGGTAGTTTTAGCGAGAAAGACATTATCGCAAAAATGACCTTCGATCTCCGTCCAAGCATGGCGAATAATCAGAAGCGACTGTTTAAAAGTAAAATGGATAAGTTTGTCTCCAATCTAAAGCGTGGCAGTGCGCATACCGATATCACGGGCGGCGTACTGCAGGCAGCGGAGTATCTGAATGAAACCGGTGCCGGCGCAAAATATGTTCTGGTATTTTCAGATCTTGCGGAAGATTTGAGAAAAGGGCAAGTCAGAAACTTTCCGATTACGCTCTCAGGCATTCATGTGGTGGCGCTGAACGTTACGAAACTGCGCACGGATAATATCGATCCACGCGACTACCTCAATCGTCTTTCCGCTTGGCAGCAGCGGGTAATCGACGGTGGCGGGGACTGGCGGGTGGTGAACGATTTTGACCACCTGGATAGTTTGATTGCGGCCATGTGAAAAAACTTGGAGAATCGGGACAGGAAAACGGGACAGAGAGGAATGGCACACACTGAGCGCCCTTTTGGTGGGGCCCTGCCCCACCATTTTCCCGCTAGCACCGGCTATCCCACTTAAGTATGTGCCATCCTGACATACACTGCTACAGCGGTTGATTAAGATACGCTTAACTGATTCCCCATGATTTCCTCTCCTTGCCGGAGAGGTGTGGTGTTTACTAACCAGGCCATTGATATTAATACACTCAGGGCTACAAGCGTAACTCAGATCAAGGCGCACCCCAAAGGCACTCCCTTGGGGCGTCGGCAATTGTTTTTATCGGACACTATCTACTGGATCAAGTCTGATCTATTACAACTCAATCCATCACTGACCCTGGCAATCCTTAATGAAACTCTAATCAATTCATTAATAAATGTATAGCGGCTGCAATCGACTCTGAGGTTTCTCAACTCGCCTAGGACTCGATCGAAGCGGCCCCGTCTGTGGTGTCGAAGATTACCGGTTCATCACCTGCAACCATCGCTTCATCCACACGGGCAGGCAGTGGCTCCTTCGAG
>JBNKOL010000055.1:0-3338 GCA_050294655.1 Sedimenticolaceae bacterium
GCACTAACATCTCCCGGGCGATCGCGCCGGCTTCGCGCAGTGTCCCCCAGCCCTTACGTATGCTGTTGCTGCCACCGGTCAGCTGGTAGCCGTAACCCGGTTCCAGCGGCGCCCGCTCAACCCGGATGGCATCCCAGGTCACCTCCAGCTCTTCAGCCACCAGCATTGGCAGCGAGGTGAACGGTCCTTGTCCCATTTCCGATTCGGCGATGATGACGGTGACCAGGCCTTGGTTGTCGATTCTAAGCCAGGCGTTGGGTATGAATTCTCCTGTGGCTGGCCGACTCCCTTCGGGTGCGTCCGCACTGCAACTCCAATTGATGCCGAGTACCAGACTGGTGCCGGCAGCACCGGCACTCAGTTTGAGGAACTTTCGTCTGTCGGGACGGAAGGTGTTCATGCCTCCTCTCCTTCATCCTGGCGCTGGCGGTCTGCCGCTGCCAGCTTGATCGCTTGGCGGATGCGCGGATAGGTGCCACAGCGGCAGATTACGCCCGACATGGCCTGGTCAATCTCTTCGTCGCTGGGCTCTGTAACCTGTTCAAGGAGTGCGATGGCGGTCAGGATCTGCCCGGACTGGCAGTAACCGCATTGGGGGACCTGTAGCGCCTCCCAGGCTTTCTGCACAGGATGGCTATTATCCTTGGAGATACCCTCGATGGTAGTGATCTGACGCTCTTCAAGTTGAGATATCGGGGTGACACAGCTGCGTACGGGTCTGCCATCCACCAGCACCGTGCAGCTTCCACAGACGCCGATGCCACACCCATACTTGGTGCCTGTGAGGGCCAGTTCGTCGCGCAGTACCCACAGTAGCGGGGTGTCGGGATCCGCTTTGACAGTGTGGTCGCTTTGATTGATGCGTAACTTCATGTCGATAGTGTCATCTTGTAACTTTCCTTGATGGACAACTGGATTTTCGATGATGGGCGGCTAGATCATCGGTTCGGTCAATAGTCGATGCGCTTTTCGCTGGTTTGCCACAAGCGAAATAACTCCTTGCTCTCTGTTCGACACATCTGCATTACGTGAAGCTGCTGTGACAGCAGGGGGTGTTGCAATGCAGTGCGGATACGGTGGTCATCAAAACCGACCTCGGCAGCATCTTCGGCAGTGGCAGCAAAAACGAGATTTTCGATCCGGGCCCAATAGAGGGCTCCCATGCACATGGGACAAGGTTCACAGGTGGTATACAGGGTGGCTTGCGGCAGATGATATGAGCCAAGGCTATCACAGGCCTCGCGAATGGCGAGAATTTCTGCATGGGCGGTGGGGTCGTTACGCTGTATGACACGATTCCAGCCACGACCAATGACCTGGCCCGCCTGAACGACTACCGCGCCGAAGGGGCCGCCATGGCCGAATCCGATTCCCTCTGCGGCCAACGCCAGCGCTTGCTGCATGAAATGGTCATGTCGATCCGGCATTGTGCTGGCAGACCCCGGTTTATTCCCAGCGGAAGGTTTTCGACCCGATAGTGACAAACACCACGGCGAAGAGCAGTAAAGTCGCCAATTGGTCTGCCACATCCATGAAACCCGCTCCTTCGATCATTACCGCTCTGGCTGCCTCTATCATGTGTGTCAGCGGCAGCGCCAGAGCAAGATTCTGCACCAAGGGGTGGGAGCCTTCAAGGGAGAACCAGACGCCTGAAAGCAGCATCATCGGCCAGCTGAGCAGGTTCAACAGCCCGTTTGCCGCCTCCTCGCTGGTGATTCGTGCCGCGATCAGCAGCCCGACACTGATCATACTGAGCGCGCCCAGTACCAGAATCAGCAGCAACAGCCAGTAGGAGCCGGCCATGCGAAAATCGACCAACAAATTGGTGCCGACATAGACCATCACCGTTACGGTCACGATCATCAGGATGCGGGAGACGATCTGCGCCGAGAGGAATTCAAAGGCACTCAGCGGGGTTGCCCGCAGACGTTTCAGCACACCATTTTTTCGGTAACGGACAATCACATAACCGACTCCGAACAGGGCGCTGAACATGATGTTCATGCCGAGCACACCGGGGATCAGCCAATCCACATAGCGGATTTCACTGCCGCTGACAGTCTCCCGCTTGAGGTTGTAGGGGTGCAGAATCTGCTCCAGTAGGTAGCCCTTGGGCGAGGTGCTGTTGACCCAGTAGCGTGTTCCTTGCGGATCGAGCAACAGATCCAGCTGATGGCGGTCGACCTTCTCCACAGCGCTCTGCAGGTCGTCTATCGGGATGAACTCGAGATAGCGGGTTTCGAGAAATGGCTCCAGGGGGGAGTCCGATGGCACCTCTCCGTAGAGGCCTACCTTGTAGAGCTCCTCCTGGCCGGTAGAGAACATGAAGGCGAAGCCCATGACGATCAGCACCGGCATGATGAAGTTCCATCCCAGGGCGGTACGATCGCGTAGAAACTCCAGGTTGCGGGCTTGCAGGGCGGCGAGGAAGCGACGAAAAGACATGATGGGGCTTGGCGTGGTCTCCAAAACTAGCAATATAACGCAATCAGGGGAGAAATGTCGGGTGGGGCTCAGGAGCCCACTAGCCCGAATGTTTCATCCGAGAAGGCAATGATTGTGCCGGGATCGTTGTTCAGATGTGGATTTGCGATTGAGTTAATAGCCTAGCTATTGACGATTGAACAAATACCGCAGCTGGGCGGCGAGACCGGTACGAGGGCGCGTTCAGCGTTGTCCGGTTACACTTTGTAGTTTGCTAATATTCCATATATATCGTGTAACATCAGAGGGTTAGTGCAATTTCTAAGCGACCGGGTGAAATATTCGGGCTAGCCCGACTGACTCATCCGGGCTAGCCCCGTAGCTGGTGTCCGGTCAGCTCCAGGAACAGGTCCTCCAGTGTGGGAGAGCGGACCTGTAACTGATGCAGTGAAATCTCCTGATTCAGCAGGTGCCGGATAGTGGTGTCGATGTCCCGGGTCAGGATCTCAATCTGGCCATCCTGGGGCAGCAGGGTGGTGGCGGCATCGGGACGGAAATCGGCCGGCAGGGAGGCTTGGGGGAGGGTGATGACCGAGTTGTCGAAGTGGTCGGCGAGCAGGCTCTTCGGATTACCCTGGGCGATGATTTCGCCCTGGTCGATAATGATGATCTCATCACACAGTTCGTACGCCTCTTCCATGTAGTGGGTGGTCAGCACCAGGGTCTTGTTCTCCGCCTTGATCTGTTTCACCTGCGCCCATAGATTGCGGCGCGACTGGGGGTCGAGGCCGGTGGTCGGTTCATCCAGGAATACCACTTGTGGATTGTTGATCAGGGCGATAGCCAGCAGTAGCCGCTGTTTCTGGCCGCCGGAGAGCTTGCGTGTGTCCCGCTCCAGGAACTCTTCGAGTACA
>JBNKOL010000056.1:0-4679 GCA_050294655.1 Sedimenticolaceae bacterium
GACGAGCTCCGACAAACTGGAGAGCCAGGTTGCGCTTTTGTCTGAAAACCCGCAGGCGGTCGGTTGTGCCAGTCATACCAAGATGCTGGACGAGCGTAATGGGGAGGAAAGCCTGATTGCGCCGGACCTAGATCGATGGAACCTGATGGACATGTTGCTGCCAGTCTACAGTCTGTACGTGCATCCATCTTCGATCCTGTGGCGGAACATTCACGTCGACACCGGTTTCTTTATGCCTCCAAAATATGTGCAGTCGGACGTTACCGGCGATACCGCGCTATTGCACATGATGCTGGACCAAGGTGGTGAGATGGTGGTTCTGCCGTCGGTGACCAGTTGTTACCGTGTAACCGGACGTGGAGTCTGGTCCACGTTGACGCAGGAAGAAAAGGATCGGCGGAACCATCAACTGACGTCTTTCCTGGTAGAGCAGGTGCCACTGAGGTATCGCCTGTCGCGAGGCCTTCACCAAATTGCCTGGTGGGCGCGGCTAGCACCTTTTTTAGGATTACCCGAGCCGGTGGGGAAACGCTGACAAAAGCGAGAGAACCATAAGAGGACGACATGACCGATCAACGCAACGCCGCTCCGTTTTCGTTCTATAAGGAACATCCTAAGTCTTGCCAACCAGATGATTTCTGGGGGCAAGTGAAACGCACTGTGCATGGCAAGCCGGTATCGGACGACCAAATCGCAATGATCGTAGCAGCGGTTAAGGAAGGGCTCGGGCTTCAGACTTCTGACACTTTGCTAGACTTGTGCTGTGGCAACGGAGCACTGACAACGCTATTGTTCGATTATTGCCAAGGCGGACTTGGTGTCGACTTCTCTGAGCGCCTAATAGAGATAGCTAAGTCGAATTTTGAGCGCAGGCCAAATAAAATCTACGTGCTCAACGACGTGGTAGATTTCATTAGGGGCACAAGTGAGCCGACGCGCTTCACAAAGATTCTGTGTTATGGCTCCTTCGCCTACTTGGAAGCCAACAGGGCAAAAGAGCTTCTTCAGCTCTGTAGAGTGAGATTTTCTGCCGCCAAGGCTCTTTATATCGGTAATTTGCCCGACAAGGACCAACTTGACGCCTTCTTCTCTGAGCGTACCTACACGCCAGGAATCGAGAACGAACCAGACTCGGCCATTGGCATATGGAGGACGCGCGAAGAATTTCGTACTTTAGCGAAGGAAGCCGGCTGGCAGATTGAGTTTCGCACGATGCCCGAAGGGTTCTATGCGGCTCAATATCGGTTTGATGCGGTTCTTACTCGAAACGAAAGTACGCTGCCATGAATCGCCCTCCAAAAAATGTGGCCTGGCTGTCGGGCATGCCTCGCTCTGGCACTACTTGGTTGTCGCAGATTTTCGCGTCATCATCTGACTTGCGACTGAAGTTTTGTCCGCTGTTTTCTTACGAATTCAAGCATGCTCTAAACGAAAATAGCACAGCCGAGGATTGGCGGAACTTCTTTGCTGATGTCTATCGCACGCCGTCGCCTTATATGGATCAGGAGCACCTTCGAAAGGACGGATTAGTGCCGGAATTCTTTGATAAAAACGAGAATCCTGATCACCTCCTAATCAAGTCAAACCGGTTTCACCATCTAATTCCTGTTCTTCTTCAAAAGGTTCCCGATGCAAAGGTAATTTACTTGGTCCGCCATCCGGCGGCTACGCTCCATTCTTGGCTCAGCAATCCAACTGAGTTTCCAGCTAGTGCCAATCCCGCCTGTGAATGGCGTAGCGGCGCATGCCGGAAAACTAATATTGGGGAATTCTGGGGCTTTGATGACTGGAAGGCTGTGACACTGCAGGCGATAGACATGGAGCGGACCTATCCGGATCGGATGAGAATCCAGCGCTATGAAGCGCTCACTAAGCGCCCCTTCTTAGAAGCTGGAGAGCTGTTTGACTTCCTCGGACTTCCGATGGAGCCAGCCACCGCCGAGTTCATCGAGAAGTCGCGGTCACGCCACGACCCAAACAAACGTTCAGTTTACAAGAGGGCAGGGCCTGATACCGCATGGAGGCATGGTCTATCCGATAGCATAATTACCAGCATCGCACGCGAGATAGCTGGCACGCCGCTTGAACGCTTTGCCGAGGAAGATTAAACCTTGAAACCTAATCGATTGAAGTCCGATATTGACGATCTTGCGGTGTTTGGTGGGGCGCCTCTGTTTGTGGGGCCGAAGTCAACTTCTGGACTTGCCCAACCGGATTTCGAAACGTTCCTCAAGTATTCACAGCTGTTCGTTGATGTTGCGCAATATAGCAATAACGGCCCAAACGTTCGACTTCTGGAGGACCGTTTGGCAGCCTTCCACAAGTCCGCAAATTGCATAACCTTCTGCAGCGGTTTCTGGGCACTCGTCCTGACGATCAAGGCCCTTGCACTCCAGGGACGGTGCGAGATCGTGATGCCCTCGCTTACCTATCGTCGGATGGCAGATATCGCTGCCTGGGTCGGATTGAAACCCAGGTTCTGCGAAGTCAATGAGGACCGTCTTAGTCTGAGCCGGGAGACACTTGAGCCATGCATTAATGATGATACCGCACTCATCATGGCCGTCCATCCGATCGTGAACTGCTGCAACGTGTCAGAGATCATCGATGTTGCGCACGCAAAAGGTATTCCCGTGGTGTTTGATAGTGTCGAGTCGGTCTACGAGACTGTGCCGGCAGGAAAGGTCGGACAATTCGGTGATGCCGAGTGTTTTTCGATGCATGCGAGCAAGCTGTTGAATGGGTTCGAGGGCGGCTATGTAACCACGAATAACGCGGGGCTCGCTGAGCGGTTGCGTGCGATGCGCACCTTCGGTTTCACTGGTCAAGATCATGTAAGTGTCGTTGACGGTATGAACGCCAAACTGTGTGAAGTCCATGCGGCAATGGCCCTGGCCAATCTTGACTGCCTCGACGCGACCGTCGCTGGGAACCGAGATCGATACCGGATTTATCAGCGAGCAACGCTCGACCGCGCTGGCCTGCGCCTTCTGGAATTCGACGAAAGTCACCAGACAAGCTACAAAAACATCGTCATGGAAGTGACGCCAGATTGGATGACCACGCGAGACGAACTGCTGCAGATCCTCAATGCTGAGCGCATCCTTGCACGTCCCTATTACTCGCCGCCACTACATCCGAGGACAATGCGGTACCCACACATACCAGCCAAACTTCCACTAACCGAAGCTCTGGCCGAACGTTTTATCTCGATGCCGTGTGGCGACCATGTAACCACACAAGACATTGAACTGGTCATTGATCTGCTGTGGTTCATATCAAGTCATGGGCCGAGTATCCGAGATCGCCTGCGTAACCGGGGAGGATTTGGCTGTGCCAAATGACTTTCGTCTTATTTCCGGTGGGGAGCCAGCCTTCGCTGAGCCCTTGCCAGTTGGACAGCTTTACTTCCCGCAATGGCCCCGCTATCAGGCCGCGATGCGGGGGATATTCGAGCGACGCTACTACACTAATCAGGGTCCCCTGGTGCAGAAGCTGGAAGACGAGCTCTCCCGATTCCTCAATGTGAAAAATGTTATCTGCGTCACGAATGCTACGATCGGCCTGATGATGGTCGCCGATGCCCTTGGGCTAACCGGTAAAGTCATCGTGCCATCTCATACATTTATTGCTACGGCACAGAGTTTAAAGTGGTGCAGGCTAACGCCTGTATTTTGCGATGTCGTCCCGGAGACCCAGCAAATGGACCCAGAGGCGGCTGCTCTACTCATTGATCAGGAAGTTTCGGCAATTCTAGCTGTCAATCTCTGGGGCGGTGCCTGTGACATTGCCGCGTTGGAGGCGCTTGCCAATGATAATGAAATTCCCCTCTATTTCGACTCTGCTCACGCCTTCGGCGCCATGATCGGAAGCGATCCGATCGCCAGCTTTGGTTGTGCTGAGGTTTTCTCTTTCCACGCAACCAAGGTGATCAGCGCTGGGGAAGGGGGTTGCGTTACAACCAATGATGATGGTCTTGCCGCTCGATTGCGCAACATTCGCAGTAGCTATGGTGCGGGGCCAGCGGTACCAGTCGTAAAGACCTCGAACGGGCGGATGTCAGAAGCCCAAGCGGCAATTGCGCTTATGAGTCTAGAGGACTACCCTGCAATCCAGGCCCGCAACAAGGCGCTCTTCGACGCATACAGTAAGAACCTTGCCAGTATTCCAGGTATCCGAATTTTACATCCAGCAAGCGTGAGCTCTTCCAATTACCAATACGCCGCCTGCACCTTGGACCCATTAGAGTTTGGGCTTACGCGTGACCAGCTTTTAAGACTGCTTCAGGCAGAGAATGTCATCGCTCGGCGGTATTTCCATCCAGGCGTCCACCGGTCGGCTGGATTCGACACGGAGGCGGAGGCCGATGCGGCGCGTCTGCCGGTGACCGAACGGCTGTGCGCAGTAGGCCTGCAGCTGCCGTTGGGTGCGCGGCTGGAAGTTGCGGACGCCGTCCGCATTGTCGATATAATCGCCCGCGCACAGGCCGCTGCAGGCGATCTGGCCCTTCGAATCCCGAGGCATCTCTGATGCGACTGGGGATAATGCAGCCCTATTTCTTCCCTAACCTCGGGCATTTCGCATTAATCGCGGCGACGGATGAGTGGGTTGTCTTCGACGTCACACAATACGCCCGAAAGTCCTGGATAAACCGAAACCGCATCCTGCACCCGACTGAA
>JBNKOL010000057.1:0-12126 GCA_050294655.1 Sedimenticolaceae bacterium
TGCACCTGACCTGAATCGCTGGTGGAATATGAGAACCATTGCTGAAACCGAAGGTGGATCTCCTCGGCCCCATCCGCATCGGGAAGCGTCAGGGTCGGACTGACCAAACGGCTGTCGGTATATGCGCCATACACTCCATCCAGTATCGTGCCCGCACATTGGGTACCAGTGGCGCAATTCGACGGCGTTGTCGGCGTCCCCACTTGCCAAACACCCCGATCCGCACTCCAATCGCCCCAGCCACTCTCAAAGTCTCCACTGAATGTCGGCACCCCGGTTACTATCCGCACATCGTCGATAAACCAACCATAACTCTCGTTGGTGTTGCAGCAAGCCCTATACGCACTGTGATAAAAAGCAAGCCGAACCGTTTGATTTCTGTAGCTTGTCAGATCAACAGCCTTCTCGGACCAACCGGAGGTGTTGATGATCGATTCACCCACGTTCTCCCACGCGCCCCAGTCAGCGCCGTCCCACACCGATATCTGCACCTGACCTGAATCGCTGGTGGAATATGAGAACCATTGCTGAAACCGAAGGTGGATCTCCTCGGCCCCATCCGCATCGGGAAGCGTCAGGGTCGGACTGACCAAACGGCTGTCGGTGTTTGCGCCATACACGCCATCCAGTATCGTGCCCGCGCAATTGCTGCCATTTAAACAACTCACCGGTCCAGCGCTCGGCGTGCCGATCTCCCATACACCATTGTCTATCGACCACGCCGCCCCACCGGACTCGAAATCTTCGCTTAACACCACATCGGACAGAGCAGGAAACGCACAAAGCAAAAGCGCCAGAAAGAAGAAAACGATCAGTGACTTTGGCGCCGGGAATGGCTTGATGTGATGCAGTTCCATGGTAACTCCCTTCCCAAGAATTTTGTGTTCGGGACGATTGATTCGAAAAAAACGAATCAGGAAACCTACAGAAAGCAGTCGAATAAACTATCCGTTATTTCGTTCTATTTTTTTGCAAACCCGATCTGTCATATCAATGATGGCAGACTTATCCCAGCTCCCTAAAAGGCTGCAGGACCCCATTGACACGAGCAGGACGTGGCCCGGCTCAAAAGGGGTTTTTTGTTATCTTTCGATAGACATGAATCGCCCCCACCATGATCAAACCACAGTAGAGTAGAATGAGCATGCCGGGTTCCGGCACGGGAACAGGACCTGATGATGAATTAAAACCCAACGTCACTCTCAGCCGCTCTGATTGACCCATGGTATTCCCCATTGTCGTGTGCGTGAGAAGATCGCCATCGATTGCCAACCCAACAGTTTGAGGAAGCGCGTTATTTCCCAAGGCTGAGTAACTGGCCACCCAGTTTCCGAATTCAGTTGGAGAGCCTGAAAAGTTCAAGCCGATTTCCGCCAGATTAAGACCACCTCCATTTGGCAGCCCGATATCGTATGTTCCTTCGATTGAGAGGTATTCACCATTGATATTGAAATCACCATTCTCATCCGAGAAAAAGACATCGTAGAATTCGTGGCCGGGAACTCCACCGAAATCACTGTTGCTTGTGCTCAGCGAACCGCTTAATTGTGTCGTTAACTGGGAACTGGTAACGCCAAACGTATAGGCCTTCGGACCGCTTCCACCAGTTCGCTCCCAAAATGTTATCGATTCGAGATTCGCGATATCTTTTACCGGGATAGCATGGACTTCAAGACCACCCCCAAGAAGACATATGAACAGCATGGAACAATAATTTCTGTGCTTCATGTGCATTCTCCTTAACCAGAGGGAGAGGAACTGCCCGAAAAGATCAAACAGGCAATCGGCACGGCAACTCCGTACACAATCATTTCAAATCACAAACTTAAAAAACCATTCAGCACGATCCATTTTCTCAGGCGGCGAGTCCGATGACTAAGCCTGCCGATAAGCCCGCTAGGTTTTTGTTCTCTTTCGAAAGAAGCCTAAACCGATAAGACCCACACTCATCAATGCCAGAGCCGACGGTTCCGGCACGCCTGTGATAAGCGCATCGGTTGTATTGTCCAGAGAAAGCCCACGCCCATAACCATCACCCAGTGCCCAGACCTTGTCGATGCCAATGAGTGTAGTACCACCATCTGATAGAAAATCCACGGTGAAATCGAGTGTCGCCAATGTAAAACTGTCAGCTTGAATGGCATCCAGCTCCAAGGGTGATAGCAGACTGACTTCAGTCAGCCCGACACTGCCCGGTGCATATCCGCCAAAACTGTAATCGATCGCATTGAACAGGCTTAGATCACCGAGAGAACCCGCCAGGCTATAGCCATCAAACGTCAGTACAGCGCTGTCGTAAGCGATTTCAATATCGAAATCGCCCAGGGAATCGCTTGTGTAGTTTCCAAGTCCCGCGATCCTCAGCTCGAGGCTGATTGAGTCTCCGACACCCGCGATCGATGTTGTCGGCTCAAGACTCAGGCTGACAGCGCCCACTTGCGCCACCGTAAAAAACAAGAATAAACCGACAATTCCGGCCGATATCTTTTTCATGAGACTGCTCTCTAAAGTCATGGGGACACACAATGACAATCACTGGTTGTGAAAAATCATCGCCCAATGCAATGACACGATCGTCAAGTCGATAGGGGTATGAATAAAAGGACTGGTTCCCCCAATTTCCGTTTCAGTGTTCTATCCTGTTCCTGAAATTCCATTTATTCCTTTGTGTGCACAGGAAAGATGTTTTGATTTTTCTTTTTATTTAATCGACTTAAATAACACTACATTTTGTAAGCATTACCTGTACCAACTGTATTTATTCCCAATAAACATGCACTTATTTAGCAAGTAAAAATAGTAAAAAGGTATCCGTAAAATATACCGACACGATATTTCTTAATCCTTTTTCAAAGCATTGTGAATTTAAATCCCCAAAATCCAAAGAAAATCAACACTTGTCATGTCTTTTCAGAATAATGAAGGCATGTAAATTATTCCGACAGAATAATCTTGCTGGTGCTGGCAATGTTGAAATATCGATTCCGATCTGTTCAAAGGACGTGACGGAATCGACACGCAGAGGCAAGGCTACTTGGTTGGTATTGGCGTGGAAACCGACTGTCGACTGGTTGCGCCAGGCCATCGCTTCCCTAACCGAATTGAATGCCATAGCGGTTCGCCGAATTGGCGCATATGAACCTGGCACAGGAGTGACAAATTATGCAGCGTGGAGAGCTTTGGCTGATTGCGACCGATGACGAACACCATCGAGGTCGATTTTACAGGCAGCAGCAGGTTACGCCGATGCAGACTGATACCGATATCGGCCGCTCCCGCCAATCGCAGTACGGCGGCCTGGGCGGAGAGAGCATGTATCGAATCCTCGATTTGGAGCTCCTTCCCCAGGCTCAGTCGCTGCCGGCGGACACTGGCCAGAATATCCTCCTGTAGTACCTGACCAAGAGCGAACAGCAGCTCATTTCCCAAGTAATCCAGGGCTGTAGCCAGCGCCGCCCGTTTCTCGCTGAATAACTGCCTGACCCGCGCCTCCAGCCTCGGCCCCAAGGTACAGGCGCCGCAGCCAAGCGCAACAATTTCCCCCGCGTCATGCAGCTGTGCCGGGGATGGCAGGATCTCACCACCAACACGAAGTCGACCATCGTCATCAATCCCTTGTAACTGAACTGTGTTGAAACTGTGGGCCGCATCCAGCAGCGCCTCCTCACGAATCAGTGCAAGCGCCATTTCCCGCCGCCGACTCCGTACCGGCGAGAGGTCAGTCGGCGGATTGAGTTCCACTGCCCACAGTAGTTCGTTAGCACCCATGCCTGACCCCATTGTTAAGCACGGCGATCAGATGGACCTTGCGTGGATTGTCGAGAAGAAAACAGGGCTTGAGATGACCTCTCAGAAGCCAGACCAAAGGAGAGCGGGATGACTCTCCAAAAGTCGATAGATAGTAACAAAGTGTGTCATTGTACATTGAAGACCGATTCTGATCTGAGCTATGAACAGGGAAAAATCAAGTAGAAAATTACTTGATCACAAAAACAACAGCAGACTTCATGCCAAGCACACTGCAAAGCAGGATACGGCACATCACATTTGAAAAATTTAGTAATTCGATTCACATAACATTCAGCGTATCTCTGGGATCCTTCTCCTTCGCTGATACATATGTCACCACGATAATGGATAGGAATATTTCATGATTTCCCGCACACGACAAAAGCCGGAAAATCATTATTCCAAATCCATTTTGGTCATTTTTATTGTCCTTGCTGAAACCATCCGGTTTTGAACATCGAAACCAGTGTAATTATCCTAGTGTTGCCAACTAGCATTTAGAACTTAAAATCCGAGTAAGCAAAAATATCCATCGCAGAACTGCTCATATAGCCGAGCACCACCGCATGTTTTCAAATATTTCCGGTAGCCACACGGCAGCGTTGTCACATGCTCCAACACGCTTTGGACCAACTTTGAAACAGATACTCGAAGGGTGAGATCAACGCCCGCCCAGGAAAAGAAGCTGAACCGACTCGAGTCGATCGGCTATGCAGGAACAAATTTCAATCAACCAGCGGTGTGAAAAAACCCTCGGGCACACTGTCAGGTAACCACACCACTTGCCAACTTACTTATGTCCAGAAGAAAAGCGCTGACATCAGATGCGGCATCAGCGCTTTTTCCGGATCAGGCATGCATCTCTTGCAGTTTACCGCTCTGTGCCTGCTGCCTTGGCTGCTCCAACAGGAAGTAGGCCAGGGCCGGCAGCAGCAACAGCGCGCCATGAGCGAAAGGTGATCCCGCAAGTGATATTAACCCGGCACCTTAAGAGGCATGTTCAGGGCGACAAGAGTGCCCTTGATCAAGACGCGGCTCGCCGGCAATGGTTGATTTTCTCTTTTGCGTAAGCATCCAGCTGTCTGCCGTTACGCTTGCAGTGTCATGCTTTCTCGGCAGGGATCGAGTACCCCTGCCAAGCATTTTCCGCCCCCTAGAATGGATAGGGATGGGCAGCCCCTTGTACGGTGACCCAGCGCAGCTGGGAGAAATTTTCCCAGTTGGCGGGACCGCCGATGTTTCCGCCGTTTCCCGAACAGCCGCAGCCGCCGAATGGGTTGACGCACTCGTCGTTAACCGTCTGATCGTTGATGTGCAGCATGCCGGAGTTCAACTGGTCGCCTATGCGCTGGGCGCGTGCCAGGTCGCTGGCGATAATCCCGGAGGAGAGTCCGTACTCAGTGTCATTGGCCATGGCGATGACCTCTTCGTCGCTGCTGAAGGTAATGACATTGGCCACAGGCCCGAACACCTCATCGTTGAACGCGCGCATGCCGGGTTTGACGTTGGAGAGCACGGTGGGCTTATAGAAGAGGCGGTCGAACTCGCCGCCGATCTCCAGCTTGGCCCCGGCCTCGATACTCTCCTGGACGATAGCATGGACACGGTCGCGCTGCCGCTCATTGATCAGCGGGCCGATAGCGACCTCTTCGGTAGCCGGATTGCCTACCGGCAGACGGCCTGCATGCTCAACCAGGCAGCGGGTGAATTCATCGGCGATCTTTTCATGCACAAAAATGCGCCCGGAAGCCATACAGATCTGCCCCTGATGCAGGAATGCGCCCCAGGCAGCGTTGCTGGCCGCCACTTCGGGATCGGCGTCGTCGAGGATGATGAGCGGGCTTTTACCGCCGAGCTCCAGGGCGACCTTCTTCAGATGCTTGCCCGCAGTCTCCGCCACCAGCCGGCCGGTGGCGGTGGAACCGGTGAAGGCGATCATACCGATCTCGGGTGCGCTACAGAGCATATTGCCGGCTTCTGCTGCGCCAGGCAGTACCTGCAATACACCTTCAGGCAGGCCTGCTGCGCGCAGCGCCTCGGCGATGATGTAGCCGCCACTGATGGGGGTCTGCGGGTCGGGTTTGAGGATCACCGCATTGCCGGCGGCGAGGGCAGGCGCCACTGCGCGCATGGAGAGAATCAGAGGGAAGTTGAAGGGCGAGATCACACCCACCACGCCCAGGGGAATCCGCTTGGCGTAGCTGAGACGGCCCGGGATAGAGGGGAGCACCACACCCTGGGTCTCGAGGCACATGCCCGCGGCGATGTTCAGCAGCTCCACTGCCTCACGCACTTCGAGCTGCCCCTTGGGTAGAATGGCGCCGGTCTCGCGCACCACCCACAGAGCGAGTTCATCCAGGTGCGCCTGTAGCACTTCGCCTGCACGGCGGAAGATCGCAGCCCGCTCCCTGGGCACCATGTCGGTCCAGCCTTTCCGAACCGCTTTGGCTCTCACCGCCGCCTGGGCGACGTCGGCGCCATTGGCCATTCCCGCCTCGGCGAGAACCTCACCAGTTGCTGCCTCCATAACCTGGTAGACACCACCCTGAGCCTCAGTCCAGCTGCCGGTGAAAATCTGTCCCCGCCACTGCTTGGGGTCAAGTAGTTGGGTGCTGCTGTTCGCCGCCATTGGGTATCCTCCACTATATAAGTATTTGGTTTTTTAGGGATTAATCGTAATCGCAGGCAATAGTTTGCACGTACTGTGCCAACTAGTTACCGGGACGGGAATGCTGCACCGCACAGCGCAATAAATATCAGTTTGCCTGACATGTTAATTAAAAATAGACGCTTTTTGTTGTGCGGCGCATCAAATGAAGTCCAGGAAAAAAAGTAAGAATTTCATAAATAACCCGAGACGGGCTTTGCTATGATTTCATCATTTCATAACATTTCCAGGTGCTCACAGATGACGTCGAAGCGCATATCCCTCGCAGAGGCCTCCAGGTTGACAGAAAGCATGCTCGCAGCGGACGAGGCCAAACAATTCGATGAAACCCCTCCCACCCTGCGGGATATCACCGAGCATTTGTTCTTTTCCCCGGGTGACGGACGTATCTGGCTCAACGATCAGCGCATGCTGTTGATGCGCAGTTCGACCATGGGGATATTGCGCAAGGAGTTGGTCTCGGTACTCGGCATGGAACAGGCGCGCGGCGTGCTCACACGTGCCGGCTATGTGTCGGGCGTACGCGATGCGGAGATGGTCCGCGAACAGTGGGCCGACGCGGACCCCACTGCCATACTGCTTGCCGGCACCCACCTGCACGCCCTGGAAGGCATGGTCAAGGTGGAACCGCTGAACCTGGGCTTTGATGTGGAAAAGGGCGAATACGAAGGAGAGTTTCTCTGGCACAACTCCTATGAGGTCGAGGAGCATGTGGCGGCCTTCGGTGTCGGCAAGGAGCCAGCCTGCTGGGGCCTCATCGGTTACGCCATCGGCTATGTCACCACCCTGGTGGGCAAACTGATAATATTCCGCGAAACAGAATGTCGCGCGGCTGGCTGCAGCTCCTGCCGCATCGTTGGCAAACCCGCTGAATGCTGGCCCGATGCGGAAAAGGACTTACGCTATATCAACGCCGAAGGCTTTATCAGCACCAATGCATACAGCCTCCCGCCCGCCGATCATGGCGAAGAGGAGCTGATCTTGCCGGACACGCCTTTTCCGGATGCAAAGATGCATCACATGGTCGGCGTCTCCGCCGCCTTCAACGCCGCCTGCCACATGCTGCAGCGGGTGGCGCCAACCCGTGCCACGGTGCTGTTCACCGGCGAGTCGGGGGTCGGCAAGGAGCTGTTCGCCTCCATGCTGCACGACATCAGCCCAAGAAAGGAGCAGCCATTCATCTCCATCAACTGTGCGGCTATCCCGGAAACCCTGGTGGAGTCGGAACTGTTCGGTGTCGAGCGGGGAGCCTTCACCGGCGCCACCGTATCGCGCCCGGGACGTTTTGAGCGGGCCGACGGCGGCACCCTGTTTCTGGATGAGATCGGCACCCTCAGTCTGGTCTCACAGGGCAAACTGTTGCGTGCGCTGCAGGATGGCATTATCGAGCGGGTGGGCGGCACCAAGACGATCAAGGCCGATGTGCGCCTGGTTGCCGCCACCAATGTTGACCTGCGGGAAGAGGTGAAGGCGGGACGCTTCCGGGAGGATCTCTACTTCCGCCTCAACGTCTATCCCATTCATCTGCCGCCGTTGCGCGAACGCCGCGACGACATCCCGCTGCTGCTCAGCTACTTCTTATATCAGTACAGCCTGCGTCACGAACGCAGCGTCAGGGGTTTCACGCCAAGGGCGGTGCGCGTACTGCTCAGCTACCACTACCCTGGCAACATCCGGGAGTTGCAGAACCTGGTGGAACGGGGTGTGATCGCAGTGGAGGACCACGGCATGGTGGACCTCATTCATATCTTCCGGAATGAAGATGTCTCCCTCGATTCACTCTATTCCCTGGGTAGGGATGGCGAACTGATCACGCGGGATCCGGCATCAGCGGCAAACACTTCAGAAGACGAAGCGGAGAATCGGGGCTATCTCAATCTGTTGAACATCGATGCCAAGAACAAACCATCTCTCACGCTGGGGATGTTGGAGCAAAAAGTCATCGAGGAGGCGGTGGCACACACCAAGGGAAATCTGGCATCGGCTGCTAGAATGCTTGGATTGACCCGCGCGCAACTCGCTTATCGCCTGCAGAAATCCTCTCAATCGGAAGTGTAGCCAATCAACCGGCAGTATGCGCAGTTCATTGGTCCCCCATAGGGGAGATACTCCACTCAGGAATCCTTGTTATCTCTTTTTCGCAGGACTATCCCGGTCAAAGCCAGGGCCCCAAACAAGGCGAAGTAGATCGCCTGGTTTATGTCGGCGCCGAACAGCATCGAACCGTAACCACCGATCGCCGCACCGAGACCGCCGAACGCCAGCCCGCGCATGACCCGACAGAGAACGCAGTTGCTGAGGTCGACCATCAGCCCACCAAGCGTCGGATGCAGTCGAGATAAGCGGTCTCGTCCGGCATACGGTTCTCTGATTGGGCCTCCCACAGCATACGCCCCAGACACTCCATCATTTGATGCTCCGCGTCATGAGCATCGCCCAGGCGCTGACAAAGACGACGGTAGAGTTCGCTGATGCCCGCCGGACGGTCGGTCGAGATCTGTTCCTGCAGGCTGATATGCATTGCCATGTGGAGAAAGGGATTGCCTTCTCCCTCCTGTGGGTGAAACTCACGTGACAACCCATGGTCCCGGTCACTCAACAAAGCATGGTACTCGGGATGCTGTCGTACCACGCCAGCGACCATCAGTTCCAGCGGCTGCATCACCTCACCCACCTGCTGCTTGCGCCAGGCCTCGAAAAAGACCTGGCGCATCTGATCCCGCTCGTTTCCGAACATCCAGTGCCCTGCTTAAGGTTGTGTCGCCGTGGCGGCGAATTTAGCCAGTGCACCGGTGATTTTCCGCTTCACCGGCGCCCTATCCTCGATGGCGAAACGGCCGAGCAGATAGTCGGGGCTGTTGTAGCTGAGCCAGACCTTACCCTCCGCATCCTGCCAGGCCAACGCCTTGAGCGGCAGGTCGATGCCGATACGCTGATCACTGGTCAACAGCGCCGTGCCTACCTTGGGACTACCGAAGATGATCAGCTGGGTCGGCCGCAGACTCATTTCCACCTTGGCCGCGCCGGCGGCGTGATCGATACGGGCGAATATCATCAGGCCCGCCTTCTCCACCGCCTCTGCGAAGCGGTCGGCGGTATCCTGCACACTGAATTGGCTGGGCACATTTTCCAACCCCGCATCGGCCTGTACGGCCGTGACAGTGAGCAAGGTAAGTAGCAACAGCAGATTGAGCGTCGTTTTCATCTCCGCCTCCTCAGGATTTGGTCGTTTATTTTGTCCATCAGAAAGACATTGTAGCCCTGCAGGTCAGGTCGCGCTTGCACACTAACCGACTTACGTTCTGAGAGGGCCTGTTAACACGAATCCGATAGGGCCTATCGGATTCGTGTTAACAGGCCCTAGGTACTTGCTTATTCCGTCTTCTCTTTATACTCGCAGAGATCTTCGATCACACAACTACCGCACCTGGGTCTGCGGGCGATACAGGTATAACGGCCATGCAGGATCAACCAGTGATGCGCGTCCTGCAGAAATGCCGGCGGAGTGAAGCGCAGCAGCTTTTTTTCCACCTCCAATGGTGTTCTGCCCGGCGCCATGCGGGTGCGGTTGGCTACCCGGAAGATATGGGTATCCACCGCCATGGTGGGGTGGCCAAAGGCCGTGTTCAGCACCACATTGGCGGTCTTGCGCCCGACCCCGGGAAGCGCTTCAAGGGCCTTGCGATCCTCCGGCACCTCGCCCGCGTGCTGTTCGATAAGGATACGGCAGGTCGCAATGACATTCTTCGCCTTGGTGTTGAACAGGCCGATAGTGCGGATATAGCGTTTCAACCCATCCACACCCAGCGCCAACATCGCCTGCGGTGTGTTGGCGACCGGATACAACTGATCAGTCGCCTTGTTGACGCTTCTGTCGGTGGCCTGCGCAGAGAGGATTACCGCCACCAGCAGTTCGAAAGGTGTCCGGTAATTGAGTTCGGTGGTGGGATTGGGATTGGCCGTCTGCAGGCGCTCGAAGATCGCCTGACGCTTTTGTTTGTTCATGCTCAGGATAATCTTGTATTGGTGGCGCGCGTTGCGCGCACCACCAACAGATAAAACATACTTAAGGAACCTCTGATCAATTCATGAATCGGTGTGTGGCGGCTGAAATGCCCCGGCTCTGCGTTGAAAAGCTTCGCAAAAGCCCGCTATTACGTGCGCTTTTCGCCTTGATCCGGCGTATTTCGTCTCACCACACCCTCGATCCAGAATTAATCAGAGGTTCCTTAAACCTTTGGCGCCGCAGCCAGGATCTGGCTGGATACCTCATCGGCGTATTTTTTAAAATTTGCCCTAAACATGCCGGCCAGTTTGAGGGCCTGGGCATCGTAGGCCGACTGATCCTTCCAAGTGTCGCGAGCAAACAGGACCTCATCCGGTACACCCGGTACATGACAGGGGACATCCACGCCGAAGATGGGATCCTTTCGCATCGGTACATCGTCCAGCTTACCGTCGAGCACCGCATTGACCATCGCCCGCGTGTGGGGAATAGGCATACGTTGTCCGACCCCATAGGGACCACCGGTCCAGCCGGTGTTGATCAGCCACACCTTCGATTTGTGACTGTCGATCCGGTCGCCCAACAACTGGGCATAGCGTTGTGGATGCAGTGGCATGAACGGGGCGCCGTAACAGGCGCTGAATACCGGCGTGGGTTCGGTCACCCCCTTCTCGGTACCGGCGACACGAGCGGTATAACCGGAAATGAAGTGATACATCGCCTGCGCCGAATCGAGCCGGGAAACCGGAGGCAGCACGCCGAAGGCATCGGCGGTCAACATCAGGATGGTATCGGGATGGCCACCGATACCGTCCAGGGTCGCATTCGGGATCGCACTGATATGGTAGGCGCCGCGCGTGTTCTCCGTCAGCGAACCGTCATCCAGTTCGAGCCGCCGGCTATCGGCCTTCATGGTGACGTTCTCCAGCACGGTGCCAAAACGCATGGTGGTACCGAAGATCTCAGGCTCGTTTTTCGGCGAGAGTTTGATCATTTTGGCGTAACAGCCGCCTTCGAAATTGAAGACACCGTTATCGCTCCAGCCATGTTCGTCATCACCGATCAGGGTACGGCTGGCGTCGGCCGAGAGGGTGGTCTTACCGGTACCGCTGAGGCCGAAGAAGAGAGCCGATTTACCGTTGGATCCGATGTTGGCCGAACAGTGCATCGGCATCACACTGCGTTGCGGCATCAGGAAGTTCATGACGCTGAAGATCGATTTCTTGATCTCCCCCGCATAGCTGGTACCGCCGATCAGGACCAGCTTCTTGGAGAAGTTGACGATGATGAAGGTCTCACTGCGAGTACCGTCCACTTCAGGAATGGCATGAAAGCGCGGCACATCGATGACGGTGAAGCCAGGCACGTGGTTGACCAGTTCCTCCTCCTTGGCCTGGATAAAGACGTTGCGTGCAAACAGGTTGTGCCAGGCGTTCTCGGTGATTATCCGTACCGGCAACTGGTAGTTGGGGTCGGCGCCGGCGAAGCAGTCCTGCACATAGACATCCTTGTTCTGCAGATAGGAGGCGAGGCGGTCGTGCAGGTGATTGAAGGCCTCTTCCGAGATCGGCTTGTTGATGTCGCCCCACCAGATCTCTTTGCTGACGGAGGGCTCGTCGACAATAAACTTGTCGTTGGCGGAACGACCGGTGTGGTGCCCTGT
>JBNKOL010000058.1:0-23470 GCA_050294655.1 Sedimenticolaceae bacterium
GTCTGGGTGTGCCTGGTGGCAGGCCTCGCACTCGGCCAGGATGGTGTCTACATCGGTCTCACCGAACATCGGCAGTTTCCACATGTACCAGTAAGAACCACTGGCGTTCTGGGGCTCGGTGTGTTCGATCGAGGGGTTCCATCCCTTGGAGACAATGAACTCAATCTGCTTACGGATCTGATCTGCGCCCATGGCCGGCAGGTAGGAGAATGTCTCGAACTTGCGGCTGGTGTTGTCAGACAGGCTCGACTGGTAGTCTTGCATATCACTCATCTCTCTATACCTCAGATAAATTTGAATTGGATTTTCAAGCGGCCAGCCGGATTTCACCGGCTGGCAACCGAACACTTATTTATGTGCAACGTCCAGCTTGTCGACAGTGTCGAATTCGAACTTGATCTCTTTCCAGGTTTCCATGGCGGCTTTCAGCTCAGGGCTGGAGGCGGCAGCAGTGGTAAGGATCTCTTTACCTTCCTTCTCCAGTTCGCGGCCCTGGTTGCGAGCTTCCACACAGGCCTCGACAGCAACACGGTTGGCAGCGGCGCCTGCAGCGTTGCCCCAGGGATGACCCAGGGTGCCGCCACCGAACTGCAGTACGGAGTCGTCGCCAAAGATGCTGACCAGCGCAGGCATGTGCCAAACATGGATACCACCGGAAGCAACGGGCATAACGCCGGGCATGGAGCCCCAATCCTGATCGAAGAAGATGCCGCGACTGCGGTCCTCCTTGATATAGGAGTTGCGCATGATGTCGATCCAGCCCAGGGTGGCGTCACGGTCGCCTTCCAGCTTGCCGACAACGGTACCTGAGTGCAGGTGGTCACCGCCGGAGAGACGCAGGATTTTCGTCAGTACACGAAAGTGGATGCCGTGATGGGGGTTACGGTCTAGCACGGCATGCATGGCGCGGTGAATGTGCAGCAGCATGCCGTTGTTCTGACACCACTGGGCCAGCTGAGTATTGGCAGACCAACCACCTGTGATGTAGTCGTGCATGATGATTGGGGCACCGATCTCTTTGGCGTACTCGGCACGTCGCATCATCTCGTCCGCCGTCGGCGCGGTTACGTTCAGGTAGTGACCCTTGCGCTCGCCGGTCTCGGCCTCGGCCTTATTGATCGCCTCCATGACGAAGTCGAAACGGTGACGCCAGCGCATGAACGGCTGAGAGTTGACGTTCTCATCGTCTTTGGTGAAGTCGAGTCCACCGCGCAAGCCTTCATATACAGCGCGACCATAGTTCTTGGCTGATAGGCCAAGCTTGGGTTTGATGGTACAGCCGAGTAGCGGGCGACCGTATTTGTTCATCAGGTCGCGCTCAACCTGGATGCCTTGTGGTGGACCGTTACAGGTCATGACATAGGCAATCGGGAAGCGGATGTCTTCCAGGCGTAGGGCGCGCAGCGCCTTGAAGCCGAATACGTTACCGACCAGAGAGGTCATCACGTTAACAACGGAACCCTCTTCAAACAGGTCGATCGGGTAAGCAACGAATGCATAGAAGCAGGAGTCATCGCCTGGCACGTCTTCGATGGCGTAAGCGCGGCCTTTGTAGTAGTCCAGGTCGGTCAGCAGGTCGGTCCACACCGTGGTCCAGGTACCGGTGGAGGATTCAGCGGCAACAGCGGCTGCAACCTCTTCGCGCGGAACGCCTGGCTGAGGGGTGACTTTGAAGCACGCCAGGAGGTCGGTGTCCTTTGGCGTGTAATCGGGCATCCAGTATGTCTCACGGTACTCTTTTACGCCGGCGTCATATTTCTTGGCCATTTTTTTCGATTCCTCCAAAAATTGGGATTGGTCGTCGATACAAGTGAATTTCCATTTCACCCAGGCTTTGCCACCTGATGGGTGGCTTTCTCGAAGCCTGTAGTCGAGGTGTTTTGGAGTATTGATTAGGTGGTGACTTAAGAAAAGTCAGATGTTTTGATGAGATTGATAACTTAATGCTTATGCCATATAAGCAATTGAGTTGATTTTCTAGTAAACGAAAAAAACAGACGGATTAATGAAACAGATCGGTATAAATCGCGAGTCTTTACTCCGTTTTCCCTGATTACCGAGAGGTTTTATTGGCGCGATATGCTTTGTTGCCGGTTGAAAAAAGCGCTGCAGACACATGTATACCGGATGCGGTCTTTAATGAGGTTGCGCTCCAGCGCGCTTGTCTATGTGGCCTGGGTATTTCGTCCCTGTCAGCAACAGGCCCCAGTTTGTGTGTTGGCTCGCATTCCAAATACACCGGATTTGTTGCTTGTGCGAAAGTGTGGCGATAAGCATGTCCAGCACCAGGAGAAAGGCGCAGTTGGATGAAGTTAGAGAGAGAATCTCCATCAACGCGAAATCAAACCAAAGTTAATCGTTTACCGTTTGCCGGATTGGCTAGGGTGGCTCAGTCGATCTGAGCCGAAGCTCGGGTGACTTGTATTTGGTGATGGATTTGAAAGGGGCGTGGGTGAGGCAGCGAGACAGTCACCTGCTTCCGTGCGGACTCAAGTTACTGATAGGCCGTCACTCTCATTGATGCTCTGATTCAAGCCGGTTGATAATTTTGCGTATCCATTAGATCGATCATGAACTCCATCTCTTCATCATCCATGTGTTCCCAGGCTTCGAAGCCCAGTGTTCGAAGTACCCCGGCTCTCTTTGTATCCTGTGCCATGTCAATCATGAGATCGCGCATTGAATCTCGTTTCTGGTGTAGTTTAGGGCCAGCCAGCAGGGCATGGTGGATAACCTGTATCTGGCTGCTCACCAGGGGGCGCAGCTCCCGGCGGGTTATTTTTGACAGCGATTCGTATGCCTCCGCCAGAAAGAATCCCAGATCCACCGTATGCTGGATCAATGCCTTGGACACCAAGGGGTAGGTGTTCTTGATGACTCGCTGCGTATTGTTTGTATTTAACTATGCGGGTTCCAACATGGTTTGGCAGATGAGATTGACATCCGGATTGTCGGTCGCGGCGATGGAGATACCGGCCTTGAGATCCTCCACCTGTTGCGCGGGATTGTCTGTGTGAACAACAATGATGGCTTCGTCGGATGCGCGCTTGGGTTTGGCGATGGGGAGAAAACCTTGTTTGCGCACCAGCATGGCTGCATCATAGGGATTGGCGAAGATCAGGTCGATCCGATCTGCAAGGACAGCCGCCCGCTGTTGTTCAAAACCGTCATAGAGCGCCAAATGAATGTTTTCATTCAGGGATTTTTGCAACCAGGTGTTGAAGATATACCAGCCGGAGATGTGGTCGGGGGTGAAATCCGGGCTTACCGTCATTTGATAAGGCATTGACATTATCCATTCAGAACAGAGTGGGATAGAGCGCTATACATTCTTCCACTTTTCGGCGAGCGGGCTTGCGTCGCACCGAAGTGTAGCCTGTGATGTTGCCGTCTCGGATATTGGGGATAACGGTGGCCAGCACCCAGTAGTAGCCACCGTCTTTCCGCAAGTTTTTCACATAGCCATGCCATTTTTCCCCTTTGCGCACCCTGTCCCACAGATCCTTGAAGGCCACCGCAGGCATGTCGGGATGGCGCAGGATGTAGTGAGGTTTGCCTAGCAACTCATCTTCGGAGTAACCGGACATCTCCACAAAGGAGTGGTTGACATGGGTGATGATCCCGTCGGGGTCGGTGGTGGAGACATCGAAACCGGTAACTGTCAGATCAAGTCGCGACTACTACACCTTAACCTTGGTCTTCCCGTTGCGCCTGTATCTCGCTCAGCTGTTTGTGCAGCATGTCTCGCTCATCGATCAGCGAGGCCTTCTCCTTAGTCAATGTATCCAGATCCTCGCTGAGCATCTCGATGGCGTTCTCTTGGACCTGAAGCTCGCGATGCAAGGTATCGGCTTGTTGTGCCTGTTTCTCGGCTTTTTTGCGCTTTCTCTCTACAATAATCAGTTCGTCTCGCAATTTGCCTATCTCCGCATCACTGTCTCCGCCCTGCGCGCTCTCCATCTCATGTTGCACTTCGCGCAGTCCAGCGATCTGCTGTTTTAACGCCAATTTCTCCTCTTCCGCTCGTTGCAGCGCCCGGCGCAGATGTTCTACTGCTTCCGGATCCCCTATCAGCTCATTGATATCCTCAAGTTCCTGCTGCAATGATGTGGCTTTTTGGCGGCTCGATTCGAGAGCAGAGAGAAGTTCCGCCTCCTTCAACCGTGACTCCGCTTTCAGCTGTGCAAGCTCTTCATCCACTGCCGATTTGGATTCCCGTATCGTCTGCCGGTTGCTTTTCAGCGCCTTGATGGTGGTTTGCGCTATCTTTAGCGCGGATTGACTCTCGTCGAGTGATTGCTGTAACTGATCTTTCTCTTCGAATAGCCTGTGCTGAGTCGTTTCCCGGCTCTCCTCCTCATGCTCAAGCTGTGCCCGCAGGTTGCCGATCTCCTGTTCCAGCTCATCTGTGCGTGCGGTGTATTCCAGTTTGACAATCTGAAAGGCGATGTCGGACTCTGACGCCTTTTTCCAAGCCTCCTGAGAGGCCTTGATTTCCGTCTTCAGCTCTGTCATCAGTTCCTGCTGTTCACGTTCCAGCTCGACGGCGCAGTTGTCCGCGGTCTCGGCTTTCTCTTCGGCGGCCTTCACCCGCTGCCTGAGTTGCTCGGTAATCTTCAGCTCCCTCGACAGTATCGCCTCCACCTTGATCCGTTTCTTCCGCTGCCGGATCGCCTTGGCGCGGGTCGACTCCATATGCCGCGTAAGATCACTGACCCTCTTTTTGTGCTGGGCCTCATTCTCGATGGCATGTTGCTTTGCCACCTCCAAAGCTTGGTTCAACCGCTTCTGCTCTGCCTCGAACTCGGCCTGCGTCTGTTGCAACAATGTCTCCAGCTGCAGGCGGGAGGCTTCCAACTCATCGATGGTAGGTCGCGTCCGCTCCAGCTCTTCCTTCAGCAGCACCACCTCTTTCTGAGACTGTGCCTCGGCTTCTTTGAGGGTCTGCAGTATTGTCTCGAGCTCGTGTTCCAGGCTTCGTTTGTGTTCATCCAGTGACTGAGCCTGATGCACGAATTCCAAGGCCCGTTGGGTTTCGGTATTGAGGCGGCTGGCGAGCTCCGCCTTCTCCTGCACCAGCTGTCGGTGCGAGGATTCCTGGGTCTGGATCTGTTGTCGCAGTGCAGCGATCCGGGTTTCATAATCCGCCTTGTTTTCATCGATAGAGCGGTCTGCTTTTTCGAGCACCGCCTGTAGGTTCGATTCCCATTGCTGTTGATCGTCCTGTGCTCGGCTCAGTTGCGCACTGTTTTCTTTCAGCGCTTGCTTCAGTTGTTCAACTTCGTTGCTTAGCGCTTCTGCTGTCTGTTCAGCATCTCTCGTTGTCTGGTGCAGCGCCGCCTGGAGTTCTTGCTCCCTTTTCTGATGTGTGGCCTTGGCCTGATCAAGTTTTTCCTGCGCCTCGTTCAGGGATTGTTGCAGGGTGGTAATCTGTGTCTGTTCGATCGAGCTTTGCCCATTGAGCATGCTTTGCAACTCATCCAACGAGGACTCGAGGTCGAAGCGCTCTTTGCTGAGACGGTTGACTTCATCTTCCAACTGCTGTCGAGAGGACTTACTCTCCTCCAGCTGTTTTGTCAGTCTTTGCCGGATCTGCTCAAGCTCGTTTTGTGTCTGCTGGGATTGGAGCCCTCTTTCACGTTTGCTCTCCTGTTTATGACCAACTTGCAGGCTCATCATCGCGATTTCCTCCTGGAGATATCTCTCCAGGGTCTTGCCGTGCTGCCCAAGATTGGTTGCGGTTGTGGCTTCGTGCCGGTCCCCTTTGATCCGCCTCTTAGCCATTGTCAGGGCCCGGGACAGAAGCTTTTTTTCGATATCCCGCTGTCTGAGTTGGGTCTCGAACTGCCGCTGCATTTCGGTCAGTGTTTGCTTGAGGTTTACCATTTCAATCAGTTGGGTATCAGGCTCTCGCAGTGACATGGCTGATCTTTCAGGCGCAGTGTGATCGAACGCAAAAAGGTTCTTGTGCCGATGCCGTGTTTGCATTTCCTGGCCGATCACTGCCGCCAGTTCGGCCCGGCCGAGCAGCATGAAGAGGGTACGCATTTCCCGCTCAGTCAGTAGACACGCGACTGTCGTCAACCGGCTGATTTCTATACTGTTGATGATTTGTGCGGGGGGCAGTCTATAAGGTGAAAACTGCCATGGTATCATGGGGTTATCGATGATGTCGGGCTGTTGGTCAGGCACCTGTATTTCATGATTATGTGCTGTGAGTTGCAGATCCCCATCCACCCTGATTTTACCTTCCTTGCCATAGCAGATTCGACAGTGATACGGCTGCATGCCAGGTGATGTATGGTGTGGCAACAACACAAACGAAGGACTGCATGATTCGCTGCAAAGCTGAGTTTGCGGCTGTTGTGGACTTTCTACATCACCCAGGTTTTCTGTGCCCATATTCATCGATATCCTTGATTAGAGGATGCGGCCTTTAACCACTGGCGGTCCGGTAGCGATTTCTGTGTAGCCCTACCCATCACTGAAGCATTGCTGGTATATAGGGCTTAACCTACCTATCTACCCCGGATTTCCAGCCTGTGCTTTGTTTTTCGTGCGGACTTGGCGATAACTATGGGTTTGCCCGGTTGTTACTTCACGTTCAGGGGAACGATCGCACGATAGAGAGTCTCCGAACCGTTGCAGCAGTCCGTTATTGTGCGCCATGACCATGGGCGAATGCGGTCCTGAACTTTCCAATGTCCTCGGGTTGACGTTTAAGTCAACTGGACGACGCTTTCGTATATTGAATAATAGTAAAAAATCGAAAACTATGATGTTAGTCACAAAATGCCGTGCGTGGTCGACGCTTCTGTGCTTTTCAGAATTCAAGGGATCTTGAGAGGAGACGCTCGCTGTAGCTGTTAATGATCAGGGTTGCCGGGGCCACCAACCCGGCGACTGAATCGGCCAGGGAACCTCTGAACAAGTCGTGGACCGACATCTTGCCGCCCAGCTGCGGTAGTTGTTCAATCATCAATAGCTTAGGTTATTAGAGGCGTGGGACAGTGATGTGCCGTTTACGGACTGAAAGATGGATTCAATTGCCTATCCGCATCTGATCGTCGATATCGGTACGATCATCGCGGTCCCGAGTGAAACACCCGGAAGAATCCCGTGACGGCGTCAGCCTGGTCCTGCTGGGCAGTCTATCAAGAGCTGTCATATAACAAGCTGAAAAAAAAGAATAAATTCTCTTTGCGTGGCATGTGTAATACACTGTCAGTGTTGTGTGTGCCATGTTGGCTATTATCAATGACACCAGCATCCACCTTGGACAGCAGCTTATTCATCAATCCGGCAACGCAATCTATTGGGTTGCCGGGTTAATAGTTTGTTGATGTTGACTTGGTTGTCTGAGGATTGCGCCATAGCCGATTCTACTCCTCTTTTCTAGATTAAACAGCGCCATGCATACAACCCTACGCCAGATGAAGGTCTTTCAGGTCGTCGCGGAGCAGTTGAATTTCACCCGGGCGGCGAAAGTGCTCCATCTTAGCCAGCCTGCCGTGTCTATGCAGGTGAAACAGTTGGAAGATGCTGTGGGTCTGCCCCTGTTCGAACATACCGGCAAGAAGATCCAACTCACCGAGGCGGGGCGCGAAATCTACCAGTATGCCCGGACCATTTTTCAGACCTTCGCGGAGATGGAGGAGGTGATCGCCGCTATAAAGGGATTGGGCACGGGCCATCTCAACATAGCCGTGGCCAGTACCGTTAACTATTTTGCCCCGCGTCTGCTTGCCGCCTTCAGCCGCGACTATCCCGGCATCGATCTACGCCTCGACGTGGCCAATCGGGAGCGTCTGATGGGGCTGTTGAAGAACAACGAGATCGATATCGTGCTCATGGGGCTGCCCCCCGAAGACATCGATCTGGAGTATGAGCCCTTCATGGAAAACCCCCTGGTGGTGATTGCGCCGCCCGGACACCATCTGCAACAGGTGAAGAATATCCCGGCGCATCTACTCAGCAAAGAGGTATTCCTCATGCGCGAGGCGGGTTCGGGAACCCGCCTGGCGATGGAGCGTTTCTTCACCGAGCAGTCGATCACCATCAGCACCGGCATGCAGATGACCCGTAACGAGGCGATCAAACAGGCGGTACGTGCCGGTATGGGACTGGGCGTGGTCTCGACTCACACCGTCGAACTGGAGCTGGAGACCGGCCGTCTGGTGGTGCTCGATGTGAAGGGATTTCCCCTACGGCGCCATTGGTACATGGTCTATCGCAAGGGCAAGCGTCTGTCGCCGGCAGCGAAGGCGTTTCACGACTTCGTCTTGAGCGAGGCGCATCGGATCAGGGATGAGCCGGTATGAATGCGCCGCTGGGATGAATGCGCTAAAATCAACGATTCTATCGAAATATTGTCAGAATCATCTCCAGTAGTTACCCATAGCGGAGCCGTTCACAACATGTCAGACCAGGGCAGTTCAGACCCGATCAGAAAGATGCAGGGAGCGTATCCTCTGCTGAGTGGGATCGAGCTGCCAGGCGACCTGCGTCGACTGGATGAGAAACTGTTGCGCCCCCTGGCCGTGGAATTGCGCCGTTTTTTGATCGACAGCGTATCTCAGACCGGTGGCCACCTGGCGGCCGGCTTGGGAGTGGTGGAGCTGACCATCGCCCTGCACTACGTCTTCAATACCCCCTATGACCGCTTGATCTGGGATGTTGGCCATCAGGCATATCCGCATAAGATCCTCACCGGTCGGCGCGAGCGCATGGGCAGTCTGCGCCAGAAGGGCGGGCTCTCCGGTTTTCCCAAGCGCAGCGAGAGCGAGTACGACACCTTCGGTACCGGTCACTCCAGCACCTCCATCGGTGCCGCCCTCGGCATGGCCGTGGCCGCCAAACAGAAGGGGGAGAACCGCAAGGTGGTGGCGGTGATCGGCGACGGCGCCATGGGTGCCGGTATGGCCTTCGAGGCCCTTAACCAGGCCGGTGCACTGGATCAGGATCTATTGGTGATCCTCAACGACAATGACATGTCGATCTCCAAGCCGGTGGGTGCTTTCAGCAACCACCTGGCGCGTCTGCTCTCAGGCAAGCTTTACACCAGCATGCGCGAGGGCGGCAAGTCAGCCCTCAGCCATCTGCCCCATCAGTTCACCGACCTGGTGGGCAAATGGGAAGAACACATGAAGGGCATGGTGATGCCCGGTACCCTGTTCGAGGAGATGGGCTTCAACTACATCGGCCCGGTCGATGGTCACGACTTCGACACCCTGGTTCGTACCCTGCGCAACATGTCCGAGATGAACGGTCCGCGCCTGCTCCACGTGGTGACCCAGAAGGGTCGCGGCTTCGAACCGGCGGAGGACGATCCCTGTGGTTACCACGGCGTCACCCCTTTCGATCCGGCCACCGGCAAGATGGAGAAGAGCGCCAAGGCCAAGACCTACACCCAGGTCTTTGGCGACTGGCTTTGCGCCGCTGGCGAGCGGGACGAGCGGCTGGTGGCCATCACCCCAGCCATGTGCGAGGGCTCCGGCTTGGTGGATTTCGCCAAACGCTTTCCCAGACGTTATTTCGATGTGGGGATCGCCGAACAGCACGCCCTGACCTTCGCTGCCGGTCTTGCCTGCGAAGGGCTCAAGCCGGTGGTGGCGATCTACTCCACCTTCCTGCAGCGTGCCTACGATCAGCTGATCCACGATGTGGCGTTACAAGATCTGGATCTTACCCTGGCGGTGGATCGTGCCGGTCTGGTGGGTGCGGACGGCGCCACCCATGCCGGCAGTTTCGATCTCAGCTATATGCGCAGCATCCCCAACATGGCGATCATGGCGCCGGGGGACGAGAACGAGTGCGCCGCCCTGCTGCAGACCGCTTATGAATATGAGGGTCCGGCGATGGTGCGCTATCCGCGCGGAGCGGGTCCTGGCGTGGCGGTTGATACGGGGTACAAGAGCTTGCCTTTCGGTCGCGGTGAGATTCGCCGCTCGGGAGCGGGGATCGCCCTGCTGGTTTTCGGTAGTCTGTTGTCGACCGCTGCCCTGGCGGCTGAACAACTCGATGCGACACTGGTCAACATGCGTTTCATCAAACCGTTGGATAGGGCCCTGGTGCAAGACCTGGCCAAGCGGCATCAGCTACTGGTGACGATCGAGGAGAACGCGCTGGCCGGTGGCGCCGGGTCAGCGGTCAACGAGTATTTGAATAGTCTGGGTTACCCTGTTCAAGTGTTGAATCTGGGCCTGCCCGACCGGTTTCAAGACCATGCCAGTCACGATGAGCAGTTAGCCGAAGCGGGCCTCGATCTGGAGGGCATTCTGCACTCGATCAGCAGTGCGACGCGCGAGCATGCTCTGCAAGTGGTGACAGGTTCCAGCTGATTCAAGAACTCCATGAGCGATATCACACCACTCGGCGCCTTTTCGGACAACTATATCTGGATGATCTCCTCAGCCGGTTCCTCCCTGGCCATCGCTGTCGACCCCGGTGACGAATCGCCGGTGCTCGGCTGGTTGCAGCAACAGGGAAAACGTCTGGCAGCGATTCTGATCACTCATCACCACTATGACCATGTTGGGGGGGTGCCCGAACTGCTGCAGGCCTATCCCGGCATTCCGGTCTATGGTCCAGCCAGGGAGTCGATCCGGGGGCTTACCCATCCAGTGAGCGAGGGAGATCGGATCTCGCTGGAGGGCTTCGATGAGGCCTGGCAGGTATTGGATGTTCCCGGCCATACCGCCGGTCACATCGCCTATTTTGGCGGCGGCGCCCTGTTCTGTGGCGATACGCTGTTCGCTGCCGGATGCGGCCGGGTCTTCGATGGCACCTTCGAACAGTTATCCGTTTCACTGCAACGTATCGCCACGCTCCCATCCGATACCTGGGTCTACTGCGCCCATGAATACACCCTCGACAATCTCGGTTTTGCCGTCTGGGTCGAGCCTGAGAGTGCGGCGGTGAAGGCCCGTATCGAAAGGGAACAGGCCCAGCGCAGAGCCGGCAAACCGACAGTGCCATCCCGCCTGAGCCTCGAACTCGAAACCAACCCCTTCCTGCGAACAGGCAAACAGGAGGTTATGCGGGCCGCTGAACAGGCAGCCGGGCATGCTCTGACCACACCCGCGGAGATCTTCACCGCCTTGCGACAGTGGAAGGACCGGGAGTACGACTGACGCTCACAAGCGCTTGCCGCTACCCAACGAGGCCGGGTGCAATACCCGGGCTGGTAAAATCCTCAGGAACACCGCTGATTCCGCCGCACCTGCTTCAATCTTCAGGCAGACAGATTTTATTGTTGCCCACAGCCTTCAGGGTACGGTAGAGCAGATAGGTTACCACCAGGGTCAGAATGGAAAGCAGCACCCAAGCGATCACGGCGAAGCCGACCTGTTTCTGAATGCGGTAGATCAGCAGGGTGGCGATGGTAATGGCGGCCAGCGGAAAGGAGTAGGCCCACCAGGAGAGGAAAAACTGCAAGCGTGAGAAACGGGATGCCTGAGTCAGGAGCAACAGGGTGAGGAACAGGCCGCTGTAGTAGAGCACATGGGCGAAGTTATCGAGTTCTCCTGCGAGCTTGACATAGGAGATAAAACCGATGGCGGGTGGGGCGATGAGGATGAAAAAGGTCGGCATCAGCTTCTCCGGCATCGGATGATGGAACAGCACCCGATAGAAGATAATGGTGAACAACAGCAGCCAGAAGAGGATGCCGATGCTGAAGAAAAACCAGGAGATCTCCATGTGGCCATGTGCCGTGCCGGCGATCGGCACCAGTACATTGCCCACCACCGGGATGAACCAAGCCGGACTGATATGGTGTATTTCGAATTTGTCGTGATGGATCCAGACATTCATCACATAGAGGGTAAAGCTGAGATGCAGTGCACTACCCGCTATCCACAAGCCATGGGACAAACCTGGCGCTGACTTGATGAGGGTGATGGAGAGCAGGATCAGACTGATGGAGATGGCCGGAAAGAAGTTGAGCTTGGCCGGATGGTTCAATTCCTTGACCACCTCGTGTGGATAGCGCGCCAGTTTGCCGAGGTAAAGGATCAGCAGCGTACAGAAAACGAGCGCGGTGAAGGGGGTCAGGGCGCTTTCGACTCGGATTGGCAGAGCGAAGGTGAGTTCGGCGTTTTCCCAGGCGATGCAGAGGCCGGAGAGTCCCATCACCATGGCGAAAAAGGAGATGGGGAAGTAGGCGAGGCGAGAAGGTTGGTTCATCTATGCGTCCGATGGCTGGTTGCGGGCTAAAGACCGATAGAAATGGTAAGGTAAAGGCCGCTCTGGCCACATTGAAAATTCTCAAACGGGCATATTTG
Organism: Sedimenticolaceae bacterium; assembly: GCA_050294655.1. Taxonomy (GTDB): domain Bacteria; phylum Pseudomonadota; class Gammaproteobacteria; order Chromatiales; family Chromatiaceae; genus Thiodiazotropha. Next base: position 12,285 of record JBNKOL010000058.1, read on the forward strand.
GCGGTGCGCGACAGGACTATGGAGTACGTCCGACGGGTACAAAAAAGCCGCATCGGTATTACCGATGCGGCTCGGGGTAATGCGTCGCCGCCGCGAAGGGTCAGACGTTACGGGCGTCCATCATTTGCTCGATGATGGGTTGTAGAATGATCTCCATGGCGAAGCCCATCTTGCCGCCAGGTACCACAATGGAGTTGCGCCGAGACATGAAGGAGTTCTCGATCATCGACAACAGGTAGGGAAAGTTGATGTCGAACTTCTTCGGGTGGCTGAAACGAATCACAACGAAACTTTCATCCGGCGTCGGGATGTCGCGGGCGATGAAAGGGTTGGAGGTATCCACCGTGGGTACGCGCTGGAAGTTGATGTCGGTGCGTGAGAACTGCGGTGTTATATGGGTGATGTAGTCTGGCATGCGACGCATGATGGTGTCGACGATCGCCTCTTCGCTGTAGCCGCGTTCCGCGTTGTCGCGGAAGATCTTTTGAATCCACTCCAGGTTGACGATCGGCACCACGCCGACCCCCAGGTCCACATGCTTGGCCACATCCACCTTGCCATTCACCACCATACCGTGCAGGCCTTCGTAGAAGAGCAGGTCAGTGCCGGCCTCGATCTTTTCCCAGGGCGTGAACTCACCGGGTTTTTGGTCACAGCCCAGGCGGGCATTGTGCTCAGCGGCCTCTTCGGCGCTGTGCAGATAGTAGCGTTTCTTGCCGCTGCCGGTTTCGCCGTAGGTCTTGAACAGATCGGCGATTTTATCGAAATGGTTGGCCTTCGGGCCGAAATGGCTGAGGCCCTCAGAGACTTTCTTACGCATCTCCGCACGGGTGTAGCGATGGAAGCTGTCGCCCTCTACTACGGCTGATTTAATGCCGTCGCGGTAAAAAATGTGCTCGAAAGCGCGTTTGACAGTCGTTGTTCCTGCACCTGATGAACCGGTAACCGCAACCACGGGATGTTTTTTGGACATTGACTTCTCCCTTTCTCTAATCGTTGTAATGTTATTGTCCGGCCTGCCACCGAGGGGTGGATTTTATCCTTATAGGGACCGGCCTTGAGGAAAAATTGGAGCCAACTATACCACGGAGATGCCGCAAATCCAGCGAGCTGGGGTGCAGGTTGTCGACTGTCAGAAGTGGGCGCTGTTCAGCCAGAGATGGCACAGGACGCTGGCGGCAAACCCGAGAGCAATTACGGGCGTCCAGCGTAAGTGACTGAAAAATGTATATTTATCTTTTGCATGACCCATTAGTGCCACACCAGCGGCGGAGCCGATGGAGAGCAGGCTTCCACCCACTCCGGCAGTCAGCGTGATCAGCAGCCACTGCCCCAGCGACATGGTTGGATTCATGCTTAAAACCACCGACATGGTGGGAATATTTTCCAACACCGCAGAGACCAGACCGATGGAGATGTTGGTGGCGGTGGGGCCCCATTGCACATAGAGCAGCTCGGAGGCCAGGGTGAGATAACCCAAGTAGCCCAGACCTCCCACCGACAGGATGACGCCACAGAGGAACAGCAGGGTGTCCCATTCGGAGCGGGCCACCCGCAGGAAGACATCGAAGGGCTGGCGGCTCTCCACCACGATAGAGAAGTCAGGGCTCTCCGAGGTGGAGATCTTGGTATTGCTCGGTCGATGGGTCTTCTTCAGGTAGTAGCCGAAGAACTGCAGATAGGAGAGACCGGTCATGACGCCGATCGTAGCGGGCAAGAAGAGCTGCCACTGAAAAAAGACCGCCGTGGCGATGGTTGCCAACAGCAACAGCATGATCCGCTTTGCCCCCCGACGCATACTGATCTGCTCCTGCGAGGCGGCGAGCCGGCCCTCGGGCACGGCAAAATGCATAAAGGCCGCCGGCAGCAGGAAGTTAACCAAAGACGGCAGGAACAGGTTGAAAAATGAGAAGAAGTTGACACGGCCGGTGGTGCTGGCGATGTCCTGCTGCCAGACCATCAGGGTTGTCAGGTCGCCAAATGGGCTGAAAGCGCCGCCCGCATTGGAGGCGACCACGATGTTGGTGCAGGAGATGGCGATGAAACGCCGGTTGTCCCGTTCCAGATTGAGGATGATCGCCCCCACTAGCAAGGCGGTAGAGAGGTTGTCGAGAAACGGCGAGAGCAGAAAGGTGGCGATACCGGTGATCCAAAAGAGCCTACGGTAGCTGTATTGGCGCTGACCGACCCAGCTGCGCAGGGCAAGGAAAACCCGCCGTTCGGCCATGGCGTTGATGTAGGTCATCACCACCAGGAAGAAGAGCATCAGTTCGGCATACTGCAGCAGACTATGTCGCAGGGCGGCTTCCGCTGTATGGATGCTGCCATGGAGGCTGGAGTACCAGCCAATCAAACCCCAGATGATGCCTGCGGAGAGCAGCACCGGCTTCGACTTTCTCAAGTCGATGAACTCTTCTGCAATGACCACCAGGAGGGCCAGGGTGAAAACCGCCAGGGAGAGGAGACCGACCCAGTGCGTGCTCATGCTATAGCCACTGGCGGACATGTGCTCCGCCAATGCCTGATCCGGGAGACAGAGGAGCAGGGTCGTTGAGAAACGCCATCTGTTCATGCCGATTGTTACACCTTTGTGCCGATGGCGGATTGCCTTCGGCGGTTTGTGGCCAGCCTAGGCCCTAGCAATGGGTCCTAGCGCTCCCATAGTGCCAGTACTTCGCTCAAATCAGAAGCTGCCGGCGTTGACCCAGAGATGTACTAAAACACTGGCAACATAGCCAAGGGCGATCGCCGGAGTCCATTTCAGATGGCCGAAGAAGGTGTACTTACCCCTCGCCTGCCCCATTAGCGCGACACCGGCTGCCGAGCCGATGGAGAGCAGGGAACCGCCCACGCCCGCGGTCAGGGTAACCAGCAGCCACTGGCCCAAGGACATATCGGGCATCATGGTAAGGACCGCGAACATCACCGGGATGTTGTCGACGATGGCCGAGAGCACGCCCACGGTAACATTCGCTGGGGTGGCGCTCATCCCCGCTGAGAGCTCCAGAACCGTACCCCAGTGGGTATACATGACCTCGGAGGCGAGGGCCAGGTAGCCGATGAAGCCGAGACCGCCCACACACAACACCACGCCATAGAAGAACAACAGGGTGTCCCACTCCGCACGGGCTACCTTGTTGAAGACGTCGAAGGCGACCATATCGCCCATCTGTCCATCATGCTCCAGTTCGGTCAGATCGCCATTGGTGGGTTGCTTATGCTCTCTGCTGTAGGTCTTCTTCAGGTAAAAGCCAAAGAACTGCAGATAGGCCAGGCCGGTCAGCATGCCGACTACCGGGGGCATGCCGAGGAAATTATGGAAGCTGACAGCGGTCACGATGGTGGCCAGGAACAGTATGATGATACGCCGGGCGCCACGCTTCATTTCGGTTCCGTCGCCGCCTCCCTGTGGCTTTTCATTGGGGACTGCGAAGTGCATGATCGCGGCCGGCACCAGCCAGTTGACCAGGGAGGGGAGGAGGAGGGCGAAAAAGCTCCCGAAGTCGACAGGGCCTTGGGCGGTCTGGATGTTTTTCTGCCATACCATCAGGGTGGTGATGTCGCCGAAGGGGCTGAAGGCGCCGCCGGCGTTGGCCGCCACCACGATGTTGATACAGGAGAGCAGCACGAACTTATTGTTGCCACCACCCACTGCCAACACCACCGCGCACATCAGCAGAGCGGTGGTCAGGTTGTCGGCCACCGGGGAGATGACGAAGGCGAGCCCGCCGGTGATCCAGAACAGCGGGCGAAAGCCGAAGCCCTTGGCGACCAGCCAGGAGCGGAGCTTCTCGAATACGCTGCGCTCATCCATGGCGTTGATATAGGTCATCGCCACCAGCAGGAACAGCATCAACTCCGCATATTCCAGCAGATTGTGGCGCACCATCACTTCGGCGGCATGGGGCATGTCATGGGTTTGGTAGTACCAAGCGACCAAACCCCAGATCAGGCCAGCCGCCAGGATGACGGGTTTGGATTTGCGCAGGTGGGTGAACTCCTCGGCCATCACCAGCAGATAGGCGAAGGTAAAGATGGCGATTGCGGTGAAGCCAATCCAATGGTTGGTCAGGTCAAGATGTTCTCCTCCCTGAGTGGAGGCGCAGAGCAGCGATGGTGAAAGGGCAAACAGAATAGTAAGCAATAGCTTCACAGCAAAACCCCTGGTTGTTGTTATAAGCCGCACAATAGTCACGGATTTTCAAGCAAGGGGGGGGCGGGGTCAACCAATGGCTATCCCTAATCCGTCTGATTTATCAAACGGACAGGGTGGAGATGGCATATGCCGTTATGAAAAAGCCCCGGCAAGTGCCGGGGCCAGGGGGGGAGGAGATCGGCTTTGCGTTAATCCGCGGTGGCGATGAGCAGCTCGCCGTTGTCGGTCTGGAAGGCGATCAGCTCGCCGGAGATCAGGCCCAGTTCTTCACTGACCCGGTTCATTTTGCGCTCGCTGTGCTTATAGGAGTCGTGGCGCAGCTTGGCGTAGAGCAGACCACCTGGCATGAACACGGTAACCAGGGTGTCAATCGCTTTGAAGCTTTTACGCTGCACCTCACCTTTCAGCTGGGTCAGCTCGGTCTCGAGGTCTTGCTGAAGCTCCTGCAGGTGCTGAGTGACAGTGATAGCCGAAACATTGGGCAGTGAAGTGGTGAATCCTTCGCTGTCCTGAATCAGGAAGCGATCTTCAGCGACGGCCTGTGCAACCTGCAGCAGGCAGCAGAGTAGCAGTGTAATTTGAAACAGTGGCTGGCGGATCAGGGTCTTCATCGCTGTCTTCCGGTTGGTGTGTTGGTCCGTTTGGGCCTCTCTTGGCTAGAAGCCTATATCCCTCTAGGAGGCCAAGTAGGAACTGGCGCACACTCGATAGGACTTTAGCGCCGGAAGCGCTACCCTGATCACAAGTTATTCATTCATCTGGGAAAACGATTCCTGGGTTGAGGATGTTATGGGGGTCGAATTGGCGTTTGATGGCGCGCATGAGGCGTAGGGAAACCGGGTCGATCTCCTGCGCTACGAAGGGACGCTTCACCACACCGATACCGTGTTCGCCGGAGAGGGTGCCATCGAGCCCCAGGACCAGATCGAAGACGCTGGCGAGGCAGGTTTCTCCAGCCACCAGCTGCGCCGGGTCGTCGGGGTCGAGCAATAGATTGACGTGGATGTTGCCGTTGCCGGCATGGCCGAAATTGACGATGGTGATGCCATGTTGGGCGGAGAGCGACTCCAGACCTTCGATCAGTTCGGGGATGCGCGAGACCGGCACCACCACATCCTCGTTGATCTTCTTCGGCGCCACATTGCGCAGGGCGGGGGAGAGCGCCTTGCGGGTCTTCCAGAGGCGGGCGACCTCCGCGTCGCTGCGGGCGATGTGGATCTCGAGCAGACCCTCGACTCTGGCCGCATCGGCCACGGCAGCCGCCTCTGCCTCGATGCTGTGGTCGCTGCCGTCCACCTCGATCATCAGCAAGGCGCCCACCTCCGTGCTGAGTTGCAGGTCGGAGAAGTCGCGCACCATGTTGATAGCCGTACCGTCCATGAACTCCAGGGCACAGGGGATGACCGGTTGGCGCATAATCGATGACACCGCCTTGGCGGCACTATGAATATCCCGGTAGCTGGCCTGCAAGGTGCGCTTGCTCTGTGCCAGCGGGGTCAGCTTGAGGGTCGCTTGGGTGATGATGGCGAGTGTTCCCTCGCAGCCGATCAGCAGCCGGGTTAGATCGTAGCCAACCACGCCTTTGGTGGTTTTGACCCCGGTGTGGATGGTCTCGCCGCTGCCGGTGACGGCACGCAGACCCAGGGTATTCTCCCGCGGAGTGCCATACTTGACGGCCCGGGGACCGGCCGAATTGTAGGCCAGGTTGCCGCCCAGGGTGCAGACGGCGGCACTGGTCGGATCGGGTGGCCAGAAAAAACCCTCTTGGGCCAGTGCGGTCTGCAGGGCTTTATTGGTGACGCCGGGTTCGACGATGGCGAGCCGATTATCCGCATCGATCTGAATGATCCGGTTCATGCGTTCCAGGGAGAGGACCACGCCACTCTGTTGGGGGACCGAGGCACCGGTGGTGCCGGTGCCTTTACCCCGGGTTACCAGTGGGATGGCTTCATCATGGCAAAAGCGGGCAATGGCGCAGACCTGTTCATGCCGGGTGGCGAACAGCACCGCCTGCGGGGTCGCTTGCAGGCGGCTGTTGTCGTAACCGTAGGGCAGGCAGTCGCCGGGATCGGTGAAGATCGCCTCCTCACCGACGATAGCGGTCAGGCGGCTGATCTGGGAACGGCTCAGGGGAGTCAATCAGATGTACTCGAAAACCTTGACCACGCGCCTAACGCCGCTGATGTAACGCACCACTTCGGTTACCGCATGGGCCTCGTCTTTGGTCAGCAGACCCATCAGGTAGACAGAGCCCCGCTCAGTGACGACCTTGACTCGCAGGGAGTCGAAGTCCGGCAGGTCCACACCGGTCAGTTTGAGTTTGATCTCCGTGGTCAGTGCCACATCGCGGCCGTGTTCGCCGAAAGAGGCGGGGCTGCCTATCTCGATCTCGTTGACCACCCGACGCACCTGTTCCACCTGGCCTGCCAGCTGCTCCGCCTGACGGCGAATGGCCTCGTTCTCGGCCTGTCCCGTCAGCAACACCACTCTGTTATAACTGGTGACATTGATCTTGCTGCTCTGTTTGATCGCCTCCTCCTTGGCAAGGCGATCGTAGGCTTTCAGTTCGATGGCCTGGTCCTCGACCATAATGCCGGTGGTGCGTCGATCATGAGCCACCACCGCGGTGGTGGCGGCGCCGCCGACCACCAGTGCGGCACACCCCTGCAGGAGGAGGATGGCAGCGAGAAAAAAGAGCGATATCCCTGACGATTTCAGCATGTTGTCCCTCAGAGTGAAAAAAAGGTTTATCAACTTCCCAGCAGATGCTGGTCCACCAGATAGCACAAGCAGTGGATGATCAGGAGATGGGTCTCCTGGATACGCGCCGTGACATCGGATGGAACGCGAAGTTCGACATCGCCGAGAGCTAGGAGTTTCCCCAGTTCGCCGCCATCGCGTCCACTCAGTGCCACCACCCGCATCTCGCGCTCGTGGGCGGCCTGCACGGCGTAATTGACGTTGCTGGAGTTACCGCTGGTGGAGATTGCCAGCAGGATGTCATTGGATTGGCCCAGGGCTTCGACCTGACGTGAGAAGATCAGCGAATAATCGTAGTCGTTGGCGATTGAGGTGACGGTCGAACTGTCGGTGGTGAGCGCGATTGCAGGCAACCCGGGGCGTTCGCGTTCAAACCGGTTGAGCATTTCGGAGGAGAAGTGCTGAGCATCACCAGCGGAGCCGCCGTTACCGCAGCTGAGAATCTTGTTGCCCTCCAGCAGGCGGCTGACGATGAGATCGGCCGCGTCGCTGATCGGCTGGGAGAGCAGGGGCAGAGCTTCGATCTTGGTCTGTATGCTCTGGTTGAAGAGTGCCTGTATGTGTTCTTGGTTTTGCATCGCGCTAGTTTACCTTTGGGTCACTGATCGGTCGAGTTGACGTGGCCCCAAAACGGATTCCGATGGGTGAGATCTTTTACCTGCTGCGAGGGGAAAGGCGGTAGACCTCATCCTGCTTGAAATGCATCCCGTATCCATTCGATCTTTTCCTGCTGCGGTCCGGAGATACCGACCACATCGAAACGGCAGGGAAGGTCCAGATTGCGTGACTGCAGGTAGTGGGAGGCGGCGGTAGTCAAGCGGCGTTGCTTGGTCGCCGTCACCGTTTCGACCGGCGATCCGTAGCGACAGGATTGCCGATAGCGAACCTCGACGAAGACCAGGGTGTTTCCCTGCCGCATGATTAGATCGATCTCGCCGCCACGGCTGCGAAAATTGCGTTCCAGTAGTTGCAGTCCCTGGGCCAGAAGATGTCGCATTGCCCGTATTTCCGCCGCACTTCCCTGTACGTTGTGCCTGGCCATTCACTGGGGCCGGGAGGAGCGGTTGTCGAGCGGTGCTGGCTCAATCATTGGTTCGTTTGCGTCGAGTGGCGGGATCGCGTTGAGTGGGTTCTCCGCCGGCGTGGTTACAAACAATGGCGACTGCATGCGCGGCGCATAGCCGATGATCGAAGCTGAACCCTTCTGCATGTCTGCCCAGGCGAGCAGTCGATGCAGCCGGTTATAGGTATCCAGATAGAGGGTGCCGCTCTTGCCGCTGAAGGTCCGTCCAGGCTGTTCGCGCAGGGGTTCGAGATTGGCCAGCAGGTTGTAGCTGTCGATACCCATGGCGTAGAGGCGGGCATACTGCCCCTTCACGCCGGGTATCAATTCCTGTAGCCGACTTCTGGAGAGGGTGCTATCCCGCTCGTCATCGAGTAGCCAGGGCGTATCGACGAAACTGATGTGGCCCAGATCCCGGTCCTTTTCGCTGTCCGCTATCCCGCTGTAGATATGCGAGGTGGCGTAGATCGGCAGGTTGCCCGCATGATGGAATTTCAGCTGCGGTCCCAGTTGGCGACCCTGCTTGGGACGGGCGGCGAGAAAGATGAAGTCCGCATCATTGCGTCGCCTGACCTCGGATTCCAGCTGCATGCCCAGCAGTTGCTCCAGTGCCAGAATGCGCGCCTTGCTCTCGTCGATGCTCAGTAACTGCCGGATCGGCGGCGAGAAGTCGTTCTCCGAGGGGTTGTAGCGCTGGGATTCCAACACCTGACCACCGAGACTCTCCCAGCGCTGTCGGAAGCGCTCACCGATGCGGTCGCCCCAGTTACCGCTCGGGGTCAGGATCAGAGCCCTTTGATGGCCTTCCAACCAGGCGCGCTCCGCAACCTGCTCAGCCTCATCCTCCGGGGCCAGGCCGAACTGGTAGAGATTGGGCAGGAAACTGCTCGCATCCTCTATTTGATTCAGCGCCAGTACCGGTTGCGGCAGACTCTCCATCTGCATCAGCATGTTGACTGCGTCCTTGTCCAAGGGGCCTACAACCCACTGCGCCCCTTGCAGCACCGCTTGCTGATAGGTGCGTAAGGTCTCCTCCAGGTTGCTGCTGTCATAGAAGCGGAGTTGTGGGCGGTGGCTGGACGGTTGCTGGTACCAGGCGGCCATAAAGCCGTCGCGCACCGCCGCGGCCACATTGGCATAGGGGCCGTTGCGGGGTAGCAGGATGGCGATGTGGTCGCTGCTGCTGAGTCCCTGCTGCTCCAGCAGGCCGGTGAGATAAGCCTGCAGGGCAGGATGTTCGGGAAAGCGCTCGCGCCAGGCGGCGAGGGCACCGGTCAGTTCGGCAGGCTGTGCCATCTGCAGCTTGACGACCTGGGCCAGTTCCATCCAGCCGATCATGTTAGAGGGCGGCGGAGGCTGCAGCAGTTGCAATGCGGTGTCGGTCATGGAAGCCAGGGTCTGCACCAGCAGCTGTTGCGTCTTGATGCGGGCGTCCTCGTTATCCGCCTGCAGCTGGTCCAGAACATTCAACTCCCGGGCGCTCTCCAACAGGTTGCCTGAAAGTCGGAAGATCTCCGCCATGTTGGTGTGGTAGCGCTGACGCAGTGCCGGCGGTGTCTCCTCTCCCGGGGACGGCTCCATCAGATCGAGGGCCTGTTCGATGTCGCCGCGCAGGATGGCGATCTCGGTCCGTACCATACGCAGACGGAACGCGAAGGCCGCATCATCCGCGGGCGGTTGTATGCGTTGCATCAGGGCGAGGGTCTCTTCCAAGCGCCTGGCCTTGAGCCAGTTTTCCGCCGCTTCGAGATTGAGTCGGTCGCGCAGCGGGGAAGGGTACCTCTCGGCCAGGGTCTGTAGCAGGGCCGCTGCCGCTGCGTAGGATTCGTTGAAGAGCAGAAGGTCCACATTCTGGCGCATCCCGCGAGGAAGCTCTGTTGTCGTCCGGTCGGTCGTAGGCAGGGTCCCGCAACCCTGGATAGTGAGTAGCAGTAGCGTCAGTATGGCAGTGAAACGGCGTTTGATTTGCATGATCTGGGTTCTGTGGCAGGATGTTCAGCCTGTCAATTCTACATCAGGAAGCGCTGTGACAAAGGGTGTACTGTACGTTGTTGCCACACCGATCGGCAATCTTGAGGATTTTTCCGCAAGAGCGATTGACACATTGAGAAAGGTTGATCTCATTGCCGCCGAGGATACCCGACACAGCCGGCAGCTGCTGCGTCACTATGGCGTCGACACGCCCATGCAATCGCTGCATGAGCATAATGAACGGGCGCGGCTTGAGAATATGCTCTCGATGCTGCGTGCTGGAAAGACGATAGCGCTGGTGTCGGATGCGGGTACCCCGCTGATCAGCGACCCCGGCTTTCCCCTGGTGCGGGAGACCGCTGCAGAGGGCTTTTCCGTGGTGCCCATCCCTGGTCCCAGTGCGCTGACCTGCGCCCTATCCGCCGCCGGACTTGCCACCGATCGTTTTCTGTTTGCCGGTTTTCCACCCCGCGGTGGCGCCCAGCGCCGACAGTGGTTCGACGAGTTGGCGGCTGAGCGGGCCACCCTGGTGTTTTACGAATCGGGGCATCGCATTCAGGCCTCCCTGGACGACATGTCGGCCAGCTTCGGAACTGATCGGGAGGCAGTCATCGCCCGCGAGTTGACCAAATTGCACGAGACTTTTCTGCGCGGCAGTATCGGTCGGCTGATCGAGCTTGTGGGGGGGGATGAGAACCAGCGCAAAGGGGAATTCGTGGTGCTGGTGGCGGGTGCCGCTCCGATCGCTGAAAGCCAGAGTCTTAGCCTCGATATGGACATGCTTCTGCGGCGCCTACTGCAGGAGATGCCGTTGAAACGGGCAGTCTCCCTGCTGGCCGAACTCACCGGTAGAAAGAAAAATCAGCTTTATCAACAGGCGCTTAAGTTGAAATAGGTCAAGTTGCATCGGGATGTGCGAATGCCCCGGTCCCGCTGGACAATAATTTCATCACTTTTTTTGATTACCCGCCATAATCCGCCATGCGGCGTTAGCGGCGAGAATTGCGTATTGGCCTGAATGGTTTTGCGTGTTGAGTTGCGCTTTGCGCGGGCTGTTTTTCACCCCCTCTCCCTGGCCCTCTCCCGCAAGGGGAGAGGGCCAGGGAGAGGGGGATATCAAACCCGTGAACGCTGCAAACACCTCAACGAAAACTGTTGTGGGTTAGTGTAGTGTCCTATACTGCAGCAGGAAATCAGCGTGCCGAGAAGCAGTCCTATGCAAGGCGTCCTGCGCAG
>JBNKOL010000059.1:0-1905 GCA_050294655.1 Sedimenticolaceae bacterium
CTACACTAGCTTGCCCCCATAGCGCCGTAAATCTTCATATCGGCGGTTTGGATCAGCTTGACAGGCGGTTGAAAAACTCTCCGGTGGATACCAGGCAAGGCGGAAGTGCGCGGTGTACAGGGCAGTACATGAGCATTTTCAGCGCTGCATGGCGCCGCCCGAGACTTTTTCAACGGCCTGTCAGGCGAGAGATGAATAAGGCATGACAATGCAGCAACACCATGACAGCTTCGGCCTTATCGTGATTGGCGATGAGATCCTCTTTGGCCGGCGTCAGGACCGCCATATGAACCACTTTAGGGAGATGCTCGGTTCGCGGGGCCTGCGACTTGCCCGCTGCTGGCTACTGCCGGATGAGACATCGACACTGACCGATCATTTACGCTTTTCCATGCAGAGTGAACTGCCCGTCTTCGTCTGCGGCGGTATCGGCGCCACCCCGGATGACCTGACCCGCCCCTGCGCCGCGAAGGCTGCCGGGGTCAAGCTAACGCGCCATCCGGAGGCCGTGGCCCTGATCGAGAAACGCTTCGGCGAAGACGCCTACCCTACCCGTATCCGCATGGCGGATCTTCCAGTGGGCTGCGAGTTGATACCCAACCCCCATAACCAGATACCCGGCTTCACTATCGAACGGCACCATTTTCTACCCGGCTTTCCAGAGATGGCCTGGCCGATGGCGGAGTGGCTGTTGGAGACACACTATCCGGGAGTGGAATCCGGCATCGTAGAGGCCTCCCTGCTGGTCCTGAAAACGCCGGAGAGTCGTCTGGTCCCTCTGATGGAGGGTTTTGCCGGCCGCTTTCCCGGTTTAAAACTCTACAGCCTGCCCCGACTGGGAAAGGAACCGAGGATTGAACTGGGTCTTCGCGGTCGGGGGGATATCGCGACGGCGATCGCGGCACTGGCGGAAGCGCTTGACCAAGCCGGCATCCCTTTCCAGCGTTAGGGTCGCTTGACTCCCAGCGTCTGGAGCTGGGCAATCACCTCGGCGCTGTGGATCTTGGGGTTCACGTCGCGGTAGATATGGGCAATGCGCCCCTCGGGGTCGATGATGAAACTGTGCCGTTTGGCGAACTTGATCGGGCCAATTTGCAGCAGCGAACCGTAGCGTTTGGCCACCTCTCCGTCCACATCGGAGAGCAGCGGAAAAGGCAGATGATACTTTTCGGCAAAGGCCTGGTGACTCTCAATCTCATCCGTGCTCACCCCCAACAGGGCAACCCCCATCTCGGCCAGCTGATTGTGATCGTCACGGAATTCGCAGGCCTCTTTGGTACAGCCCGGCGTATTGTCCTTGGGGTAGAAGTAGAGCACCAGCCACTGCCCCCGATAGCTGGCGAGACTATGGATCTCGCCGTTCTGATCCATCAGGTGGAACCCGGGCGCCTGCCCCCCGGTCTGTACATCGGCCATTGCCTGACCGAAGGATAAGAATCCCAGGGCCATCATCACCAATGAAGGCGGCATCCGCATCAATAATCTCCTCTCGTATCGTGTCACCAACCCATCTTGTCAGTAGGCCCCTCAAGCTCGACCGAAATTCGCTGAAGCCCCAATAGCGCATCTGTGATGGCGTAGCAGAATTTGACGAGTTCAGGCACCCGGCTGACGGACGGCCGGGTTGAGATATTTCAACAAAACATAACCGACCACTGCCGATATGGCTGAGCCGAGCAGAATCCCCAGTCGGTCGCCCAAGACCACCGTATCCGATCCACCCTGTTCGAAGGCCAGTGAAGCGATGAAGAGACTCATGGTAAAGCCGATACCGCAAAGCACACTGGTGCCGTAAAAGCCCCACCAGCTTGCCCCATTGGGCAGTTTGGCGAAGCCCAACTGGATGGCGATGCCGCAGAAGAACAGAATCCCCAGCTGTTTACCCAGAAACAGCCCGGCGGCGAT
>JBNKOL010000060.1:0-19133 GCA_050294655.1 Sedimenticolaceae bacterium
GACCGACAGCTTGCCGCCAAAATGCACCGCTTCGGCGTTGCGAATCTTCGCAATAGCGGGCTATTACGCGCGATCCGCGCCTTGAATCGGTACATTTTGATCAACAATCTGTTCGGCCCAGACTTGTTCAGAGGTTCCTTAGAAATCAGCCCACCGAGAACTGCGCATACTCATGGAAGTCGATGAACTCGCAGGCGACGCTGCTGACCTGGGCATCGGGCGGTCCCTTGCGCAGCCACTCGCGAAGCGTCTCCACGGCCTCCTTTTCGCCACAGGCCACCACCTCGACGCGGCCGTCCATCAGATTTCTGGCGTAGCCGGTAAGCCCGAGACGTTGGGCTTCATGCCGAGTCGATGCCCGGTAGAAAACCCCCTGAACCCGCCCTGTCACCACACAGCGGACACAGAGGGTAGGATTATCATTGGTTTCATTCATCCGGCAATCTTATCACCAGCTTCTCACCGGATCGCAACTCCATCCCTTCAGGGGGGCGAAATTCGGCCTCCAGTCGATAGTTGGCGCCCCCATCAGAGCGGCTGACAGGGTCATATCCGAGTGCAGCGATCAGACCGTCCAGCCAGACCCCTCTGACACCGACCTTCACCTCGTCACCCACTTTAGTGCGCGTCAGGACTCCTGCATCGACCAGCGCGTGCGCCCGCATGCGCTTGTGATCGACCAGCGTCACCAGCGGCATCACTTCGAACCGGTTCACCACCGCCTCTCCCGGCTGCACATGCACCTTCAGTACGCGGCCAGGAAAGGGCGCCTTGATCCGGCTGTAGTCCCGTTGCAGGCGGACTTCCATCAGTTCGGCCTCCGCATCGCGCAAGGCAGCAGCCGCCTTGGCCGTCTCGATCTCGGCCAGCTTGCGTTCATGCTCCGCGAGCATGGTGCGATCGTATAGTTCGAGGCTACGATCGAGTTCCCGTTGCGCTTCGTCGTTCAGCTGTCGGGCCGCATCGCGACGCAGCTCCGCCGCGTCCAGGCGGGTTTGATAATTTCGCGGATCGAGTTCAATCAACACCGCGCCCTGCTTCACTTCGTCGCCGATAAAAACATGCACCTTACTGACCATGCCACTGACCGTCGTGCTGAGGCTCACCTTTGCGCCCCACTCGGTGGTACCGGGGAGATCCTGAGCGACCAGCGGGGTACTCAGCAACAGGCTACCGATCAACAACAGACTGCCCAGGCCGTTCGCATTTGTTGTGATTTTTCTCATGGTGTTGTCTCCTCGCCTTGCAGCAACCCGCCCGTCAGCGCCTTAAGACGTGCCTGCAACAGCAGGGTGTCATATTTATTCTGTGCCCTCTGCCATTGGATATCGGCAATCTGGGTCATCGAGTCGCCCAGATCGGTCTGCATATCCATCTCATAGAGTGTCCGGCTACGATCCAGATAGAGTTCCCGATAGTCGGCGGTCACCTGCAACTCCTCCCCCTGCTGGCGAAGCCGTTCGAGCTCCATCCAGATATCGAGCACCTGCTGGTGCAGCTGCAGTTCATAGGCCGCCAACTCTGCCTCCTTCTGCTGCAACAGAGCCCTTTGCTCCGCCCTCCTGGCGTCTGTCCGGTTGCCGGTGTAGAGCGGGACCTCAATGATCAATGCGGCGGTTAGGGGATTGCGGCCTCCCAGCTCCCGTTCATAGGTCGCCGCCTCCAACTCACCGCGCAATACCGGATTGTCCTCCGCCTCGCTGGCCTGCAGCTGCTTGCGGGCCGCTTTCACGTCGGCGCGCAGACTTCGCAAGTGTGGATTCTCCTGCAGGACGCGCTGGGTCCAAGCCCCTAGCTCCTGTTCAAGGGATTGTACCTCCAGGTCAGGTATCTCCAGATCGGCCGGCAGGTCATTGGGACGATTCAGACTGATAGCCAGCTGCGAACGGGTGATGCGCTGTTGATTACGACTGGCTGCCAGCTGGCGGCGGGTTTGTTGATAGAGACTCTCCAACTCCAGCACCTCGATATCGGCGGCCCTGCCCAGCTCCTGTCGGTTGCTGGCCTGGTCATAACGAACGTAGGCTATGGAGAGAGCCTCGTTGTCGCGGGCATATCTGAAATCAGCCAACAGCACGTCAAAAAAGCGCCGCATCACCTCCAGGCGGCGCTGTTGCCGGACCTCCTGTAACTGCCACTGACGCGAGTCGAGGGCCGCCTCGGCAGCCTCTTCGGTGTGTGCGGTACGACCAAAATCGTAAAGCTGCCTGCTCAGATTCAGTCGTGCCAGACTGTCGTTTCGGGTCTGGTCATAGGCAAGCTCGGAAGGATCTATGGCACGCAACTCCGCGGTGAACCCCAGTTCGAAATCATTAACGGCGCCCGCTTTCTGATAGCGAGCCCGGGCCAGCTCCAGCGCGGCATCCGCCAGCTGTAGGTCAGGGTGGGTCTGATCGGCTATCTCCAGGGCCTGTTGTAAGGTCAGAGGAGACGGCAGCGGCGCCTGTTGCGCGCCCCCGGCAAGAGAGGAATAAACCAGACTAAAGCTCAATACCAACGCACCACCGGCGATCCCGCGACGCCAAAGTATCTCCTTCACGGCGCTCTTTGTTCCCGTTTCTTCTGCCGTTTGTAACGGGTGAAATTGGTCTTTTTATAGTGGTCGTCGACTACGAACTCGCCCAGCCACAGAAACTCCTGTGTGCTGTTGGTGGCCCCGGTGAAGCGGGTGATCATGTTGCCTTCCAGGTCGAAGAAACAAAACACCGGGGTAGCGCGCACCTTATGTTGCTTGAAGGCAAAGTCCTTCTCCTTCATTGGCTTACCCATGAAATCGGTGATCTCCACGTCACCTTCAATGTCGACTGTGTAGATCAGGAAATGCTCCTTGTAGTAATCCTGCACCTCGATTTGATTCAGTACCCGCGTCTTCATACGATGACAGAAGGGGCATTCATCCATCTCGAACATGATCAGGATACCCTTTTTACCCTCCTCCCTCGCCAGTTGCAGCTCTTCGTTGAAGTTACCCAGAGATTGGTCGAAGAAAAAGCTCCCGGGATCCCGGGTCGCAGCTTCCAAGTTGGCAAAAGAGATCAGCAGCAACAACGATAACCAGCGAAGTACACGTGGCATGTCCCCCTCCCCCACCTACTTGGCGCCCTTTTTGATGAAGGCTTCCAGGTCCTCAAGCGTCAAGGGACCGACCTGACGGGCAGCCAGCTCACCCTGCGGATTGACCAAATAGGAAGTCGGTAGCCCGGGGACCCTTCCCAACTCGGTACTGGCGGCCGGTTTCATCATCAGAATCGGATAGCTGAGGAACTGATCATCGACGAACTGCTGCAGCCTTTCCTTCTTGATCCGCTCCATCGCCACACCAAGTACCACGGCGTCTTTGTCCTTGTGGTTGGAGTGAAATACCTCCAGTTCGGGCAGCTCCTCGCGACAGGGAGGGCACCAGGTAGCCCAGTAGTTCACTAACACCCATCTACCCCGGTAGTCTGACAATCTATAGGTCTTGCCGTCGAGTCCCTCCAGTTCAAAATCCACCGGCTCTGCCAATGCGAGGAGGGGCAGCCAACAGAGGCAGGCGAAGAAAAGGCAGCGGAACAGTCTCCATGACAGCATGTAAAAAATCTCCGAGTTTATAGAGTGTAACCAACAGCAAACACACCATACAGGATGTAATGCAACGTTGATTCAGACCACCATTCTCAGGCTAAATTCCATACAGTGCAATTGCAGGAAACCTTAATAAATCGATACACTCCGGATGGCGTGAGCTTAGTGTAATGTTTTATATTGTCTAAAGATTTCAGCGTGACGCTAAGCGGCTGGCCGCCAGGTGTGCCCCGCCGGAAATGGCACACCCTTTCCAGGCAGCGCAACAATGCGGATGGCCGCTTAGTGTCCCGCCCGAAGGAAGGCCCGCCAAGGCCATGATCCTGCGTTGCAATACTTGATAGGGGCACGCCATTGCCCGCGCATTGCGCCTTGTTCCGTGACCTTGGCGGGCCTCTGAAAACATCAAACAATATAAAACACTACACAAACCTAATGCTATAGTTGGCGAATCGGCCAGCAGCAGGAAGCCCCCTCGTCAGCATGTTTGATTTTTTTTCTCATCGCAAAGGATCCAGTACACCGACGGTTTTCTACGTCCCAACCCCGGACCCGTTCGAGAATCCGCTAGTGGAAACCAACCCGGGCCCGCTACGCCAATGGGCCATCGCCCTGCCCTTTGCCAATCCGGATCAACTCGCCGAAGCGGTCTTGACCAGCCTGACCCGTCTCAACCGCTTTCCCGGCCCGGTACGCAAGCGCTACGAGCTTATGGAGATCTATCAATCTCCGGCACTCAGACTAGTGCACAGCAGCGCATCTCACCGGGGACCGGCGCCGACCCAAAAGACACGACGGGTGATGCTGGAGATGGCCTTCGGCTACAGCCACTTGGCCAACCAGTGTCTCGGCAACAAAGCCAGCAAGAAAAACCTTGAGCGTCTGACCTACGCTATCTATCACGCCATCAAATTCTACTTACAGGAGTACCTCTACGCCTGTGAGGAGTTCGACTGCAGGACCACACACTCTTATCGGGAGATCTCTCGTCTGCGCACCTTTGCCGAGGAGCAGAAGATCCATCTCAGCCCCATCGGAGAAGAAGACCATCCCGACATCGAACGCTCCATCGAACAGCAATACAACCGCTTTCTGCTGCTGCGCCTGCTCGATCCCTGCCATCTGCAGGCTGGTGAAGTGCGCCTGTGCTTCGACTACCTGGACGCCCTGGCCGGACACGCCCAATTCAAGCCACCCAGCCGGGAGATCGAGCCCTCCGGCCACTACGTGGTTGACCGCCTGGGTGAGGTGCCACCCAGCCTGTTCGAGCCTGACGGACTGGAGACCCTGACCCAGCCCCGCTTCACCCTGTTCGATCTGAATCCGGTCAGCACGCAGATACATCAGCAACTGCGTCGCCTGGAGCGCTCCGAGGAGCAAAAACCTGCGACAATGAGCAAACTCACCGCCCAGGAGGTCGCCAACCTGCTGGCACGCATGCTCAAGTCCTGGCATATCCGGCTGCAACGGGACAGCGAACGCCACACCACCTCGGGACAAGTCAGCGTGTGGACGGGCCTGCACAGCATCTACCTCTATCTAACCCGGGATCAACGCCAGGAAGATTACGCAGACGATGCCGCAAGTAACGAGATCACCCTGACCCAGGTCCAATCGGTACAAACCAAAGCCCAGGACCCGCATAAACCCCAGCTGATCGCCCGCCGTTTCAATCAGAGCCGATCCGGTGTGGCCCTCCACCTGAGCATGAGCCCAAACTCACCTTCGCTGGTGGGCGAACTGGTACTGATCAGCCTGCAGGGCGGCGCAGAGACTACCGAATGGAAAATCGGCATCGTAAAGCGCGCCCTCAACCGGCAAGGTGAACACCTGGAAATCGGCGTGCAGTTCGTACAGGGGCGCATCGAGCCGATCACGCTGCAATCCACTCTCAAGGAGATGAGGTCGGATAGCGGTGAAACGCCGGAGAAATCGGCATACCCCGGCCTCTACATCGACCAGGGGCACACCCATCGCAGTTCATTACTCGTGCCCAAGCACTTCTTCGTCCTGGGTCAGGAGTACCGGGTGGAAGAGATGGTCCCCGCACCGGTCATCACTCCACTGCAACTACTCGAGAGCACCATCCACTTCGAACGTTATCGGATCAAATCGGTGTAAACCATAACCCCGGCCCTGTTACCAGGCTGCGTTGAGAGTTCAATCCTCACTCAACAAGTCTGACAACGGTTGATCCATGTGGGTCCGCAAGTCCCGCTCCAGTTGGCCGATCGCCAGGCGCAAGGCCGCCGGTTCCTCGCTGACCGATTCCGGCGACGGTAGCACATAGGGCGCCATGCGATAGAGCTCCAGCAGCGTCACCTCATCCAGATCCCTCGCCAGTAGCCAACCCTTGTCCTCCGCCCGCAGTACCAGATGCGCCTCCTGCAGGCTCCGCAGCGCCAGTTCGATCTCCTCGTCGTTGGACATGGGAAGCTGCAGCGCCAGCGCCCTGACACTCAGTGAGTCGCCTGCATGCTGGGCCCGGCGCAGCGCCCGCAGCAGTCGCAGCGTCAGCAGAAAGGCCTCACCCCGTTCATCCAGCGCCTCGCGCCAATCCTCCCGATAGATTCCCAGGCAGTAGGTAAACTCAGCCCCCACCAGGGTCACCAACCAGGAGAGATAAATCCAGATCAGAAAAATCGGCACCGCCGCCAGAGCTCCATAGATGGTTTCATAGGTGGGAAAGGCAGTGACATAGAGGGCAAAACCCCGCTTGGCCAGCTCAAACAGCAACGCCGCCAGCACCCCACCGAGAAGGGCATGACGCAGCGGCACATTACGATTGGGAACCAGGGAGTAAAGCAGCGTAAAGGCTACCGCGGAGATCACCACCGGCATCAGACCGAGCAGACGGGTACGTAGCAACATCACCGTCTCACCGTCGTTGAAGAGGGGAAAGGAGACCAGATAGGAGGTGACGCCGACACTGAACGCGATGAGGATAGGTCCCAGGGAGAGGATCGCCCAATAGACAGTGAACTTGGCTACCGGTGAGCGCTTGCGGCGTACATGCCAGATGGTATTGAAGGCCTTATCGATATTACTCATCAACAACAGCGCGACGAGAATCAGAACAGCGAAGCCAACGCCTGTGAGCTTGCCCGCCTTCTGACTGAAATTACGCAGATATTGCTGCACCGCTTCACCCGCCGCCGGCACGAAATTCTGAAACAGGAAATCCTCCACTTGCTGACTCAAGCGATCCGAGGCGGGAAAAACAGAGAAGAGCGCCAGCATCACCGTCATCAAGGGCACCAGCGATAACAGGGTGGTATAGGTGAGCGCAGCCACGTGTTGAATACCGGCATCCTGCTTGAAGTGATGCAGCAGAAGACGGGAGAAGGGCACCACATGCCTCAGCGGCGAAGTGCTGATCAGACGTTCGGGTGATTGATTCATGCCTGGAACTCCCTGGTGCATGTCCGTTCGAATAGGGCAAATATTAACCCGGCACCTAAATAGGCAGGTTCAGGGCTACAAGAATGCCATTGATCAAGGCGAGACTCGCAGACAATGGTGTCCCCCTTGTCAAGAGTCAAAACGCAGAGCAAGGGCATTCTTGTAGCCCCTAACAATATGAATTTAAAAGGACAGGCCGAAGCGTGCCTGCCTGCAGACTGCGTTATCAAAACTGGTTGTAGGGTGGCTACAGCGGCGTTTTGATGCCTTGCTGCAGGCAGGCACGCTTCGGCTGAACCTGCCTATTTAGGTGCCGGGTTAATAATAACCCGGCAACCGACTGTTGTACGTTCAGCCCCAGTGTGCCTGCCTGTGGCAAGCGACATCAACCCCGTTTCTGGAGCAAGGCGGGGGTGATGGTTACAATGGCGCAACATTCATAGGAGGCAACCGATGAGCGTCGAGATCTATCACAACCCCCGCTGCAGCAAGTCGCGCCAGACCCTGCAGCTACTGCAGGAGCAGGGTATCGAGCCCGAGGTGGTGGAGTACCTGAAGACCCCGCCCGACCAAGCCACCCTGAGACGTATTCTCAAGCTGCTGGGCCTGGAGCCCCGCCAGCTGATGCGCACCAAGGAGGCGGAGTACATAGCGCAGGGCCTCGACAATCCGGCCCTGAGCAACGATCAGCTGATCGATGCCATGATCGCCACCCCTAAGCTGATCGAACGACCCATCGTGATCAAGAACGGCCAGGCGGCGATCGGACGCCCACCGGAAAAGGTATTGGAGATCCTATGACATGAGCCATGTGCTGATTCTCTACTACAGCCGTTACGGCGCCACCGCGGAAATGGCGCGACAGATCGCCCGGGGCGCGGAAGAAGTCGCCGGCATGCAGGCTCGTCTGCGCACCGTACCGGCGGTCTCCACCGTCTGCGAGGCCAGTGAGCCGGATATCCCGGAGAGCGGCGCCCCTTATGTTTGCGAGGATGACCTCAGCGAGTGCGCCGGTCTGATCCTCGGCAGTCCTACCCGCTTCGGCAACATGGCGGCGCCGATGAAGTATTTTCTCGATACCACCAGCCGGCTCTGGATGAGCGGCGGTCTGATCGGTAAACCGGCCGGCGTCTTCACCTCCACCTCCAGCCTGCACGGCGGTCAGGAAACCACCCTGCTCTCGATGATGCTGCCTCTGCTGCACCATGGCATGCTGCTCACCGGGGTGCCCTACAGTGAAACGACCCTACTGCACACCCGCAGCGGCGGCACCCCCTACGGCGCCAGTCACTTGGCCGGCAGCGACAGCAAGCTGCCGCTTACCGATGAGGAGAAGCGCATCTGCCGCACACAGGGGCGCCATCTGGCTGAGATCGCACAGCGATTGAGCCGCCACTGAATCGCCAGGAACTCTCAACACGATGCCTCAGCAACTGCCCCTTGGTCTATCGCTACGCTCCAGCGTCGACTTTGGCAGCTTCATCATCGGTCGCAACGGCGAGGCCATCTCGCGCCTGCGCACTCCCCTCGACCCCTTTGTCTACCTGTGGGGGGAATCGGGCAGCGGCAAGAGCCATCTGCTGCAGGCGGCCTGCCAGCATGCCCATCTCAAGCAACGCCTGCCGGCCTACCTGCCACTGAAGTCGGAGCGGGAGATCGACCCCGGGATGTTGGAAGGGCTGGAGGGCTATGCCCTGGTCTGCCTGGACGATCTGGAGCGGATCGCGGGAAAGGCCGACTGGGAGCGAGCCATTTTCAACCTCTTCAACCTGCTACGCGAGAACGGCGGGCAACTGATCGTCGCCGCCGACAGGCCCCCGGCAAGCCTGCCACTCGAACTGCCCGACCTGGCCTCCCGCCTGACCTGGGGACCCTGCTACCACTTGATTCCTTTGGATGACGATGAGCGTCTGGAACTGCTGCTGGCCAGCGCCGAGCGCCGCGGCATGAGCATGAGCGCGGAGACCGCCAGCTTCCTGCTCCAGCGCACCCCGCGGGACATCCACTTCCTGACCCTGTTGATCGATCGACTCGACAGCGCATCCCTGGCCGCGCAACGGCGTCTGACCATACCTTTTGTGCGTGATATTCTGAATATCTAGCGATTTATACTTTGATGTGTCATATAGGGGACCGTCACAATTGCAGCACCCTAACCGGTCACGAAAGGAGTTCTGATGAGCACGACCCAAGAGACGATTCAGCAGAAACTGCAGCAGGCCTTCGCTCCCATCCATCTCGAAGTGATCAACGAGAGCCATATGCACAACGTGCCGGAAGGCAGCGAATCCCACTTCAAGGTGGTGGTGGTAAGCGATGCCTTCGAGGGTAAAAAACTGATCGCCCGACACCGCCAGGTCAATCTGGTGCTCAGCGAGGAGCTGGCCGGTGGTATCCATGCTCTGGCCCTGCACACCCTGACCCCCGACGATTGGTTCGACAAAGGGGGCGCGGTAGCCGACTCACCACCCTGTCTCGGTGGATCAAAGCAGAGCTGAAGCGTTGAACTTCTCCGGGCCGCCAGCGTTTCCGATGCCGTCAAGCCCATTGGCGCAGGACTCGGAAAAGGCGGTGGAAACGCCACAGATCAAAGCCCTCTCTCAGAACCGTCACCTCAGCGATCCTCCCCGTGCGTGCCAGCCAGGTGCGCTGTCACGCAGAGAGTCGGCTCAATCCCCTTGCCTGAAATAGTCCCGCGTCAGGGCGAACACCACCGGACTCAAGAGCAGCAGGGCGATCAGATTGGGTATCGCCATCAGTGCGTTGAGGGTATCCGAGACCAGCCAGACGAAACCGAGATAGTCCTGGGCCACGGCACCGACCGGGATCATCACCACCCAGAGCACACGAAAGGGGATGATCGAACGTACGCCGAAAAGGTATTCCACACAGCGTTCACCATAGACACTCCACCCCAGGATGGTAGTGAAAGCAAAGATGGCCAGTCCCAGTGAGACCACATGGCTCCCGACACCGGGCAGAGCACGTTCGAAGGCCAGCGAGGAGAGGGCCGAACCGGTCTCACCCGTGGTCCAGGCCTCGGTCACCACGATCGCCAGGCCGGTAATGGAGCAGATCACCAGGGTATCGATAAAGGTGCCGAGCATGGCCACCGTCCCCTGGCGCACCGGTTTGTCGGTGGCCGCCGACGCATGGGCGATGGGGGCGCTTCCCAGGCCGGCCTCGTTGGAGAAGATGCCACGGGCGACACCGAAGCGGATCGCGGCCCAAACCGCGGCCCCGGCAAAACCGCCGGTGGCCGCCGTCGGCGTAAAGGCCTGCTTGACGATCTCCACCACCGCGCCGGGAATGGCCCCGGCATTGAGAATCAGCACCACCAGTCCGGAGAGCAGGTAGGCGATCGCCATGATGGGCACCAGTTTGCCTGCCACCTCGGCGATGCGACGGATACCGCCGATCAGTACCAGGGCCGCCAGCACCGCCATCACCAGCCCCGTGATCCAGGGTGCGATCTGCAACCCGCCGTTCTCCGACAGGGCATGGGCCACCGAGTTGGCCTGTACCGTGTTACCGATACCGAAGCCGGCCAGGGCGCCGAAGATGGCGAACAGGGTGCCGAGCCAGGTCCACTTCGAGCCCAGACCGTTCTTGATGTAGTACATAGGGCCGCCCACATGGTTGCCCTGCTCGTCCACTTCACGGAAGCGCACCGCCAGCACCGCCTCGGCATACTTGGTCGCCATGCCGACCAGCGCCGTGCACCACATCCAGAACAGGGCACCCGGGCCGCCTGCGGCGATAGCGGTGGCCACGCCGGCGATGTTGCCGGTGCCAATGGTCGCCGAGAGGGAGGTCATCAGGGCGTTGAAGGGGCTGATCTCGCCTTCGCCCAGGCCCTTACGTCCAAGCCAGAGCATACGAAAGCCGTAACCCAGACGAGCCAGCGGCATCAGTTTCAGACCCAGCATGAGGAATAACCCGGTGCCCAGAATCAGCACCAGCATCACCGGCCCCCAAACGAACTCATTGAGATCCTTGACTAAATTGATCACGCTATCCACCCTGGCGCTCCCCCTTTTTTTAACCCGTCAACCGAATGCAGTGCGTTCATCCAATCTGTGCCGTCGCATGATGGCTAAACACTATACACAACTCCAACCAAGGCCCAAACCAGGCGTAACCGTTCCGGTATCAGGCCCTGCAAGTGACCATCGGGGTGAAGGGTACGAAATCCAAACGCTGGGCCACCTCTTACCCAAAGCACACTATCCTATAGCCAAACTCCTTGTGATTCTGCTGGTTGGCGGCTAACCTCTGACTACCCAACTCGATAATCAGACGGAAAGGACACATGTCAGTCTGCAAGAATCTCAAGGGTTATGCCCGGCATCACGAATGGATAGCCGATTTCTTCTCCCTGATCGCCATTCTGCTGCTGTTCGGCTCCCTCTATCTGGGAGCGGCCTTCTACAGCCCACTGTTGAGCTGGATGAAGGCAGAAGCCATACTGCATGTGCCGGTGGTGATTGCCCTGCTTTTGTTCGACGTGTTTCTGATCTTTCTGTGTCTGAATATCGGTTCCGCCCGGTACGGCGAAGCCAACGAAAGCTGCTTCCACACCTTTCGCGGACGTCGCACCGGCACCGGTTCTGTGGGTATGATGTTCAACAGTTGGCTGCACCACATCGAACAGGTCGGCCGAAAACACCGCTAACAATAGACAACGCCTTACCCCTTCATTGCCGGAACCGCTGACCTACCTATCACCTATGTCTCTGCTTGTCCGTTTATTGATCCTGCTACTTAGCGTCCAACTCACCGGCTGCGTCTCCATGGTCACAGACCGGTTGGCCAATAATCTCTCCCAAGCGATGCTGAATCAGACCGACCCGGAGATCGTACGCAGCGGCGCACCCGCCTATCTGCTGCTGCTGGACTCTCTGATCGCACAGAGTCCGCAGGATCAGGATCTGCTCTACGCCGGTGCCAGGCTCTATGGCGCCTACGCCGGCGGACTGGTCAGCGACAACCAGCGACAACAAGGTTTGACCGAGAAGGCGCTGGCCTATGCGCGGCGGGGACTCTGCCCCGAAACCCCCGACCTCTGCCAGGCCATGGGCGAGCCTTTCGCGGCCTTCTCCCTGGCCCTGGCGGAGGTGGATGAAGATGAGCTTGAGGGGATCTATCTCTACGCCACCAGCTGGGCCGGATGGATTCAGGCCCATGCGGAGGCGTGGAGCGCGGTCGCCGATCTGCCCAAGGCGGAGGCCATGCTGGAGTGGGTGACGGCACGGGATCCCGCCTATGACAAGGGTAGAGCGCAGCTCTACCTGGGGGTCATAAGCAGTCAGGTGCCACCGGCCTTGGGCGGTAAACCGGAGGTGGGACGCCAGCACTTCGAAGCGGCCATCGACTTTTCCCATGGCCGCGACCTGATGGCCAAAGTAGAATATGCCCGTCACTATGCCCGGCTGGTATTCGACCAACCGCTGCACGATCGATTACTCAACGAGGTGTTAAAGGCCGACCCGGTCGCCGACGGTTTGACCCTGAGTAATGTCATGGCCCAACAGCAAGCCGCAAAACTGCTGCAGGATGAATATTTTTAAGGTACTCGAGATGCTTCTCCGTTTTTCCGCCCTAGTGCTGCTGACCCTGTTTGCCCTACCCCTGTCGGCTGCCACCACCCTCAAGATCGCCACCATCGCGCCCGATGGCACCAGCTGGATGAAGCAGATGCGGGCCGCGGCGAAGCAGATCCAGCAGGGAACCGAAGGGCGGGTTAAGCTGCGCTTCTATCCCGGCGGGGTGATGGGTAACGACAACAGCGTGTTACGCAAGATCCGCGTCGGCCAGTTGCAAGGCGGCGCCATCACCGGCGGCGGTCTCAGCGCCGTCTATCCCGATGCCCAGGTCTATACCCTGCCATTCCAGTTCCGAAACCTGCAGGAAGTAGACGCGGTGCGCCAAGTGATGGACCCGCTGATCCTGGAAGGCCTGCATCAGGCTGGCTATGTCAGTTTCGGCCTCAGCGAAGGGGGCTTTGCCTACCTGCTTTCCAACCTCCCGGTGAGGACCACCGACGACATGCGCAGCCTGAAGATCTGGATCCCCGAGGGGGACCAAGTCAATGCCCGCATGTTCAAGGCCCTGAGCATCTCGCCGATCCCTCTACCCCTGACCGATGTAATGACCGGTCTGCAGACCAGCCTCATCGACACCATCGCCAGCTCCCCAATCGGCGCCATCGCGCTGCAGTGGCACACCCGGGTCAAATATCTGACCCAGGTACCCCTGGCTTATCTCTATGCCACATTGGTGATTCAGGAAAAGGCCCTGGCTCGGTTGGACGCTCAGGACCGCAAGCTGGTCGAAACCACACTGCAAGCCACCTTCACCAAGCTCGACCAGCAGAATCGGCAGGATAATCTGCAGGCTCTGGAGGCTCTGCGACAACAGGGTATCGAATTCATCCAGCCCAGCCTCGAACAACGCAGGGACTGGGAGACACATGCCAACACCACCCTGCAGAAGCTCGCAAGCGAAGGATTGTTCAGTCCACAGATGCTGAGCCGGATGCAGAACCTGATCCAGGCACAGCGCGCCACCGCACACAACAACTGAGGTCGCCATGCCACTTTCCGGTACCCTCCATGTCCAACCGAAGCTTCACTTACAGCAGTTGAAACCTGGCCGGGAACCCAATACCTACCGACGCTGCAGATCACGCCTGTTTCTGTCACACTCTGCATCGGATCAAGCCGATAACCACTGAGGAACAAACACCCCATGCCCCCCACCAACAACCTGTTTAAGCCCGATCAGGCCGAAGGAGAGGATGAGCGGCTTGACATCCTGCTGACACACAAGAATGTCTCCATCGAACGCATCCTCAGTCCACCGGAGACAGTGACGGAAATGAGCACCCAATCCCATGATGAGTGGATCTGCATCCTGCAGGGGAGCGCGCGGCTGGAACTGGGCGAAGAGATGCATCAACTGCACCGCGGCGATCAAATACTGATTCCCGCCAACACCCCACACCGAGTGCTTACCACCAGCCATCTCCCCCACTGCCTTTGGCTGGCGGTGCATGTACGCTGAGAACCTCACCCTCGATACCGTGACAGCCCCGATCATTAGCCCCACATGCTGAACGCGCTCAACCGTATCAGAAACCTATTGATACATTTGGAGGAGGGCCTTCTGGTGTTGATGCTCAGTGCCATGATCCTGCTTGCCTCCTGGCAGATCCTGATGCGCAATCTATTCGACAGTGGGCTCTTCTGGGCCGATCCGGCACTGCGCATGATGGTCCTCTGGCTGGCGCTGCTCGGCGCCATCGCGGCAACCCGGGACGACCGCCACATCCGCATCGACCTCTTCTCACGTTTCCTCAGCGCTCGCGGCAAGGCCTGGGTGCAAGCGGTCAACGACCTCTTCAGCGGGGTGATCTGCGGCCTCATCGCCTGGCATGGCGGACGCCTGGTCTATTTCGAGTGGGAGGATGGCACCCGGCTCTTTGGTGGTCTGCCGGCTTGGGCCGGCGAATCGATCATCCCCCTCGGCTTCGGCCTCATGGCACTGCGCTTTCTCTTCACCGCCCCCCTGCGCCTGACTGCCGGAAGCAAAGCATGCTGATCGTCCTGGGTCTGATCCTGCTCGCCCTCTTCGGCGCACCCCTGTTCGCCATCATTGGCGCCAGCGCCCTGTGGGGCTTCTCTCAATCGGACATCGACCTATCGGTGGTCGCTATCGAGTTCTTCCGTCTGGCGGAGATGCCGGTGCTGCTGGCGATTCCGTTATTCACCTTCGCCGGCTACCTGCTGAGTGAGAGTAACGCCCCCCACCGGCTGGTGCGGCTGACCCAGGCCTTGCTAGGGTGGATGCCGGGTGGCCTCGCCTTCGTCGCCCTGGTGGCATGCGCGCTGTTCACCGCCTTCACAGGCGCTTCCGGCGTCACCATTGTGGCCCTCGGCGCCCTGCTCTATCCGGCACTCAAGGAGGCGGGATATCGCGACAACTTCAGTCTCGGCCTGGTCACCACCTCCGGCAGCCTCGGCCTGCTGTTTGCCCCCGCCCTGCCACTGATTCTCTATGCGGTGGTGGCACAGCAACTCGGCATCGGCGGCTCCATCAGCGTGGAGGATATGTTCCTGGCCGGCATCCTGCCCGGTCTGGTGATGCTGACGATCCTGATCGGCTGGAGCTACTGGTCAAGCCGCCACGTGGCCCTGGCCACCTTCTCCGGTAGTGAGGCCTGGGCCGCGCTCAAAGAGGCGGCCTGGGAGCTGCCGCTGCCCCTGATCGTGCTCGGCGGCGTCTACAGCGGCTACTTCGCCATCTCCGAAGCCGCCGCTGTCACCGCTCTCTACGTGCTGATCGTAGAGGTCCTGATTCATCGCGAAATCAACCTGCGACGTCTGCCTGGAGTGATGCGCGAAGCGATGCTGCTGGTCGGTGGCATCCTCGTCATCCTCGGCCTCTCCCTGGCCTCCACCAACTACCTGATCGATCAGGGTGTGCCGTCAAAACTCTTCGGCTGGCTGCATGAGTGGGTGTCCAATCCGCTGACCTTCCTGATCCTGCTCAACCTTTTCCTGCTGATCCTCGGCACCATGCTCGATATCTTCTCGGCCCTGGTATTGATGGTGCCGCTGCTACTGCCGGTTGCTATCCAGTACGGTATCGACCCGATCCATCTCGGCATTATCTTCCTGGCCAATATGCAGATCGGCTACTTCACCCCCCCGGTCGGCATGAATCTGTTCATCGCCAGCTACCGCTTTGACCGGCCGGTAACCCAGATCTACCGGGCCACCCTGCCTTGGTTCCTGCTGCTGCTGGGCGCGGTGCTGCTGATCACCTACTGGCCCTCGCTCTCGCTGGCGCTGCTCGGACGCAGCTGAGGCAAAAAAGCGACTGCCCAGCTCAAAGCCGGCCAATCCCAGCATGATCAGCGCGGTACCGACCCACACCTGGTCATCGATCACCTCGCCATTCAGCCACTGACCGACCAGCAAGGCGATCACCGGTGTCATCAGAGTAATCAGCGCCACCCGGGTGGTTTCCACATGCCGCAGCACATAGAAATAGAGAGCGAATCCCAGCACCGAACCCACCACCCCGAGATAGAGGATCGAACCCAATACGCGGCCGTCGATCATGACAGGCCAGGACTCGCCCTGCAGAAACCAGCTCAGCAGGAACAAAGGCACTGCCACCACCAAGCCACCGACCGTAACGCTGAGTCCGTGCAAGCGGGCATCCAGGCGCTTGATCCAGACAGCACTAGCCGAGTGACAGATGACGGAAAAGAGGATGCCGGCGATGCCCAGCAAGGTCTGGCCACCCGCCTGCAAACCCACATCGAAGATCAGCCCGAGTCCTGCCAACGCCACCAACAGCGCCAACATCCGCGGGGCTGTCAGACCCTGCTCGCCCAGCCATAGCCTGGCCATCAGTCCGGTCGCAATGGGCGACAGGCCGAACAGCACAGAAACCCAGCCGGAGGGAATGAACTGGGCCGACCAGTAGGCGCTGGTCATGGCCAGGAAGATACCCAGACCCGCGGTCAGATAAGTCTGGCGCGCGCGGCGATTCCAGTGCAGACGCAAACCCATCAGTCGCAATACCAGCAAGGCAAGCATCAGCCCGATCACCATACGACCGGTGACGCCGAACAGATAACCCACACCCTCGCCGCTCCACTTGATGGCCAGCGGCGTGGTTCCCCAGATCAGCACAACCCCGATATAGGCGGCTGGAATCGACATGACATTTCTCCTTTGGTGTGGCGCAAAAACAAAAAGGCCGCAGATGTTGCCATCTGCGGCCTTTTGGGAATCTCGATTCAGTAAACGATCAGTTCATCATCGATCCCTCGGACGCAGACAGGCGTATGCGCTTCCACGCCGGTACTCGGCGGCACATCATCAGGGTCTGGGTCATAAAGATCGTGTTCATGCTTCAAGCATGCCGTCCATGCCGATTCAGGTCAAGCGACTTTTTTCCCACAATGGTGAATCACCCAACGCAAGCAAATGGTAGAATGACCACCGATCAACAGCCTCTGAATACATGGATCTTAATAGCCTCTTTCCCCCCAGCGTCACCCTTGTCATCGCTGAAGCGCCGATGTGGCAGACTCCGCTGCGGGAGGAGGAGGAGGCGCTTATCGATGGCGCCATCGAGAAACGACAGCGGGAGTTCCGCGCCGGACGGCATGCCGCCCATGCCGCCCTGGCCAGACTCCATGCTCCGGACATCCCATTGCTGCGCGGTCCGCGGCGGGAACCGCTCTGGCCGGCCGGCCATCTGGGTAGCATCGCCCACTGCCATGACCTCTGTGTCGCGGCCTGTGCCCAGGATCGGGAATTGGCGGGTTTGGGCATCGATGTGGAGCCGCTCGAACCGCTGCCGCATGGCGTTGAACGCTACATCCACACGAAAGAGGAAGCGGCCTTTATTACAGATAATCCAGGGCTACATCCGGACCGGCTGATCTTCAGCGCCAAGGAGAGCCTCTACAAGTGCTACTACCCTCTGGTACAGCGCTATTTCGGATTTCAATCGGTGGCGTTAAGTTTTGACAGGGCGCGGCAGAGCTACCACTTTGCGCCGACCGAAAAGTGCGAGATCCCATTTCCCTCATTCCGCTTTGAGGGGCGTTACTCCATCAATTCGAGCCACTTGATAACCGCCTGCTATCTGATCCGGGAGTAATCAGCCCCCATCAACACAGCGACGCTCTTGGCGTTCCAGCGCTCTCCACCGACCGAGGCTTTGTTGGCGCTATTCCAAAGCTCGGCGGTCTGCTCTGGAGAAACGAAATTCTGCTTTAGCTCGATCGCCTCACGGCGCATGGCGGCGATATATTTATCCCGCCCACAGAGGTCGAGCAGACCATAATAATCGATCTCCCGGCCGAACTCCTCGATCAGCTTGTCGAGCACATCGTCCACAAGCTGCATCTCGATCAATTCTGTGGCGCGATCCTCCAAGGCACTGCGTTCCATGCGTTTTCTCTGCTTTTCGAGCCAGATTACCTCACCTTTCTCGAACATCTCCTCATTCCAGGTCTCGATGGCTCGCTTCACGTGGCGGCTGGAGAGTTTGGGGAAATCGTGCGTCAGCTTCTTCAGCTGTGCCACCGCCTCTCTTACCTCTTCGATAAAATTGTTCTCATCGGCCATACCGTGATTCCGGCTGGGATACCTACCCTAGTCTATCGACAGATAGGCGCATTCCTTTACTTACCCTATGCTGGGTTGCCATTGATGGTAGCGGCCTGTCGAGTCAATCCGTATACTCTGGGCCTGCCAAACCAGTGCCTCTCATCACCATGTATAGCGTCACCAAAGAAGTCCATTTCTGCTACGGCCACCGACTGCTCAACCATCAGGGTAAGTGTCGCCATCTCCACGGTCACAATGCCACTGCGGTGATACGTCTTGAGGCTGAGGCACTGAACGAACTGGGGATGGTATGCGACTTCAGCGATATCGGTGAGTTTGTCAAAGAGTGGATTAACCGGACCCTCGACCACAACATGCTGCTGCATGAAGCGGACCCAGTGTTGCCCGGTCTGCAGGCGGCCGGGGAACGGGTCTATGTAATGCAGGCAAATCCGACGGCGGAAAATATTGCCAAACTGATCTTCGACCAAGTGGCCGCGGAAGGCTTTCCGGTGATTGAGGTGGCCATCAACGAAACCGACAGCGCACTAGCCAGCTATCGACGCTCGTGATTTGGGGGGACGACTGAAGCCGCCCCCCCATAGACCCTCAGCCAAGCTCGTTATAGCCGCGCTCCTCATGCAGCACGATATCCAGACCTTCGACCTCCTGATCCTTGCTGACGCGCAGCCCGATCAGGTTATCCACCAGCTTAAACAGTAGGTAACTGGCCACGGCCGTAAAGGCCACGGTCGCGATTACACCGATGAACTGCACCATCAACTGACCGCTGATGCTCGTGATGCCATCAGCGAAACCGTAACCGGAAAAGATCCCCAAAGAGGTAGAGGAGAAGACGCCCGCCAGCAAGGTGCCGAGAATACCGCCGACGCCGTGCACCGGAAAGACATCCAGGGAGTCGTCGATCTTGAGCACCTGTTTCAGATAGTTGGTGGCTGAGAAACAGATAATCCCCGCCAGCAGGCCGATCACCAGGGCGCCAGCGGGACCGACGAAACCGGAGGCCGG
>JBNKOL010000061.1:0-32173 GCA_050294655.1 Sedimenticolaceae bacterium
ACAAGGAGATCGCCCGCGCCAACGGTCACCCCGAGTGGGAGAAGGATGTACGCGCCACCTTCAGCAAGACCTGGATCGACAACGCGGCGGCAGGTTGGTGGTATCAGAACGGCAAGGGTGATTGGTTGCGGAAATGAGACCACCTGCAGCAACGGTCAGTGCTTGGTGTGAGTCATTCAGCATTTGAAAGCACGGACCCTGTGAGTGCGGATGACCTGGGCATAGCGTGCACTGAAGTGGCATCCTTCCACGCTCATTGCCAGATTGGTGGGGCGACAACTTGATATGGACGCAAAGGTGGGGCTCTGCCCCACCATAGGTTATTACAAGCTGGATTCGATAACAAAAGCACCCGGGCCGTACGCCTCAAATCAGGATGCAGAGGACGCGGCTTGGGAAGAGATCGAACAGGCACTGCGACAGTTCGAGAAAGGCCAACAATTCGAGGGCCCCTGCGAGATGTTGATCGCGGTCGGTACCCGCTGAGGAAGGGTTCATCATAATGAAGATAGCCATCGTCCAGCATGCACCGTATGTACTCGATCGGGAAGCAACCCTCGACAAGGCATCAAACCTTATCCGCGAAGCCGCCGCCGAAGGCGCGCGTCTGATCGTTTTTCCCGAAGCCTTTGTGCCGGGCTATCCGGCCTGGGTGTGGCGCTTGCGCCCCGGCAGTGACTGGGGCCTGAGTGAAGCGATCCATCAGCGTCTGTTGGAGAATGCGGTCGACCTGGTCAAAGATGATCTGGAGAAAGTACATGCGGCTGCCAGCGAGGCCAATGCCACGGTCGTCATGGGTATCAACGAGCGGGATAGCGGCGTGGGTCGAACCACGCTTTACAACAGTGTGTTGGTGATCGGTCCGGATGGAGAGCTACTCAACCATCATCGCAAACTGATGCCCACCAATCCCGAGCGTATGGTGTGGGGTTTTGGTGATGCATCGGGTTTGCGCGCTGTCGATACCCCGGTGGGACGGATCGGTGTTCTGCTGTGCTGGGAAAACTACATGCCTTTGGCGCGCTTTGCCCTCTACGCCGATGGCATCGATATCCACATCGCACCCACCTATGACAGCGGCGAGGCATGGTTAGGCACTCTGCAGCATATTGCCCGCGAAGGGGGCTGCTGGGTGATCGGCGCCGGCGTCGCCCTGCGCAAGCGTGATCTGCCGGACGATTTGCCCGGCCGTGACACCCTCTATCCTGCCGAAGAGGACTGGATCAATCCCGGCGACTCGGTGGTGATCTCCCCCGGTGGCGAGAGAGTGGTCGGTCCACTGCACGAGCGACAGGCGATCCTCTATGCTGAAATCGATCCGGCGCAGGCGGCCGGTGCGCGACGTACCTTCGATGTGGCCGGACACTATGCTCGACCCGATATTTTTACCCTTAAGGTCAATCGGCAAAAGCAATCGCCCATCGAGTTCGAGGAATAAACAGAGCGGAGATTAATCGCCGCTGTTTTCTGGCATATCTCTTTGCCGGCGCGGCGTCGTTTGTCTTTGCTCGTTTCGTAACCGAGACGACCGTAGCAGATTCAGGTCAAATGGTGCTTTTCGCATAACAGGATTTTATGTAAGCATCACGACTGACCTTTCCCTCTCTTGCTCCCTTAAGGAAGGGGAGTGATTCGGATAGGTCTGTATCAAAATCTGTGCGATTGAACATAGGCTCGTGATGACAAGTCGTCAATCGGTATCAAGAATATCAAGCTGGTTTTAAAAAAAGGAGCAGTAATGAAAGGGACAAGTTTACTATTTTTAGGTTTGCTTGGGTGCGTTGGCATATTGGCGGGTTGCAAAGCTACAACGCCGGTAACCAACGATGGTAGCAGCGGGCAGCATGAACTGACGTACGACGGAATCAACAGAACCTATTCGGTCTATCTTCCCAGTGATCTCGAAAGCTCCGGCTCCGTGCCGTTGCTTGTCGCCCTGCATGGTGGCGGCGGCTCCGCCGAAAAGTGGCCCGGTTATACCAATAACGGTTTCGAGCGGCTCGCCGACCGCGAGGGTTTCATTCTTGTCTATCCAAACGGATTGGAAGGTCATTGGAACGATGGGAGAGGTGTCGATCGGTTCTATTCACAGCATGAAAATATTGATGATGCGGGTTTTCTGGCCCGGCTTATTGATGTCTTGAAGGCGTCTTATCCAATTGATGCGAATCGTGTCTATGTAACAGGCGCTTCAAACGGCGGCATGATGGCACACAAACTGGCGGCGGAATATTCTGACAAGGTGACGGCGATCGCCAGCGTGATTTCATCGATTCCAAAAAATCTGGAGGGGAGGTTATATCCGACTCACCCGGTTGCTGTGTTGATGATGAACGGGACGGAGGATCCGATAGTGCCTTGGGATGGCGGGGCGGTGAGCTTTGGTAACATGACCAACGGATATGTCATGTCAACGCAGCAGAGCCTCGAATTCTGGATCTACCACAACAACTGCGATCCTTCAGCCATAACAACCACTCTGCCTGACACGGATCCGGATGATGGAACCCGTGTCGAGCGGATGAGTTTCACTAACTGCAATGCAGGATCGGAGGTCGTCCTTTACAAGGTTATTGGCGGCGGACATGCCTGGCCGGCTTTTGAGGATTATCGCGGACCTATCGGGCAGGGGATCGTAGAAGCACTGGTTGGCAGGAAAAGCAGAGACATCGATGCTTGCGAAGTCATCTGGGAATTTTTCAAGGGACACGCGAGGAGAGAGTTTTTAGGGGGCGTGGGGTGAAAAACATCCTGCGCAAAGCGCAACTCAACACGCAAAAACCATTCAGGCCATTACTCAATTCCCGCCCCGAACGCCGCATGGCTGACTATGGTGGGTAATCAAGTAAATGAATGAATATTCGGCATTAGTCACCGATTGTCATTATTCTTGGCTTTCGCAAATTCACAAACACAA
The DNA here is from genome assembly GCA_050294655.1 of Sedimenticolaceae bacterium. Classification (GTDB taxonomy): domain Bacteria; phylum Pseudomonadota; class Gammaproteobacteria; order Chromatiales; family Chromatiaceae; genus Thiodiazotropha. The sequence goes on from JBNKOL010000061.1 coordinate 2,918, forward strand.
ATTTCAAGCGTCTTTACGGATACAAACACCATCCCTTAAGGAGGGTAAATCCCGTGAAGATGCAAGCGAAAAGAAGTCATCCATTGATGCTGCTATTTGGGCTGGCGCTCCTGTCGCCGCCGGTGCTCGCGCTCGAAATCAACAACAACACGGGCTACTTGCTCAAGGTCAAGGTCGAGTGCGGAAACCAGAAGGACAGCTTCGATGTCTCGCCCAACCAGGTCGGCTCCTGTCCGAGCAACGTATGCGGATTCAACACCACCTGCAACTACAAGATCCGGGCGACTGACGACGGCAGTTGCTCGGGCCGGATCAATGGTGGCTCTGGTCTGCAAGTCGAAGACTCGAACAATAAACTACGTTGCTTGGATTATGGTGGCTAATTGCTGCCGGAAAAATACCTGGTTCCAGGTAGCGTCAAGGACCTGGAATTCACCCTGCCCTAGCCACGTTCTGACCCCAGCCATTCTGTAGCCCAGAGTGTCGACTGGCTTATGTTACTGGTCAGTAACAGTTCACAGAAAGTCAGGCTAAACCGTCTGGTTGAATGTGAGTGATCAGGAATGCTGTAACGTCGCCAGGTTGTCGATGAGGGGCAAAGCGACAGATCATCCGAATGTTGACGGAGAGGTATCGTGCCAAACACTGCGACCCCCTTTACCTATATCTGTTTCTCTTCCGAGGGTAAGCAAGAGGCCGAGGTGCTGTTGGTCAAGCGGCTCCTGATTCAGAAGTGGGCGGGCGGCCGACCAAGCGATCCGACGATACCTCAGTGGGCCGGACAATGGGGTGTTGTCTGCGCTCCGCAGGGGAAGTCGCAGCAGATCGCTGAAACCGCTTACGCCGCCTTCCTCGCACAGACCGGCATTGACCTGAATGACCCTCTGGTTACGGAAAAGTACCAAATCAAGACTAACGAGCCGAAGACTCTGCAGGATGCCAACTACAACCCGGTGCCCGTGTTATACATCGTCTGCCAAGCCAACGGAATGCAGGCGCTGCAAGCGGATGTTCAAGGCAACATCGCGGCGCGAAAGGTCCAGGACGGGGTGTTGGAGAGCGCGGTTGTCAAGCGGATCAGCGAGGCGAAGACACTACTCGGCCCGCTGCCGCCACCGCCCAAGGGGTGGCAGCCCTATGTGATCGAGCACTACTACGGCGGCAATCCCCCGAAGCTCAATCCGCCGATCGATGCGCAGACCAAGACAATGCGCGAGCGCAGCGGGAAGGAGCCGGTCGGTTTTCGGCTGGTCATCGGGAATCTGCCAATGGCAGAGTCGCCCAGCACGGGAGGTAAGCCGGTAAAGAGTACCGTGCAGCTGATCAATACGACGCCGGGCTCGATCGGCCTCTCCGCCGCCATCGCATCGGCTGCCGATTGGGCATCCGAAAGCCAGCGACCGGACGTAAATCTGGCCAAGGTGGATCTGGCGGGTTTCACAGACACCACCGTTCAAGAAGAGGTCTCCGACATGGCGACCTCCGCTGTCTACACCGTGACGGTCGATGTGCCGCTACCCAGTGGCGATGGTCGGGAACAGTTCCATTTCCGGGTCGACCAGAGCCAAGCCAACACGGCTACGCCTGACCTGGAGAAGGCCACCGAGCTGCCTACCGGCGGGGATTACATCGGCCCGTGGGGGGTATTGCAGGTGGCCGGTACCACCAAGGACGACCTTCCCGGTCTCACGCTATACATCGTAACCCCCGGGGAGAACTGAGCTATGCCCAACTGGATGACTGCAGTTCGTGCCGCCACCGCCGGAGGTTTGTCGCCCTTCGGTAACCGCCCACTGAACATGATCACGCTACCCGGCACGCACGACGCCGGTTGTTACACCAACAGCTGGTTCCACCAGATGGGTAAGACCCAGACGCAGACCGTGGCGAATCAGCTGCTTGGGGGTGTGCGCTACTTCGACCTCAGGCCCATTTACTACAATGGCCAATTCTGGATCTATCATGGTAATGCATGGGTTGGGTACTACGGCGGCCGGTTGGACGGCGGCGCAGGTATCATCCAGGACGTGGCGGCCTTCATGGGCGGACTGGGCGGCGCCCACGAGCTTGTGATCCTCAACATCTCCCATTTCCGCAATTTCAACGCCGGTGCGCATTGCCTGCTGATTCGTGAGATCGAGAACCGCCTGGGTCCACACCTGGTTCCGCACACTCAAAACCTGACCAACTTATTTAATACTACCTTTGACGCGATCCGGACCGATGGGGCCGGTGTGGTGGCTTCACGGGTCGCCATCCTCTACGATGGCGCGCTCGACACAGGCCGGGAAGCCTACATCATGGCCAACGTCAATCAACTGCCCGCTGGCTTTTTCACCCTTTCTCCCAAGTATGTTCCGGCTGCCAACCCGATTTTCCTGTTCGATCAATATGCGAACAGTAACGTTCTGGGCACAATGCAGGCCGACCAAATGGCCAAGCTGAACAACCGCAACATCTACCCCTACACTGTCCAGGGCTGGGGTGGTGGTGCCGGTAACTGGACGGCCAATACACCGTATGCCATGCCTCCAGTGGGTATCGTCGACACTTGTCACCTGTTCTCCTGGACACTGACACCATTTCCCTTCAGTCCAGTCACGGTGGCGCAGAACACAACGAATCCCGCCCTGGAGGGCTGGTTCAGCGGTAACCACTGGCCCATCGGCGCACCCGCCAGGGGGTACGACCCCCTGCAGGACCAGCGAATCAACGTGATCTACGTCGATGACTATGGATCCACTGTGCACGCATGCGCTGCCGGCGTCGGTTGTCCCAGGAATGGCTGGGCGGCGCCCGTGGCCTTGAGCGAGTTCATCAACGCCAATTTCATTCCAGGAGGCGGCTGGCCCGGCTGGGCAGGCTATTGACGCGGTGACCGCTCATGCTTGCCTGGAGCTCGCGGGTCGGCTTACATGAACCGACTGGCTGGGCCGATGAAAACAGCCCTCCGTTCGGCAACTAACTGATCCCACAATCGAATGTCCTGATGGTTGGGATCAAGATGCGATGCGTCGACGATGCTAAGGAACCTGTGAACAAGTCGTGGACCGACATCTTGTCGCCAAAATAGACCGCTTCGGCGTTGCGGATCTTCGCCATAGCGGGCAACTACGCGCGATCGCACCTTGAATTGGTGCATTTTGATCAGCAATCAGTTCGGCCCAGACTTATTCAGAGTTCAATAAGCCTTCGATATGCGTTGCTTCGCCGACCGAAATAGGAGAGTCGAATGCAAAAGCTGGATTCAGACACCAAACGAACCCTGGACGGTGAGTTCACAGGGCAGCTTCTACAAATACCCGCAATGCTGGGTCTACTGAAAAAGCTTGCCAACGAGTTTTTGTGGTTGTTCGATCAGGACGCCTATCCGGTGTTTCCGAATCTCACCCTGCCAGGCCTTTGTGATGTCAGCGTGAAGGGGGGGCTCGGTATCGAGAATTTGCGCGCCCAAGAGCGGCAGCCGCCGCCCAATACGCTGGTGTGGGAGAACTACATGGGGGATTGCGATCTCAATCTGCTGATTAAAAAAAGCAGCTACCCAGCAGGGGAGATGAGTGGCGAGGTCATGGCGAGGGTGGCCAAGCGGACCAAAATCCTGATAGTCCAGGCAATGCAAAACATCCCTTTTGATACGGCGGCCGATGAGATTGAACACACCCACCTGCAGGACCCGCTCTACTTCTGCAGCCAGGTGGAGGCGTTGGCTCATGTGGTGACCTTTGCCTCCCGCGATCTGCACCTGGGGGTCGACCTGCCGGCGGCGGTGCAAAATAGTATCGCCAATCTGGAAACCATCTTGAATATGATCAAGACCATCCAGCCACAGCTTGCCGGGATATGCGGCCGCGATTTCGACGTTGTGTGTAAAATCATCACCGGCTCCAAGTCCAATAGGTGGCTTGTCTACAATAGTCCGGAGAAGAACCTTTTGTTCATCACCGATCTGGAGCGGATTGAGTCCACCTGGACCGATGTGGACTACAGCTTTTTTCCCTATGCGCCGGGCAGGGTGGATAGTCAGGGCTACGAGATAAGCGAGCTCGCTATGAGGCAGATGCTCGCCAGACAACGCGGGGACCTGAAAAATCCCTATGACATTTTCACGCTTGCCACCTCGAATTTTGTCTACACCGACAGGGAGAGCGTCATTCCGCCCCCCGATGAGAGGGACGACCAGTTACACAAAGCCAATCCCAAGCAGAATCTCTCCATGTACGCCAACAATCTCATCGACGACTTCGCCTTGCTGCGGTCGGCTCTTCGGTTCCACGGGTACGCGCTAAGGTGCAAAGCTGACAACGACTACACCGTGAATGTGTCTACCGGCACGGCCAAATGTGAGTACCTCGATGTCGCCATACCGAGAATCGGATCGCCGGAGTGGTTCTATTGCCAAGACCGGGCGTACTACCAAAAAGTGCCGCCGGCACCGCCACCCCAAGGTCAGATGCAGTTCAAGATTTGCAACTGGGAGTACCAGGTGGAAGAGAACTTGAACCTTCTAATCGAGTTGGGTATTGGGCTGAGTCACAGTACGCAAAAGGCAGGGAAGAGGATTTCGCGGTTTTGCGAGACCTGGGAGGAGTGCAACATGACCAATGTCTTTCCGCGGCAAGCCGGCGGTCCGCTTCCTGCCAAGGTGCCGGCACCGTTTCAGGCGCCGGCAGTAATCGTGGCGAATTGGGTTTCGGACTACACCCGCCTCTACAGCATCGGCGCGCTGCCTGACTGGCTGTACAATGAGATATTCTTCGCCCTTTTTGTCCTGCATCAAAGCGCAGCGACCTATGAAATTCATGCGCAAAACCGTGTCGACAGGGTGCAGTTGGAGCAGGATGAAACTTGTGTAAAAAACAGCGCTAAAGTTCTTGGTGGCATCGGTTTGGTTCAAATCCCGATTAAAGCCAATCAGGAGGACATCGATGCGGTTGCGATGCTTCGCACGTTGCTGAATGAGGGGTACATCAAGGTCAACTGGGTAGTGGCGACGTTTCTGCTTCTGAAACAGAGTCAATTGCCAGGTGCTATCTGGTTTCCCCGCTTCGGTTTTTTTCAGGTTGTGGATCATGAGCAGATAAACATTGTTGTCGCGACAGATAACAATGCCCCCCTTGCCGACAACGATTACGTCATGGTGACATGGGACAACGGCCCCATGGGGCCGCCGTTATCGTACTTTACCTTGCCGGCGGCTGATGCGCAGGACCCTGGCAGTTCGGTTCCGAACCCGCTGTACAGCGGTTCTTTGGAGGATTGCAGACGCTCGATATACCGCGACATCCGTATGCGTCTGATGCGGGCGAACAATCAGATGCTGCGTATAGCCTATGGAGGTATTCTGAACGCGTTGTATCGATCCGATTCCGATACGTTTTTGAGTGATACTTTTGGCTAGGGAGATTAGAGAGCGGATGGGTGTTCAATGCCCCATAGTCTCAGTAGTTGATCGATATCGCCGTTGAACTTGTCCCGGTCGCAGGCGCCGACACCGTTTACTGAATGCGGTTCAGGGCCGTTGTTGCCGTCGGTATACTGCCACATTGTCCAGTAGGGCCAGTTGGCCGGTGTCACGGCCTTTTGGCCATACTCCGCCAGCCAAAACCAGCAGTTGGCCAGCGTTCGGTTCTTTTTGTCGCCCAGCAGCTGCTTGATATAGCTGCCCGAATAGAGACCCGGGAAACGCCCGCTCTGTTGCTCAATCTGCTGCACGAAGGTTTCAGCATCGGCGATGTTCATGCTGGGTATCGGTTGACCAGCCGAATAATTCTGCTCCATGTCGAGTACAAGCAGGTCGCCCGGTTCTGGATTGACGGTGGAGAGAAAATGATCGGCCTGCTCGGCCCCGTCACTTGCATCGGCAAAGTGATAGGCACCCCATAGCAGCCCCGCATCGAGGGCTGCGTTGCGGCGATTGGCATATTCCGGGTCGGTATAGTGTGTACCTTGTGTCGCCTTGTGGATAACGCCCAAGATGCCGGCGGCTTTGATAGTCGCAAAGTCGGAGACCTGATTGAAGTGCGACAGATCAATGATCGCGTTGAGCGGTTCATTCGTCACTGTGACATTGTTATCCATATGGTTCTTTTCTCCTTCCGGTGGTGTTGACGACGTGACTGCCGACCTCATACAGTGGCTTGGTAACACTTTGTTTTTTTTATGTATCAGGAGTGCCTGTTAAAAACCGCTGCTCAGTGACATGCACCAGTGGTCAGGTGAAATGACCGCATCAGCCCCCTGACATGCCACCTTCACATTGGTCTGGTCACCGAATCGGTGATTTGCGAATTGACCTCGTCTGCCTTGATGTTCTTCCCCCGTCAGGGCATCGGCTCGTTTGGCCGATATGGCTGAATACCGTACGTTGCCTGGAGCCCAACCGCTAGCTTTGTGCGCCGACCTTGACGATCATGGCGCAGATCGAAGCGGTCGCGGTAGCGGCTACCTGCTGCGTTCCACCCTGCGTGCTGGTGGCGTTCGACATGGCCAGGCCGGTTGTCTGGGAGAGGGCCTGCAAGGCCACACCCATGGCCTGGGCAGGTGATTCGCCCACCACCTTGACGTTGCTCTGGGTGATCGCATCGGTCACTTGTGCATTCACGGATAATGGCATTTCGCTCTCCTCGCTCGTCTATTCGGCCGCACTCAGAATCCGCACTCCCGCATCGCTTTTTCGGCATCCTCTGCAGTGTGTGTTTCTGATGTGGTCTCACCGGGAGTAGGCCCTGTCGAACCCAAAAGTAATGAGTTCACCTGCTTCATCTTGGTGTTTGACGGTTGTCGTTTGATCGACCCGCTCACTGCCGCCATAGCCACCATCGCTTGGTTTTGGTATTGGTTGGCATTGGTGAAGAAACCAAGTTGCGAAGCCAGTCCCATACCCAGGTATGCTCCGGTTATTGTTACGCTGGGCGATAATTCCAGTGTGATTTTATTGATCGTGGAGGTCATGGCTGACATTGGCGAGCCTGGGACAACATGGTTTTTTTTCGTTTGCTGTGACGGGTTCGGCTCGTCGTTATCCGGTGCTTCGCTATCAGCAACGCTGGTTGTTCTGGTTCTTGATTTCACGGCAATCTCCTCTAAGGCTCGATACCCAGGATCTTGTGCACGCTTTCCGTGGTGGTGGCAAGGGCTGTGATCGCGCCGTTGCTTTGCTGATCCACCGCGCCGAAGAAGAGCCGTTGCTGCGCCATTGACGCCCCGAGATAGGCGTTGACCGTCGCCACCGCGGGGCCGAGGCCCAGGACCGTTACGTTGCTTGCCGTTACCTGATCGGCATAGCTGGGGAGGGCGTCGCCAAACACCTCGTCACCGGTCCGCTCTTCGCTCTTCTGCTTGGATTTGGGCTTGGCCATGATAGGCTCCATATAGTCTTAGTGAGAGGATCCACCCATCTCCAGCTTAGCCGGGACCCGCAACCGGGCCGGTCCCGCCAGCTGGACTGTAGAGGGCAGCCTGCTGCGATTACGGCTCATCAGGCGATCGGTGGGGTCGGCCCCACCGCCTTGAGCGCTGACAGGAGTGCGAGCATGCTGTCCGGTACATCGCTCTTGCCAATCTTGCTCGTCGCCACCGCCCCCGCCATGGTATCCAAGCTGTAGATTTGAATAACGCCCTGGTTGGTCGCTGCCTGGGCGGCGATACCCAGTTGCTGCTGAGAACTGGTGGCGTTCTCGAACAGGATGCCGGTGGAATGCGCCAAGGCCTGATAGACGGATCCCAAGGCCATTGCGGGCGCATCGCCCAGGACCTTGACGTTGGACTGAGTGACGGCGTCGGTGATCTGTCCATTTACAGGGGTGGGAATTGCCATGGTTTTGCTCTCCTTATGTATAGCTGAGTCGGTTGTTCGTCTTGTGGAGTTTTCGCAAGAGTCCGCTTGCTTTCGCGCAGCTCAATAAGTGATAACCCGGATTCCTTTCGCTCCACGGTTCAAACAGTCAGCTGCTTAAACGAGGAGGTGGATCCTTGCTCATTGCGAGGTGCGCGAATCCTTCAGGACACACCGCTCGGCTATTGTCCAGCCCCGAGCCGAGTGATGCTTCGGTAAGCCACTGGTGAGGTTACCCGTTCTGTGCCTCTCATTGCCGTTGGACAATCACCAGTTAACCGGCGCATTCACCTTATAGACGTTCTGCTGTAAAGGTTTGTGAATTATCCGCTCTGTGACTTCTAAATCTTCGGTGGAAATGTTCGCTTTATGCATATTGCTGGAAAGTCTTTCTAACTAATGGCTAGCGTCATATCCAAGCGGTCGGGTGAAATGATCGGGTTAACCTGAATCTGTCTTCTGCTGGCTCATCTGGAGGGCGAGCCATTGGTAGAGAGACTGTGCCTCGTCGGCACTGAGCTGGCTACTGTAAAACACAGGACTAGCGGCATCGGTCTGTTCAGCGGTGAGTGTAACCAGCATCGTCAGCTGTGTTGGATTGGAAGGATTGTACTGCAAGGCCCACCAGCCGCTGGATTTGGGTTTGTCCGTTGTTGTGGCATCCGTCCCTTCTTGCGTCGGCGCGCCAGACTCTCCGGGATAGAGTGCCTGCTGTATACAGTTGACCAAGGGAGTGGTATTGCCAGCTACAGTTGTCATCACTTTCTCCTATGCAACAGTGATAAGCGAAAAGGTTGGCATTGGCGCCGTATTATGTAGACGCCTCAGGCCCGGGGCTGTGAACCTCACCTATCAGGTCGTGGGGTTAATAATAATCCAAATCGTAAAATTCGTAACTGAATGACTATGCGGACGAGACCTTGACGTTCCCAGGTGAAGCGCCCTGGCTAGGCTTACATTGGAGCGCGCGGTTGGCCTCCACCGCCACGCCTTTGCCATCAGAGGCGATTTCCCGGAGCGAGACCAGGCGGCGGTCAAGGGGATGGTTGGGATCAGCTCTCCCGCCGTACCAGTTGAGATGCCGAAACGCCTCCTCGGTGGAAGGGGACAAGACGGCGCGGACCCATGTCGCGCCGGTGGCTAGTGTGTCGGATCCGCCGTTTTCCCGGTTCAGGGTGTGAGCACGGGTTACCTCCATCCCGATCAGCACCGGGACCACAGCGATGCGCACCTCCACTCTATCTCCTTCCAGGCTTGCCTGTATCGTGAATGGCGTTTCGGGGTGGCTCAACCGGTCGAGGGGCAGGCTGCGCCAATCCGAGCGTCCCCTTGGGTCAGGCTCGCCGCCTTGCCACTCTATCGGCAATTCTTGCGCAGATGGGGCAGTGGTGACGGCGTGGATGCTGATCACCTGACCGGGAGTGTAGAACTGATACCACAGACCGCTCTCGTGCAGACGGGCGCCGAGAATTTCGAGTTCAGAGAAATGCACCACCTTCTCTGACGCTTGTGAAGCCCCGGTATTTTTGGGCTCAACACAGCCGGCGAGGGTTTGCACTGCCAGCCTGGCCGCTGCCGGTGCCATGGCACTGCGCCCTACGAGCTGGCTTATGAGCATCGAGCCCTCCGACCTCAAGGATCCGGGCTCTCGGTTTCGGAGGCGGTTGCTACTCACAAACCCGGCCCAACCCTCAGGGGGTTGGGCACAGGGTCCCAATAGTGCCAGAGCCTGTGCAACAGGCTCGATCTCCAATCGATCTATCACACCGTCACGGACCTTTCCGGCACCTATACGATCTGCAGCGTCGGCCGCAAATGCTTGCAGACCTTCTGGCAGGAAAGTGAGGAAAAGTGCGGCGAACGTTTTGTTGTTTGCATCTGTCAAGGTATGCGGTTGAGCGCCGATGATTCGGTAACGCTCCGCGCTGGCGGGATCCGAGAGATCGACCCCGGTTTGTGCCAGTACCGCTCCCTGCACCGTCTGCTCCATCGATTGGGAGACTAGAGGTCTGGCGGCGATCACTCCCCATTGACCGGCCCAGTTGGGGATGATACTGCGGTGGCTTCGTCCGTCCACCCGTGTCTGGATCAGATGCCGCTTGACCAGCAGTACCTCGACCCTCTCCTCGGCCACAGTGTGGAGTAGGGCGAAAACATAGTTGCTTTCTGGGTTTGCCACTGTTGCCCTCCGCACAGCAGTGCCGTGTGAATCGCTTGGATGATTAAGTCCGGTATTAGGGAACCTCTGATCAATTCGTGAATCGGCGCATCACGGCTGAAAGGCTCCGGCTCTGCCAAATAAGTCTTCTAAAGTACAAAAGCTTCGCAATAGCCGGCTATTACATACGCTTATCGCCTTGATCCGAAGCCTTTCATCCCGCTACACACTCGGTCCTGCATGAATCAAAGGTTCCTTGGCATCTGTGCGGATCATCGCCACTCTTCGCCACGGCTGGTTATCTCTATCGATTAAGACGCTGAGCAGAGTCGGTTTGTGAGCCGGGATATTCGATCGCGCTTTCCATCTTGGGCCTGAGTGGCGAGAGCAATGCGCGAACTCATGTGCCCTGCGGGTTTTCTATGGATGAGCGCTGGCAAGCTTAGGGGGCTTCAGGGATGCTGAGACCCTGCTTTACGATACATGACAAGACGATGTCGTTACCGTGTCTAGTACCTTGATCCTAAGCTCCGCTAGCGCTTTACATATCGTCTTGGATTCGATGCTACATTCGTCATGTGGTATTGGAATTGGTGGTTGATCCGCTCTACACACTGCCTCGAGTCTATTCAATCAAATATCAAGTTCACAAGAATCGTTTTCCTGCGTCATTACGTTATGCGCTATCGACAACGGTGGCCGGTTAGTGCTTCGGTTCGTACCGGGCTTTTGGGTGGCTCTTACCGGCGTTCAGAAGAAAAATCCACTTTACCCATGGACGGTGAGTGCCAGTCGTGCACATCACATAAGTATACCGTTCGCCGTTGGATGGGAAACGACAAAGGAAACATTGGATGGGACATGGAAAGCAACGGACTCGCGGTGCGCGACGAATAAAAAAAAGGCCTACACCCCTAGACATCATTTCCGGAATTGACAATTCGTCACATGCGCAAGCCATCAATGAACCGCTGTCCCGGCATTCGCCGAGTCGCGTGGTTGCTGATGTATTGAGGGCCGACATCGATCCAACGGAACGACACAGTCAGGTTTCCCCGCACGGAACTACCTGGCCGGCCAAGCCCAAGGGCACCCACTCCAACACGTCAGACATGGGTCCTACCCGCATCCCCATGGGCACGCTGATCGCAACCCAAGCTTTTTGGGCCATCTGGGTGGAGCATCGAGAGTACTTGAGACGTCATAGTCTGCGCTGGATGTCCTACAACGCCGATGATGCCGACGACGCGCTGAGCAATGCGATGCTGCTGGCGCAACGTAAGTTCCCGAAGTATGCGCACGCCATCACTAACCCACGCTACTGGTTGACCCGCCTGGTTCACAACGTTTGCATGGATCACCATAGAGCTACCACACGCCGGCAAGGCATCGAGTCGGACTTGCGGTGGGATGCGCTGGAGGGACATACGCTGCTTCCCCCCCGCCAGACAGTGCAGCAGCCGGATGAGGAAGTCATCACCGAGGAGCTACTGATCGGCCTTCAGAGCGGCTTGCAAAATCTGTCGGTGTCCCTGCGTGAGCCACTTATCCTTCGTTGCCTCAATGGACTTACCTATCCGGATATTGCGGCGCGAATGAACTTGAGTGAATGCGCCGTGCGCAAGCGTGTGCAGTTGGCGCGGGTGAAACTGGGGCGCTGGAAAGAGGTATTTTAGCGCGAGTGTTTCCTTCTGGTACGCAATCATATGCCGGGAGGTTAGGGCGTTGGCGGGTTTGTTCAGGGAGCTCCGGTGATAGCTTCATTTTCTGCGCTGCGCCTACTTCGTTGACTCTATCAGCTTCCCTCGAATCCGGCCAGCACGGCTGCCGCGCTCGTCCCCACATCCTGAAGGTTTTTCTGAGAAGCGGTTACCGCTGCCTGCACCTGCTGCAAGATTGGAATGTAGAGGGGCGCCTTTGCTTCGTTTTCAACCATGAGCTTGAAGATGACGCCCTGCGCCGTAGTACCCATGGTCATGATGTTGCGCAGATAGTCTGTGGCATCCTGGACGGCAAAGGCAGCCGCCTGACTGACCTTGGGATAGGCGATGGTGTTGGCATAGACTGTACTCGTTCCATGCGCAGGCGACACCGTTTTGTCTGGATAGGCTTTAAAAGAGCCCATAACGGCGCCGGTTGATGTCTTGACTGCGTCTACGATCTGGCCGTTAACCTCATTGGGTTCCTTTTCATTGTCATTCATGTCAGGTTACCTCGTTCATTGTTTTCTTGACTGCCGGTGACTGGCTGCGCGGAGGCATGTCTGGTAGCCGTTGTCAGGATTTCTGGCTGCCTGTCACGCCGCCGCCTGAGGCCTCTAGGATCATCCGGCAAGCACTGGATGTCACGGCGTTGTTGATCGTCTGAAGGCTGGCTTGCGACTGCATTGCATTCTGCATAGAGAGGCTGATCGAATGGGCCATCGTCTGATAGACGAGCCCCATAGCCTGGGCAGGTGCTTCGCCCACCACCTTCACGTTGGTCTGGGTTACCGAATCGGTAATTTGTGAATTGACCTCGTCTGCCATGATCTTCTCCCCCGACTAGGGCATCGGTCTAGGGTTGTGTAAGATAATCATCGTGCTACTTCTTACTTGCTGCCAGAACCACGAGCAGGGCCAGCAACAGGTCGGATGTGCCGCTATGTGCCAGCTTGGACGAGGCCGTTGCACTGGCCATGGTCGAGGCGCTGTATAGCTGGATGACCCCTTGGTTGGTGGCCGCCTGGCTGGAGATGGCCGCCTGTTGTTGAGCTTGCACCGAATTCTGAAACATCAGCCCCATGGAATGGGCCATGCTCTGGTAGACCGTGCTCATGGCTACCGCCGGCGCATTGCCCAGCACGGCCAGGTTGCTCTGGGTGACCGAGTCGGTGATTTGGCCGTTTAAGAGAGTGGGGATCGCCATCTTATCCTCCTGTTTCAATCATCTGAATTCACGGCGATGCCCTTAAGGCTCGATGCCCAGGATCTTGTGCACGCTTTCCGTGGTGGTGGCAAGGGCTGTGATCGCACCGTTGCTTTGCTGATCCACCGCGCCGAAGAAGAGCCGCTGCTGCGCCATCGACGCCCCGAGATAGGCATTGACCGTCGCCACCGCGGGGCCGAGGCCCAGGGCCGTTACGTTGCTTGACGTCACCTGATCGGCATAGCTGGGTAGGGCGTCGCCAAACACCTCTTCCCCGGTCTGCTCTTCGCTCTTCTGCTTGGATTTGGGATTGGCCATGATAGGCTCCAGATAGTCTTAGTGAGAGGATCCACCCATTTCCAGCTTAGCCGGGACCCGCAACCGGGCCGGTCCCGCCAGCTGGACTGTAGAGGGCAGCCTGCTGCGATTACAGCTCATCAGGAGACCGGTGGGGTCGGCCCCACCGCCGTGAGCGCTGACAGGAGTGAGAGCATATTGTCCGGTACATCGCTCTTGCCGATCTTGCTCGTTGCCACCGCTCCCGCCATGGTATCCAAGCTGTAGATTTGAATAACGCCCTGGTTGGTCGCTGCCTGGGCGGTGATGCCAAGCTGTTGCTGGGAACTGGTGGCATTCTCGAACAGGATGCCCGTGGAGTGGGCAAGGGACTGATAGATCGTCCCCATGGCCATGGCCGGGGCGTCGCCCAAGACTTTGACATTGGACTGGGTGACGGCGTCGGTGATCTGGTCGTTTACAGGCGTGGGATAAGCCATTGCGGATTCCTCAGGTAAGTTATGTACAAAGCAGGCACTTGCATGGTGATGTCAGTTTCCCTGCGAGTGAAAAATGATCTGCGGCTCATTCGGATCAAGGCTTTAAGGCGCGTGACGATTCTTGACAGCGGGGGGAGCTGTTCGCCCCCCTCGGCGGTCGTCCGGCGACACGTGCTGAAAGCCTATTGCACAGAACCGGAAATCAGCTCACCGCCTTCAGGGCGGAGAGCAGCGCGAGCATGTTGTCTGGTACATCGCTCTTGCCGACCTTGCTCGTTGCCACCGCCCCCGCCATGGTGTCCATGCTATAGATCTGGATGACACCCTGGTTGGTCGCGGCCTGGGCGGCGATACCCAGTTGCTGCTGAGAACTGGTGGCGTTCTCGAACAGAATGCCGGTGGAATGTGCCAAGGCCTGATAGACGGATCCCAAGGCCATTGCGGGCGCATCGCCCAGGACCTTGACGTTGGACTGAGTGACGGCGTCGGTAATCTGTCCATTTACGGGAGTGGGAATTGCCATGGTTTTGCTCTCCTTTGTATAGCTGAGTCGGTTGTTCGGCTTGTGGAGTTGTTGCAAGAGTCCGTTTTGTTCTCACCCATTTCGAAAGTGAAAACCGGATTTCTTTTTTTCTCCACGGTTCAAACAGTCAGGTGCGTAAACGTGGTGGTATATCCTTGCTCATTGCGAGGCGCAGAAAACCTTAAAGGTTCCTCGCTTGCATATCATCCAGCCCTCAACCGAGTGATGCATCGGCAAGTCACTGGTGAGGTTTGGGTATTACCACCCGGTTTTGAACCTCTCGTCACCGATGGGCGATCACCTGATATCAGGTGGACTTGCTCTATAGACGTTCCGCTGTAGCGGTTTGTGAATCCTCTATCCCAGGAATTTTCAATTCCATCCCACATCTACATATAGATTAAAAATATGCGCGGCGGGCCAACTGTTTCTGTTTGCTTTCAATTGCGATCAAGCACCTTTCGTATCTGCTTGATGGCTTTCCGCGGCCACTTCACACAATCCATGCCAGAAGCGTTTATATAGTTGTAGAGTTTCACCGGCGATTCCTGACCAGTAGAGCGCCACAAGGCATAACAACCTCTGATCAATTCATGAAACGGTGTGTGGCGGCTGAAATGCGCCGTTACGCGCGCTATTCGCCTTGTTCCGGTTCATTCATCTAGCCACACACACTCGATCCGGAATTAATCGGAGGTTCCTTAAATTGACCATGATTCAGGAGAGATATCATGCATGAAAACAGTGTCGGACATGTTGAGCGGGTGGGTATGAACTCCGAGGCCCTATTCATTATCCGTGAGGCTGAGGATCTCGAGGAGATTACCCTCGCCGGTTATGGCATCAATATCGGTGACCTTGATGATGTTGATGATGTTGATGAGGTCGAGGTGGGTTCTGTCCCTGAGCCGTCCGATGAGACTGAGGATAGCGACATAGAAGATGCATGGGGTAAGGATTTCTGCGTGGCGCAGGTGCGTAAAGCAGCTTGGGCGGTCGTGGAAGAGGCGCGTAGATTACAGTTCGAAGTTGAACGCTACGCAGAGCAGCTCCTTAGCGGCGCTAGCGGGAGTAGGGACGAATCTGAGCCAGTGCTCGAGGAGAGAGCCCCCGCAGGTAATGGTGATGACATGGTGCGGGAGGCGGGGGCAATCGTAAGGGAGGTTGTGCGTCTGCAGGAGATGGTATTGGGTCTGTTGGCCCGTGTAGAGGAGAGTGCCGAAGAGGATAATAGCGACAATGACTGATGCATCTTCTGATAGCGCAAAGGTTATCGTTGACCGAATTACCGCCTCCCAGAAAGGCTTGCAAGAGGTCGAACAATCCATCCTGAAGTCTCTTCAGAGCTATTCCGAAACAGTAACCCGGAAAATGGATGAGCTGGTGCAGTTGAACCTGCCAAGCGAAAGTGAACGCGAGGCCGCAGAGCAGGTTCGCGAGGCGGTTTTGATCCTGACAACGGATATCATTCGTATGCTCAAGGATTCCATGCCAAAGCCGAAAGGAGGCGCGGAGTGAATCCGGTTATGCAGAACGATGATGTATTGCATGGTCCGGCGTCAGCACTCGTAAACAACGCCATATCGATAAATAAGGAAATGCCCCGTTGTCACTTCTCACCATAACTTCCATGAGCCAAGTCCATGAACAGTAAGCTACCTGAAAAGACCAATCCGGCAGAAGTCTCAGAGATCAATGGCGTCGATGCGGCAGTAAGCGCCATGGGGGCTGCGATGGCCAATAGGGAGGCCATCCTGAAGTCGTTTGCCGAGAGGCGCGACCAGGTGTTCAAGCTTCTCGATGCACAGAGAGAGGAGGCGCTCAAGCCCATGTTGCATGCCAAGGAACTATTGCAGCAGGCGCATGCGACGGCGGGGGTTGCGGGTCACCCCGGGCAGGCGGCTATCCAGCATGATGTAAACAACAGTTGTGAAGGAAAGACCGCTGACTCGCGTCAGCATTTATGCCGTACATTCAGCAACGGGTTTATGGTGCTTTTGGCTTTGCAGGGAGCGGGAGGGGGTGCCGCCGACGCAGCCAGGGATCAGGCCGTCTCAGCAATCGTTGATGCACTGGTTGAATTGGTCGAGGCAGAAGTCGACAAGCTCCTGGATTGCTGATGATAATGATCCGGTGACAGAACCTAGCCTATTCAGTCGCCGGGTTAATATGAGTGTATTAATTCAGATTTGATGTGGCAGGCAGTGTGGGTTTTTGGTCTGCCATGCGACCGAAGCGGACGTTAATTAAGTAAACTGTCCCAGAATTCGATTGGTTCTGATAGCACCATCCGCCAGTGTATGTCGGGATAATTTACACTCTGTATGATTTGACATCCGTAATCACCTGATGAAGAAGACAAAATATATCTTGGTATCATTATTGCTTAACCCAATCGGGGTTGCTTTATGTGTCAACTAGACTAAAGCTTCTCTAGCCCCACGTCGTACGGATCCAGTCATCGCTGGAAAAGCAAAGACACGCGGGGTGATGTTTGTTGTACGTAAAATACACTGACTTCATCTGCATGTTCGTATTTTTAGATGGTTTAAGAGAGAAATCGTGAAGGAGTATTTGTTTTGAAGAAGTATGTTTTTTTGTTGTTACTGTCGATAGTGTCTGTGGATGCACTTGCTACAGTCATCGAGTTCGATTCACCACCGTTGGGAGTTCATGGTGGTAGACTGGAACACTCTTATACAGAAGATGGCGTAAGTTTTACTACTCCGTTTTCTTCGACGTTTACACACCTTGGTGCCCAGGTTAGCGGAATGGCGTCAAATGATTCGCTGGGTCTCATTACAGCCAGTTCTTTACGTATTGAAATGGTCGACCACAGTTTGTTTTCATTAGGGTCTATATCATTGGCGGAATACAGTACGCTTTACCCCGAACCTCACATTGCACTTTTTACAGGCCATTTTCTCGATGGATCGACCGTTTCGCAAACATTCGCAACCGACGGATTGATTGACAGCATCGGTGGAATAGACGATTTCCAGACCTTCTCATTCCTGAGTTCGTTTTCTGACTTGTCATATGTCACGATGAGAGGGGACTGGAGCGCGTCCTTCGGTATTCTGGCCATAGATGATCTCGTGGTTAACCCAGAGACAGTGCCCGAACCATCCAGCGCGGTACTGTTACTGATTGGTATGATGCTCATCTACATAGCAAGTGCCAATAGGGCCCATATCTTTGGTAGGAGTGCGTGATACCTCAACCTTTCAAAGTCTGGTTAACCGACAAGGAAACCGGGGTCAGAACAGAATGCCACTTACTTAAGTGGCAACTAGAATCAAACAAGGTCAGTGTAGAATGGCACTTACTTAAGCGAAATGTGCCGCGTTGATTAAAGAATTGCGGTGTGGCTTGCAACACCGAATACTTGCTTAAGCTAAGTGCCATTTGGGTCAGTGTAAACTTACGCTGACCCCGTCTAGGTCCGTGTTAATATCCTTATCCTTTGTTTCGGCATTCCCAGATCAAGTCTGAACTACTGCAATTTAATGAATAGTAGTTGTATTGTTTTCAGCTCCTTTGTGGTGGGATGATGCTCCACCATAAAGGTGCGTAACTAGGTCCATTCTGCCGAGGAGGCGTATCGGGTTCTGAACGCGTTCTTGAATCCCGTGATGATTTCCTTCTGGAAACGATCGGCAGGGCCGTCATAGTTAGCTATATGCTGGATGAGTTCCAAAGCGGAAGCTGCTTGTTCTTCATTGAACTTGTCCATGCATGGTTCAAGCAGCTTGTTGATGTTCCTGACATCATCCGTTCCATCCTTCAGTAGGAATGAGGACGATGTCAGAAGAGCGGAAGCCTTCTCTTCTGTAAGATGGAACACATCTTTGAACTTCGTTTTAATTTCACGCTTCTGATCGCTGGTCATCTCTCCTTCGCTCTTGGCAAGGGCAACCATGATCACTGCCGTTACCTCCATGGGGTGCGTCAAGGAGTAAATTGGGTTTGCATGATATTTTTTTGCCCACTCCCGGCGTCGCTTCCAAGCGAAGGGGTTCAGCCAGCCGATATCAATCCCGTTTTCGTTAAGCCGATTAATCAGAATCAGAATTGTGACAATGATGCCAAGTGCGCCTAGTAAGATATGCATTTGGGATTCTCCCTTTGCCCATGAGAAATAGCCGGGTCTCAAGTGAGGGCGCTGTATGTCCAACATGGCAATGTGTATGACATGGGGCCGTACTTGGCAGGAGAAGTTAAGGAAAATCAGCGTCCTGCCAGAGAGACTTTGTTCAGAAACGAGAAGATTAGCAAGAAAAGGAAAAAACCTGCAGCAATAAGTCGTTTTTCAGTTGATCTTCATCACTAACTGAGAATTATGGGAAGTAAATTCAAC
The DNA here is from genome assembly GCA_050294655.1 of Sedimenticolaceae bacterium. Lineage (GTDB taxonomy): Bacteria > Pseudomonadota > Gammaproteobacteria > Chromatiales > Chromatiaceae > Thiodiazotropha. The sequence goes on from JBNKOL010000061.1 coordinate 21,476, forward strand.
AAACACCGTGTTGTTTGTCGATTGGTTCATGCTCCAAAATCCCCCCACAACGTCTGAATCGCCGCGATCGCCGCCAAGGGCGCGGTTTCAGTTCGCATGATGCGCGGGCCGAGACGGATACCGGTGAAGCCCTGTGCCTTGGCCAGTTTGCGCTCGTCGCTGCTGAGGCCTCCTTCGGGGCCGACCAGGATGGTGATATTGGATTTCGGCTTTTTCAGCGTTTGCAGTGTTTTGCTGCTGCGGTGATCGAGCAGCAGGGGAGTGCCGCTGTTGTGGGTCGATACGGCGCTGCTCACCTCAAGCGGCGTATCGAGCCGGGGCAGTCGGCAGCGGCCCGACTGCTCGCAGGCGTTGATGATGATCTTGTTCCAATGCTGCATGCGGCTGGCCTGTTTCTTTTCGTTGAGCTTGACCACACAGCGTTTGGTGAATACCGGGGTGATGCGGGTGACACCCAGTTCGGTGGCTTTCTGTAGGGCGAAGTCCATGCGCTCGCCCCGCGAGATACCGATCAGGAGGTGGATGGCGAGTTCGGGTTCCGGCTCCTCAAAGACCTGTTTGCGCAGGGTGGCGGTGGCGCCCGCTTTGCCGATCTGGCCGAGTGTGGCGGTGTACTCGCAACCCGCGTTGAAGAGGTTGATGCTGTCGCCCGCCTGCAGGCGCAGGACGTGGTAGAGATGGTGTGAAGAGGCCTCTTCAAGGGTGATCTCGCCGCCGGGTTCGAGAGGCTGATCGGTGTAGACGCGCTGAATTCTCATGGTCAGGTGGCGACGCCTGGTGCTCCTTCGGTGGTTTTGGTTTTCGCTGTCGCTTGTGCGGCAACGCGCTTGTCGATGAGGTTTTTTACCATGATCAGCAGACCGAGGCCAATAAATGCGCCAGGTGGCAGGATGGCGATCAGCATGCCGGGGAAATCCTCGATTTTCAGGGTCAAGCCCTGCGCTGCCTCGCCAAACATCAGGTGGGCCTGGTCAAATAGGGTGCCCTGGCCGATCAGTTCCCGCATGCCGCCCAGGGTGACCAGCACCAGGGTGAAGCCGATGCCGATGCTGAGACCGTCAAGCAGCGAGCGTTGCAGACTGTTTTTCGAAGCAAAGGCCTCGGCGCGGCCGATGATGGCGCAGTTGGTAACGATCAGCGGGATGAAGATACCGAGAATCTTGTGCAGTTCATGGAAATAAGCGTTCATGCCCAGTTCAATGGCGGTGACGAAGGAGGCGATGACCATGACAAAGACGGGCAGGCGTACCTCGGAGCGGACCAAATTGCGGATCAGGGAGACGGTGCCGTTGGAAGCGGTGAGTACCAGGGTGGTGGCCAGACCCAGGCCAAGGCCGTTGATGGCGGTGTTGGTGACCGCCAGCAGGGGGCAGAGACCGAGCAGGGCGACCAGCGCCTGGTTGTTGCTCCAGAGTCCGTCGGTGATGATGCTGCGGAAGCTGTTGTCGGCCATGGAAGTTAGCTCCGGTGTCGGACGCTAGGCCCCTGGGAGGGAGCCTGTATAAAGGGAGATGGACGGTTGTCTGAGCGGTCTGTCCCATGCATGGCGAATGCCTGCCGTACGTAAGCGGTTACTACCGCAATATTGCCTTTCTGATTGGGAGTTGTCACTCATCCATTCCTCTGCACGCTATCGCTGGCCGCCTGTTTGTCATACAGGGCATCCTTGTTATCTTTGACGTAGATCAAGGTCTTTCTCACCGCGGTGACGATGGAGCGGGGGGTGATGGTGGCGCCGGTGAACTGGTCAAAAACACCGCCATCGCGCTTGACCTTCCACTTCTCCAGGGGGGGATTTCCAAGCGATTTGCCGTGAAAGCTGTGGATCCAGTCGGAACGGCGCTCCTCCACCTTGTCACCCAATCCGGGGGTCTCTTTGTGGCTGATGACCCGCACTCCACCCAGGGTGCCGTCGTAGTGCACCGCCACCAGCAGTTTGATCGGGCCGCTGTAGCCATTGGGGACTATGGTGGTCAATACCGCGGCCACAGGTGCTCCCTGTAGGCGGCCCCGGTAGACGGTAGTGATCGGGGCGCCGAGTTGTTCCGGATCGCTGATCTCGAGGGTGTCGAGCACCATGTCGTTGTCGACGCTCTTGGGGGGGACCAGGGCCTGCAGGGTATTCAGCAGGGTCTCGCGCTCATTGGCTTCGATGCGCGCCTTGGTCGCCGTGTGGGTAAAGGCGACCAGTGACGTGCCGGCAACGGCGAAGGCCGCGAGGATGGCGGCGGCGATGAAAATCGGTAGTCGCTTATCCACTCTTCGCCCCCCCATGGCCGTAGACGCGGGGACGGGTGTAGTAGTCGATGCTGGGTGCCGCCATGTTCATCAGGAGTACGGCGAAGGCCACCGCGTCGGGGTAGCCGCCCCAGGTGCGGATGATGTAGACCAGCATGCCGATGGCGATGCCGTAGATCAGCTGGCCGGCGCGGGTGGTACTGGCGGTGACCGGGTCGGTGGCGATGAAGAAAGCACCGAGGATGGCCCCGCCGCTGAAGAGATGGAACAGGGGAAAGGGGTAGCTCTCGGGATCGAAGAGCCAAAACAGGGTGGCCATGCCCAACAGCCCGCCGAGGAAGGCCAGCGGAATCTGCCAGGTGATGGTGCGTTTGTAGACCATCCAGATGCCGCCGACCAGGAACCAGTTGCCGATCCACTCCCAGCCCCGGCCACCGAAATCGCCCCACAACGGGCTTTGGCGGATCTCGCTGATCATCCGGTCGAGGTCGAGCTGGGTGCGCATTTCGTCCAGCGGTGTGGCCATGGTGATGGCGTCGAGGGTGAGGCCGTCCGGCATCACCCCGGCGAACTTGATGCTGAGGATCTGGCTCAAACTGAGGCTCTGTTCGGCCAGCAGGTTGGGCGGCAGCCAGCTGGTCATGTGCACCGGATAGGAGATCAGCAGCAACACGTAGGCCGCCATCGCCGGATTGAAGGGGTTGTAGCCGAGGCCGCCATACATCTGCTTGACCATGATGATGGCGAAGGCCATGCCGAGCACCACCAGCCACCAGGGCAACAGGGGCGGCACAGCGATGGCGAACAGCAGGGCGGTGACCGTGGCGCTGAGGTCGAATAGAGGTGGCAGCAGCGGCCGCTTGCGCAGCTTCATCACCAGCGCCTCGAAGGCGAGGGCGGAGGTGACGGCCAGGATCATGTTGAACAGCACGCCCCAGCCGAAATAGAAAATCAGCGCGGCGCTGCCGGGGATCAACGCCATCACCACCTGCAGCATCACCTTGTCGACCCGATTGGGGCGGCCGGTGTGGGGCGAGGTGTGAGTCTGGAATTCCATCAGGGCTGTTGCTCCGTCTCGTTTTCGGCCGCTTTGCGTCGCTGCTCGACGGCATCGATCTCGGCCTGCTGGGCGGGTGTCAGATTATCGGTGTTTTTCGGCTTAATCTGCTGCCGCGCCTTCTTTGCCGCGGCGCGCTTCATGGCGGCCTCAATGGCGGCCTGCTTAGTCTCCTTGTCTGAAGCGCCTGCCGTGGCATCCTTTATCGCCGCAGGCTTGCTGCCCAGGGCCTCCTTCTTTTTGCGCAGCTTTGCCTTGCGCTCCGCCTCCAGACGTTGCAGGCGGGCGAGGCGGGCGTCGTGGCGCTGCTTGGCGCGCTCCGAGTCGCGGCGCTCCTGCTCCTGAGCCCAGCTCTCATGCTTGGCGTAGCGGAAGTAGTGCACCAGGGGAATGTGGGAGGGACAGACGTGGGAGCAGCAGCCGCATTCGATGCAGTCGAAGAGGTTGTAGTCCTGCGCCTTCTCCAGATCCTTGGCCCGGCTGTGCCAATACATCTGCTGGGGCAGCAGATTGGCCGGACAGACGTCGGCGCAGCGTCCACAACGGATGCAAGCCAGGGCCGGATCGGGCGGGGGCGCCTCCTCCGGCGTGGTGCAGAGCAGGCAGTTGGCCCCCTTGGTGATCGGGATGGTGTCGCTGGCCAGATCGAAGCCCATCATCGGGCCGCCCAGGATCAGCTGCTCGGGATTGCCCCGGTAGCCGCCCGCCTGGGCTATCAGATCGCTGGCCAGAGTGCCGATCAGGGCGTGGAAATTGCCAGGCTCGCCAATGCCCTGTCCGGTCAGGGTGATCAGGCGCGAGATCAGGGGTTTGCCCTCCAGTACCGCGTCGGCGATGGCGGCGGCGGTGGCCACGTTATGGCAGATCACCCCGAGCTGGGCCGGCAGGCCCGAGCTGGGTACCTCGCGGCCGGTAAGGATGCGGATCAGCTGCTTTTCGCCGCCGCTGGGGTAGAGGGTGGGTATGCGGACCACCTCGATGGGTTCGTCGTCGCGCACCAGATCGTGCAGCGCCAGGATCGCCTCGGGTTTGTTGTCCTCGATGGCGATCAGACACTCCTCGCTCTGTAGCATGTGTTGCAGGATGCGTACCCCCTCTATGACCCGCTCGGGGCGGTCCCGCATCAGGCGGTCGTCACAGGTGATGTAGGGCTCACACTCGGCGCCGTTGATGATCAGGGTCTTGATCGGCTTGCCGGGATTGAGCTTCACCGCCGCGGGAAAGGTAGCGCCGCCCATGCCGACAATGCCCGCTTCGCGGATCCGCTGGCGCAGGGTTTGGGCGTCGCTCTGCAGGTAGTCGACGATCGGTTCGGGGAGTTGCGCCCAGATCTCCTCGCCATCCGGCTCGATGATGATACAGGGTCCGGCTAGGCCCGAGGGGTGGGGAATGGGATGGTCCTCTATCGCGATTACCCTGCCGGAGGTGGGGGCGTGCAGCGGCGCGGTTACCGGTGCCGGCGAGTCGGCGATCTTCTCTCCCTTGAGCACTCGCTGACCCACCTCCACCAACGGTTGGGCCGGTGTGCCAATGTGTTGCTGCAGCGGCAATACCAGCCGTTTCGGTAGCGCGGCCTGCAGGGTAGGGCGGGTGAGGGAGAGTTCCTTATGGTCGGGCAGGTGCAGGCCGCCGTGGAATTTCCACAGCTCGCGGGAGAGGCCTTTCTTCGCTTCGACGTACATAGTTTATTGTGGGTGTGCCGCAATCGGTTCCTGGCCGCTGGACGGGAATGGCCAGCGCCAGTTGTCGGTGCTCTCGGGCAGTGGCTGCATCAGGATACAGTCGACCGGGCAGGGGGGCAGGCAGCGCTCACAGCCGGTGCACTCCGACTCAATGACCACATGCATCTGCTTGGCGGCGCCGATGATGGCATCCACCGGGCAGGCCTGCAAGCAGAGGGTGCAGCCGATACACTCCTGCTCCTTGATCAGCGCCACGGCCTTGGGTTTGGTTTCGGCGGTCTCCGCATCGAGTGGCATCGGATCGCGTCCGAGCAGGTCGGCCAGCGCCACCATGGTCGATTCCCCTCCCGGCGGGCATAGGTTGATCGCCGCTTCACTGCTGGCGAGCGCCTCGGCATAGGGGCGACAGCCGGCATAGCCGCACTGACCGCACTGGGTCTGGGGCAGGACCTTTTCGATCTGATCGGCAATTGGGTCGCCCTCCACATGGAAGCGGATATTGGCATAGCCAAGCAGGAGGCCAAAGGCGGCGGCGAGCCCGGTGATGGCGAGAATGGCGATCAGCATGGAATCTTTACCCTCAAGTGGTCACCAGACCGGCGAAGCCCATGAAGGCCATCGACATCAGGCCCGCCGTGATCAGGGCGATGGCGTTGCCCTGCAGTGGCTCCGGCACGTCGGCCACGGTTACCCGCTCGCGTACCGCGGCGAACAGCACCAATACCAGGGAGAAACCGGCGGCGGCGCCGAAGCCGTAGAGGCCTGATTCGATGAAACCATGTTGCTCCTGGGTGTTCAGCAGGGCCACGCCGAGCACCGCGCAGTTGGTGGTGATCAGGGGCAGGAAGATGCCCAGTACCTGGTAGAGCATGGGGCTTGTCTTGTGCATCACCATCTCGGTGAACTGCACCACCACGGCGATCACCAGGATGAAGGCGATGGTGCGCATGAACTCGATGCCAAGCGGCACCAGCATGTACTCATTAATCAGGTAGGAGCAGACGGAGGAGAGGGTGAGTACGAAAGTGGTGGCCATGCCCATGCCGGTGGCGGTCTCCAGCTTGCGTGAAACGCCCATAAAGGGACATATCCCGAGAAACTTCACCAATACGAAGTTGTTCACCAGGACGGTGCTGATCAGGATGAGGGCGTACTCTTGCATGGGGACTCTATTATTAAACCAATCCACTAAGGATAAGCGGCCATCTGACCGCTTACAACTCGTCTCTGTGGTGGATATAGTGCACGCCCTCACTACCTGGAGGCATTGATAAGCCGCAAATGACCCGGTCGTTAAGCTCTCTCCGGCGAGGTACACTAATGACTCTCTCGCCGATGGCGAAGAGTCAAGCCTGCGCCGACCATTGTATTCGCTGTGTCGGTGTCGGTCAGTAATCGATTAATAATCAAATGAGCATAGGGGGTTCAGGGATCGGGTGCCCGATGACCATTTCATAGCGAGGAAGAGGAACTGACATGAAACTTGAATCCCTGGCGCTACACGCGGGCTATACATCCGAAGCCACCACCAAGGCGGCGGCGGTGCCGATCTACCAGACCACCTCCTACACCTTTGATGATACCCGGCACGGCGCTGACCTTTTCGACCTCAAGGTGGCGGGCAATATCTATACCCGCATCATGAACCCCACCAGCGCGGTGCTTGAACAGCGCTTGACCGAGATGGAGGGGGGCGTCGGTGCGCTGGCGGTGGCCTCCGGTATGTCGGCCATTACCTATGCGATCCAGTGTATCGCCATGACCGGCGACAACATCGTCAGCACCAGCCAGCTCTATGGCGGTACCTACAATCTTTTCGCGCATACTTTTCCGCGTCAGGGTATCGAAGTGCGCATGGCCTCCTTCGACGACTACGACAAGTTGGAGAGCCTGATCGACGCCAACACCAAGGCGCTCTTCTGCGAGTCGATCGGCAACCCGGCCGGCAATGTGGTCGACTTGGAGAGACTGGCCGAGATCGCCCATCGCCACGGTCTGCCGCTGATCGTAGACAACACGGTGGCGACACCCTATCTCTGCCGTGCTTTCGATCACGGCGCCGACATCGTGGTCCACTCCCTGACCAAGTATATCGGTGGTCATGGCAATTCCATCGGCGGCATCATTGTGGATTCGGGAAAGTTCGATTGGGTGGCTAACAAAGAGAGATTTCCCATGCTCAACGAGCCTGATCCCTCCTACCACGGGGTGATCTACACCGAGGCATTGGGCCCGGCGGCCTACATCGCCCGCTGCCGCGTGGTGCCCCTGCGCAACACCGGTTCGGCGCTGTCGCCCCTCAACGCCTTTCTCATCTTGCAGGGGCTGGAAACCCTCGGCCTGCGCATGGAGCGCCATTGCGAGAACAGCCTGAAGGTGGCTGAGTTTCTCAAGGGGCAGCCTCAGGTGAAGTGGGTCAACTATGCGGCACTGCCGGAGAGTCCCCACTACCAGCGTTGCCAAAAGATCACCAGAGGACAGGCGTCGGGCATTCTCAGCTTCGGTATCGAGGGGGGCATCGAGGCGGGCGCCCGTTTTATCGATGCCCTGCAAATGATCCTGCGCCTGGTCAACATCGGTGACGCCAAGTCCCTGGCTTGCCATCCCGCTTCCACGACGCATCGTCAGCTCAACGAAGAGGAGTTGAGAACGGCCGGTGTCAGTGCCGACATGGTGCGTCTGTCCATCGGCATCGAGCATGTGGATGACATCATTGCCGACATCAGCCAGGCGCTGGAGGCGGCGCAGGGCTGAATGGATCGCCAGCCACCCGGCCTGATCTTCCGGTGTTCCTGTCTGTGCTCGCCGCCAAGACCGATCTGGCGATCCCCAGTGGGCCGGAAACAGTCGGCTGCAGGCGATCGTTCTTTGTTACACTCAGCGCTGCTTTGAATCTGAGGGGTTCCGCCGCCAACGGTGGCGGAACCCGGTGATTCCCAGGGTTATCCGACGCGGGAAATCCCCTGGCTGCCTCTGGCTTCGAACTTCACCGTTATGTGCTTTCGTTGAAACAACCAACCAAAATCCAAAGAGCTGAGAATCGTCACCATGGGGTCGATATCTGATTTCCCCATGTTTGATACATTGGAGAGCTCGGCCTTGGCGTTGAGTTGACAGGGAAAATCAGCGTGGGCTTTGGGCGCGTATAAATGAACGTCGGGAAGATAGTGGCCAAGGGGGACGCTTTCGTTGCGAGGCTTCGCGTTATAGGTGCCTTCACACACGATATCGGCATGTATCACCTCCCAGCTCTTTATCAGCGAATCCCGAACCGAAAGTGTGTACGAGGAGGGACTTGCCGACCTTGCCTCCTTGTAGTCCATGCCCCCGGTATCCTTGTAGAGCACCGATGTCGTGGTCGATTTCACGTCCACGACCGGCTTATTGTTTTTGACGACATCCCAGGCAAACTTGGCTATATCCAGCCCCAGCTTACCGGCATCGAGCGCAAGCTTGCCGGCATCAACCGCTGCATTGCCTCCTCGGGTTGCCGTTGCTTTTGACTCAGCCTCCTCGTTCAACGCTTTGAGCTCCGGATCCGACCACTGTTGAGACACCAGCCTTGTTTCGAACTGTGACTCATCCACGGCGCCGCGAGTGATGCCTTTTTCCGGGGCTTTGACAACCTCGTAGACTTCTTTGAGAACGACTTCCCCGCGATCGTTATCTGTAAGTGTCAGCTCCAGCCGGCTGCCAATTTCAATTTCGTGATGACTGTTTTGTTCCTTCATTGGATTCTCCTGGATTGAGGCGTTCCTGCAGTATCTAGTGTAGACAATATCTCAAATGATCCACGTTGCAGAGGTTCCATAAGCCGGCGAATTACCCTATTAGGTTGCCGTGTTAACAGGCCCTAGCAACACAACTTCGTCAAATTGCGGTGCCGTGCCACCCACTGATGGAGACGCAACGCTATCTTCCGGCGGGGATGCTACACAGTGACTGTCGCTGGGTTGGTTGTATTCTGGGATGGCCACCCTCCCATTGCGCGCCGCTGCCTCCGAGGCAATGCGCTGCATACTCTTTTCTGCGACTTCTGCCTGTACTGTGGGATGTACCGGTTTGTCGATCCTTAGGTTGTCTGACGAGTTCGTGTTTCGCGAGTTATACACCCGTTAACCGAGCCTTGGCGGCAATCAAGTAAGCGCTATACATCCCTGAGACGATGCCTGTCATATTGACATGAATAGGGCCTGCTGGTGTAAAGGGAAATAGCCAATAGCAATGTAAAATTCAGGTAAATTATTCTGCTTGAAACTTACACTATTGCGCCTATTGGATTCTTGCTCTGTCGCATAGTATGAACTTCAAGGTCTTTTGTTATTTGTTTCATGGAGGTCGCTATGCAATTTTTACATCAATCTCTACGTCGTCTTTCATCTGTTTCTTTGCTTGTAACAGCTCTGGTTACCGGGTCGGCGCAGGCAATACACCCGGCCAATGAAAACCACCAACAAGCCGTTGGGCGGCAGGAGCTGGCCAATGTCCCTGTAACAGGGATCGAAAATGTTCAAAGGCCAAGAATCCAGGTGGCAATACTGTTGGATACCAGCAGCAGCATGGATGGGCTAATCGATCAGACCCGCAATCAGCTGTGGCAAATAGTCAACGAGTTCTCCGCAGCCAGGAAGGACGGTGTTACGCCGATACTTGAGATTGCTCTGTTCGAATATGGAAATGACGGACTTTCCGTAGATACCGGATACATCCGCAGGCTGAGTGGTTTTACCACCGAGTTGGATGCCGTGTCTGAAGGGCTCTTTTCACTGACTACCAATGGCGGTAGTGAATATTGTGGCTATGTTATCAAAACCGCGCTCAAAGATTTGCAGTGGAGCCAGTCCGATAAGGATGTCAAAACCATCTTTATTGCGGGTAATGAGTCGTTTGCACAGGGTCCTGTCGACTATCGTAAAGTCGCCAAGCTGGCTGTTCAGAACGGCATTACGATCAATACGATTCATGCCGGCGGACGAGAGGTGGGTATCAATGATGATTGGGAATCGGGCGCGATGCTGGCGGGTGGCGCCTATATGAGCATCGATGCGAACCAGAAGGTTGTCCATATCCCGGCGCCGCAAGATAAAAAGCTGGCGGAGCTTAATGCCAAGCTCAATTCAACCTATATCCCCTACGGTGCAAAAGGCAGCGAGAAGGTTCGTCGGCAAATGGAGCAGGATGAGCTGAGCGGTGGGATTTCCGCGGGGCTGCTTGCCAAACGGGCTACATCCAAATCGTCTGCCTTTTACAAAAATGCGGGTTGGGATCTGGTTGATGCGCTTGAGGAAGGTGAAGTTGACGAAACAGAGCTGGCAAAAATGGATGAAACGGAACTGCCGCCTACTATGAAAGGTTTGTCGGACAAGCAGAAGATGGCGTACGTGAGGGAAAAAACAGACGAACGCAAGAAGATCAAACAGGAGATCGCCGAGGTAAGTAAATCGCGGTCCGAATATGTGGCGAAGGTAAAACGAGAACAAGCGGCGGCATCCCCAAGTATGGGAGATGCATTGACCAAAGCCGTTAAAATGCAGGCTGAGCAGAAACGCTTCGTGTTCGAAAAACAAGAATGATGAAAAGATGTCGTTGGCCGGACGGTTGTCTTTGATCGTCCGGCTCAAGCATGTGCACTACTGATGCATTGCAAGAGTCGTGGGTCGGGTTAGCGTAGCGTAACCCGACGATAGACTGAGTAATATGGGGAATCAGGTTATTTAACCC